>CANJKM010000128.1 GCA_947474805.1 Caulobacterales bacterium | reverse complement strand
TTCGTCCCTGGTCGCGCCGGTCAGCGTCGGCGCGGGGGCCTATGTCGGCTCGGGCTCGGTCGTCACCCGCAATGTCGAGTCCGGGGCCCTGGCCATCACCCGCGCGACCCAGGTCGAAGTTCCCGGCTGGGCGGCGCGCTTCCGCGACAAGATGAAGACGCCATGAGCGAAGACCAGAAACGCCACTCGGGCGAAGCGGCCGCCCTGCGGGTCGAGGACGGCATGACCGTCGGTCTCGGCACCGGCTCGACCGCCGTCTGGTTCGTCCGCGCCCTGGCCGCGCGGGTGGAGAAGGAAGGGCTGAAGATCGTCGGCGTCCCCACCTCCCGCGCCACCGAAGGCCTGGCGTTGGAACTCGGACTCAAGCTGACCACGCTCGATCAATGCCGCACGCTCGACCTCACAGTCGACGGCGCGGACGAGATCGGCCCAGGTCTGTCCCTGATCAAGGGCGGCGGCGGCGCTTTGCTGCGCGAGAAGCTTGTGTGGGAAGCCTCCAAACGCTGCCTGGTCATCGCCGACGCTGGCAAGAAAGTGGTTCAACTGGGCAAATTCCCCCTGCCGGTCGAGGTCGTCGCCTTCGGCCACGCCACCACCGCCCTGCGCATCTGCGACGCCCTGGCCGACAGCGATATCGGCATGGCGCCGGCCCTGCGGATGAAGAATGGCGAGCCCTTCCTGACGGATGGGGGCAATCTCATCTATGACATCGCCTGCGGCGCCATCCCCGACCCCGCCCACCTGGCCGAAGGGCTGAAGGGCGTAACCGGGGTGGTGGAGCACGGCCTGTTCCTAGACCTGGCCGAGGAGGCCATTCTGGGGACCGACGCAGGAGTCGAGATCCTGTTTCCGTGAGACGGTGAGCGATGCCCGAGACCAAGTACGACTACGACCTGTTCGTCATCGGCGCCGGCTCCGGCGGGGTGCGGGCCGCCCGACTGGCGGCGATGAGCGGCGCCCGCGTCGCTGTGGCTGAGGAATACCGCGTCGGCGGCACCTGCGTGGTGCGCGGCTGCATTCCCAAGAAGCTGATGGTCTACGCCTCCGAATTCCCCAAACTGTTCGAACTGGCCAAGGGCTACGGCTGGACAGGCCAGGAGGACGCCAAGTTCGACTGGAAGAAGTTCCTCGTCGCCAAGGACATCGAGATCTCCCGCCTGTCCGGTATCTATATGGCCAACCTGGCCAAGGCCGGGGTCGATGTGCTGCAGGGCAAGGCCCGCTTCACCGGCCCACACACGCTCGAGGTCGAGGGCCGTGACAAGCCGATCACCGCCGCCAAGATACTGATCGCCACCGGCGGCCGGCCCAAGGTGCCCGAGCTTCCCGGCATCGAGCACGCCATCACCTCCGAGGAGGCCTTCCACCTGGAGGAGCTGCCGAAAAGGATCGTGGTGGTCGGCGGCGGCTATATCGCCGTCGAATTCGCCTGTATCTTCCACGGGTTGGGGGTCGAGACGACCCTGATCTACCGCGGCTCCAACGTGCTGCGCGGGTTCGACGAGGATGTCCGCGCCCATATCGCCGACGAGTTCCGCAAGCGCGGCCTGCGCGTCGCCCTCTCCTGCAGCCACCTGTCGATCGAGAAGACCGACAAGGGCCTGGTCAGCTGCTTCACCGAGGGCATGAAGATCGAGGCCGACCAGGTTATGTTCGCCACCGGCCGTGAGCCCTATGTCGCGGGTCTCGGGCTGGAGAAGGCGGGCGTGGAGCTGACCGAAGGCGGCGCCGTCAAGGTGGACGAGCAGTCGCGCACCAATGTCCCCCACATCTGGGCCGTCGGCGACGTGACCGACCGGATCAATCTGACCCCCGTCGCCATCCGCGAGGGCCAGGCCTTCGCCGAGACCGAATTCTACAATCGGCCGATGAGCTTCGACCACAAGGACGTGGCCACCGCCGTCTTCTCCCAGCCCCAGATCGGGGTGGTCGGCCTCACCGAATCCGAGGCCAGGCACGAGTTCGGCGGCGGGGTCGATGTCTATCTGACCCGGTTCAGGCCTATGAAGTCCGGCTTCGCCAACTCGGAAGAGCGGATGCTGATGAAGCTGGTGGTCGAGGCCAAGACAGGCCGCGTGCTGGGTGTCCATATCGTCGGGCCCGACGCTGGCGAGATGATCCAGCTGGCCGCCATCGCCGTGAAGGCCGGCCTGACCAAGGCCCAGTGGGACGCCACCTGCGCAGTCCACCCGACCGCCGCCGAGGAACTGGTCACCCTGCGCGAGAAATACACCCCGCCCGAGCTCGCCGCCGCCGAATGAGTCAGGTCTGGCCCAGCGACCGGAACGGCGACGGCGCCTGGCGCGGCGTCGTGTTGATGGTCGTCGCCGTCATGACCCCCCTCGTCGCCTATCTGGGCAACCAGGGGTTCGCGCCCCTGGTCGCCGCCGCCGGCCTCGTCTGCCTGCCGACCCTTCGCGCCCGCCGTCCGCCCCTGCATGGGCTGATGGCCCTCCTCGCCCTGGTGCTCTGGGCCTGCGCCTCCAGCTGGTGGAGCGTCTTCTCCCCCATCAAACCGGACGGAAAGCTCAACCCCGAGACGGTCACCGCGGTGAAGCTGGTCTTGGAGCTGGCCCTCTATTCCGCCTTCGTGGTGGCGGCGCTCGGACTGTCGCCGCTGTGGGCGCGGCGAGGGCTTATGACGTTGGGCGCCGGCCTGGCCGTCGTCGGCCTGATCCTCCTGGTCGAGGCCATGACCGGGGCCGCCCTCTACAAGGCCATCCGCGCCGCCGCGCACCAGCCGGTGCGGCCGGACTTCGCCCCCCGCAATGTGGCCCGGGTCAGCTACGTTCTGGCCCTGTTGTTCTTCCCCGTCGCCCTGTTCCTGACCCGCGAGCGGCTGGCCCTGGCCGCCCTGCCCATCCTGGCCGGGATGGTGGCCGGCGCTATCGGGCTCAACGTCAACACCCCCATACTGGCGCTCCTGGTCTCCGGCGCCGTCTTCCTGCTGGTCTGGAAGACCGGCCGCATCGGGCTGCTCATCCTCCTGGGCGGGGTTGCGGCCTATTTCGCCCTGGCGCCGCTGCTGGTGCACTGGATCGCCCCGCTCGACCCGCTGCACATCGCCCAGGGCGAGATCGGCAAGGAGAGCTGGGGCGCGCGCGTCTCCCTCTGGCGGTTCGCCGCCGACCGCATCTTGGAGCGGCCGCTGTGGGGCTGGGGCCTGGACGCCAGCCGCGCATTCCCGGCCATCCCTTTGCACACCCACGACGCGGCCATGCAGCTGTGGCTGGAGCTCGGCCTGCCCGGCGCGGCCCTGGCGGCGGCCTTCTTCGTCTGGCTGATCGGCCGAATCGACAAGCTCGAGGCCGTCGACCGCCCGGCGGCGGCGGCGGCGGCGGCCAGCCTATCGGCCTATCTGGTGGTGGGAGCGCTCAGCTTCGGCGCCTGGCAGGAATGGTGGCTGGCCCTGGCCGCCCTGGCCTGCGTCGCGGTGATCGCGGCGGGACGCGCGGCGCGCTCCTGAGGGGCTGAACTTTGCGCTTTAGGCGCACATGGCCTATATCCGCCGGTCCTGAATTGCAGTTTTTCGCGTGCCCACAATGACCGAGCGCTGGACCCCTTCGAGCTGGCGAGCCAAGCCCGCCAAGCACATCCCGTCCGACTATCCGGACATGGGCGAGCTGACGCGCGTCGAGAACGAGCTACGCGCCATGCCGCCGCTGGTCTTCGCGGGCGAAGCGCGCCGCCTGAAGACCCTCCTGGGCAATGTCGCCAACGGCAACGCCTTCCTGCTGCAGGGCGGCGACTGCGCCGAGAGCTTCAAGGAGTTTGCGGCCGACAATATCCGCGACACCTTCCGCCTGATCCTGCAGATGGCGGTGGTCCTGACCTTCGCCGGCGGCAAGCCCGTGGTGAAGGTCGGCCGCATGGCCGGCCAGTTCGGCAAGCCGCGCTCCAGCCCCGTGGAAGTGAAGGATGGCGTCGAGTTGCCCTCCTACCGCGGCGACAACATCAACGGCATGGGCTTCACGCCCGAAGAGCGCATCCCCGACCCGCAGCGCCTGCTGAAGGCCTACGCCCAGTCGGCCTCGACCCTGAACCTCCTGCGCGCCTTCGCCACCGGCGGCTACGCCGACCTCGACAACGTTCACCGCTGGACGCTCGGCTTCGTCGATGGCAGCCCCCAGGGTGCCCGCTACCGCGCCCTGTCGGACAAGATCTCCGAGACGCTCGACTTCATGAGCGCCATCGGCGTGACCCCGGAGAGCCACCCGACCCTCCACCAGGTCGAGTTCTTCACCAGCCACGAGGCCCTCTTGCTCGGCTTCGAGGAGGCCATGACCCGGGTCGATTCCACCTCGGGCGACTGGTACGACACCTCGGCCCACCTGGTCTGGATCGGCGAGCGCACCCGCCAGCTTGACGGGGCCCACATCGAGTTCTGCAAGGGGATCAAGAACCCGATCGGGATCAAGATCGGCCCCACGGTCGAGCCCGATGAACTGATCCGCATCGTGGACGCCCTGAACCCCGGCAACGAGGCCGGCCGCCTGACCCTCTACGGCCGCTTCGGTTCGGACAAGGTTGAGGCCCGCCTGCCCGCCCTGATGGCGGCGACCAAGCGCGAGGACAAGTCGGTGGTCTGGGCCATCGACCCGATGCACGGCAACACCCTCTCGGCCGCCAACGGCTACAAGACCCGCCCCTTCGACCGCATCCTGTCGGAGGTGAAGAGCTTCATCGAAGTGGCCCGCGCCGAGGGCGTCCACCCCGGCGGCGTGCACCTGGAGATGACCGGCCAGAACGTCACCGAATGCCTGGGGGGCGCCCGGGCCCTGTCGGAAGGCGAACTCGCCGACCGTTACCACACCCACTGCGACCCGCGCCTGAACGGCGAACAGGCATTGGAGCTGGCCTTCCTTGTGGCGGAAAAACTGAAGAGCGACGCCGCTGAAGCGGCTTTTAAAGCAGCGGTCTAGGCTAAGATTTTAAACCACATTTCGAGCAACCGTGCCTCGGCCTGGTGTGCGGCCGTGCGCGCCGCCGCCTCGGCGTCCACGCCCCACTGCTCCTTCTGGAAGCGCTCGTCCAGAGTGGCCAGGGCGTAGGCTTCTTCGCCGGTTAGCTTCCCGCAAACCACTGCCAGCGCCAGCACCGCCGAGCCGAGCAAAGCGGTCGCGGCCACGAGACCGGTCAGGCAGAAATCGTTCAACTCCAGCGCCAGCGCCTCCGCCCGCTTGAGCGAGGCTTCGGCCTGGGCCTTGTGGCCAACGCCGGTGGTGGGCTCCAACGCGATCCCCTCGCCGCGCGCCCAGTCCAGCCACGGATCCCATTCGACCGCCTCGCGCGTGGCCAGGGCGACGGGATGCTCCGCCCGGTAGCAGAGCACGTCGGAGCCGGCGTAGCGGGCGAACTCCTCGGCCAGCTCGGCGCGAACCTCCGAGCCCCGGTCGATGGCGGTGAAGGCCAGCCGGCTGATCGGCATGGCGGAGCTGTCGATAGCCCCCTCCTGCGCCTCCCATTCGGCGGCGATGCTCTCGGCAAGGGCGCGCGTCGGAAGGGCGAAGGGCTTGCCGGCCGGGGTCTTCAGCGGCCGGTGGTCGAGCTTGATCCCGAAACCGCCGTCCACAGCCTCCGTGGTCGCGATCTTGTAGAAGCGTTTGGGTCGATCGATTGGGGCGGCCATGGCCTCCCTTAGCTATCCGCGCGCGAACCTGTCCAGCGCCGCGTCCAGTTCCTCGAAGCAGTCGGCGCAATGGTCGGCGCCGCTTCCGAGCACCTCCTCGCGGGTGCAGAAGCCCCAACTCACCCCCTGGGCGTAGACCCCGGCGGCCTTGGCCATGCCCATGTCGTGGACGGAGTCGCCGATCATGATGGTCTGTTCGGGACGCGCGCCCAGCGCCGTCATCGCCGCGAGCACCATGGCGGGATCGGGCTTGGACGGACCGTCCTCGGCGCAATGGGTGGAATGGAAGACGGCGTGCCAGTCATGCGTGGCCAGGATGGACTCGACCCCGCGCCGCGATTTGCCGGTCGCCATGGCGATGCGCCATCCGCCCCGCTCCAGCCGCGCGAGGGTTTTGGCGGCGCCCTCGTAGAGCGGTTCGTGGTAGTCCGATTCCTGCCGCAAGGTATTGAATACAATCTTATAATGTTCGAGAAGTTCGTGATGCCCCGAGGCGTCCAGATCGGGCGCCAGGATCGCCAGCGATTCTCCGAGGCCGAGCCCGACCACCCGCCGGACCTGGTCGTAGACCGGCGCCACGAGGCCCATACGGCCGAAGGCGATCTCGGTCGCTGTCTGGATGATGGCGCGACTGTCGACGAGGGTGCCGTCGATGTCGAACACCGCGAGCTTCACCGCCGGCTCCCACGCGGGATCGGCTGCTCGAAAGGATCGCCCGGCGCGGAATGCTCATCGAAGCCGAAACGCTTAAAGCCGGCCCGCATCTGCGGGCTGATCGCCGCCTTGATGTCGATCACCCCACGCGTCGGATGCGGCAGGATCAGCCTCCGGGCGTGCAGCTGCAGCTTCAGCCCGGCCGACAGCGCGCCCGAGGCCGCGTCGCCGTATTTGGGGTCGCCCAGGATCGCGTGGCCGACGGCCTTCATATGGGCCCTGAGTTGGTGGGTGCGGCCGGTCAGGGGGCGCAGCGCCATCCAGGCGGCCTCGGGCGCCGTGGCCAGGGTGACGTATTCGCTCTCCGCCGTGTCGGCGTCGTCGTCCAGCGGATCGGCCACCACCACCATCTCGCGGTCGCCGACCCCGCGCTTGGCCAGATGCAGCTCGATCACCCCTTGGGCGGGCTCGGGCGCGCCAATGACCAGGGCCCAGTAGATCTTCTTGGTCTGCCGCTTGGCGAAGGCCAGGGCCAGGCTGGCCGCCGCGGCCGGGGTCTTGCCGAGCAGGAGCACCCCCGAGGTGTCGCGGTCGAGGCGGTGGACGAGGCGCGGCCGGTCCACCCCCTCGCCCCAGGCCGACAACAGCCGGTCGACGTGCTTCAGGGTCTTGGTCCCGCCTTGCACCGCCAGGCCCGAAGGCTTGTTCAGCGCCAGGACCTCCTCGTCCTCCCACAGCACCAGGGACTTGGCGTAGGCGGCGTCACGGTCGGTGAGCGCTTCGCGGTCGCCCTCTTTGGGTGGGTCGGGCAGCGGCGGCACCCGTACCTGGGCGCCTGCGGCCAACCTTGTGTCGACCTTGGCCCGGCCGCCGTCGACCCGGACCTGGCCCGAACGGACCAGCTTCTGGACCTGGATGTGGTTGAGGTGCGGCCAGCGGCGCTTGAACCAGCGGTCCAGACGCACCCCCTCCTCCGCCGCCGCGACGGTGAGGGTCTGGACCTCCCTCACGCCAGCTTCCGGACAATCAGCAGGCCGGCCATGACGCCGAGGATCGACAGCGCCGCGGAGCCGATGATGTAGCCGGCGGCCAAGCCGTAGGCGCGGCGCTCGATCATCATCACGGCCTCCAGGGCGAAGGAGGAAAAGGTGGTGAAGCCGCCCAGCATCCCGACGCCGACCAGTAGCCGAACCCGCTCCCCGCCGCCTGCGCGGGCGGCCAGGATGCCGATCAGCAGGCCCATCAGGACCCCGCCGGCCACATTGACGATGAAGGTCGCGCCCCAGGGATGGTCGGGCCCGAAGGCGCGCACGAACCCCTTGCCCGCCAGATAGCGCATCATGGATCCGAAGGCGCCGCCGAGGGCCACGAGAAGGATTTCGACCATGCGGGCTTATAGCCCGCAAACCCGCCCGCTGTCAGGCAGGCGCGCGCGGTCGGATGACCTGAGAGACCTGGCGGGCGTCATAGGCGTCCGGCGTGGTGGGCTTGGCGCCCCGCCCGATCAGTATTTCGAGGTTGGAAACATAGGACTGCTCGCCGCCGAAACCCGTGGAGGTTCCGACGCCCACCCCGCCGCCGCGCCCATAGCTGCCGCCGCCGACGCCGAAGGAGAAGCGCGGCCGGGTCGGCGCCGCCGCCTCGCCATAGCGTTCGACAATGCGGAACCAGTCATAGCCGTGCGACAGCGTCAGGTCGGCGGCGCGCAGCATCACCAGGTCCTCGGTCTCGTTCGGGCCCATGCCGGACGGGCCGCGATAGCTGATCCGGTAACGTTCGGGCTCGATCTGCTGTTCGAAATACCCGACCTTTCCCGGCGCGACAGCCGGGCTGTAGGGCGCGGTCGTGGCGCAAGCGATGGCGCTGGAGGCGACAACGCCGGCCGAGGCCAGGGCGACGAGGAGCTGCTTCATCCTGTGGAAATGACCGGGAGACCGATCGCGTTCCGTTCCAACCCGCCCAGCACGCCCGTCTCGACGAAATCCTCCGGCGGCGTCGCCTCGATCCGCTTACGGCCGCCCTCGGGGTGCGGAAAGGTCAGGGCGGCGGCGTGCAGCAACAGCCGAGGCGCGGGCTGGCCCCCGACCATCAAGGCTCCGCCATAGCGGGCGTCGCCGATGATCGGCAGGCCGAGGTGGGCCAGGTGCACGCGGATCTGGTGCATCCTTCCGGTCTTGGGGCTGCATTCGATCAGGGCGGCGCACGGCCCGACGGC
>CANJKM010000127.1 GCA_947474805.1 Caulobacterales bacterium | reverse complement strand
GGTGGTCTTGACCCGAGCGGTCACCTTGAGGCCGCCCTCGATCGGCTCGACCGAGACCTTGGCCGAGGAGAGGGCCAGAGGGTGGCAAAGGGGGATCAGGGCCGATGTCTGCTTGGCGGCCATCACCCCGGCGATCTCGGCGGCGGCGATGACATCGCCCTTCTTGGCCTTGCCGGTGGTGACCAGCGCCAGGGTCTCGGCCGACATGGTCACCCGGCCCTCCGCCACGGCTTCGCGCGCCGTATCGGGCTTGTCCGACACATCGACCATGCGGGCGCGGCCCTGGTCGTCGAGGTGGGTGAGTTTTCCCAACCTATCGCTCCATCAGGCGCGGCATCAGCTCGATCATGTTGCAGGGGCGGTGGCGGCTGTCGAGCTGGGGCCCGATCACGCTCCAGCCGTCGCGGCAGGCGCCGTTCGAGCCCGGCAGGCAGAAGACGAATACCCCGTCGACCAGGCCCGCGACGGCGCGCGACTGCAGGGTCGAGAGGCCGACCGACTGGTAGCTGACCAGATGGAAGACCACTGAGAAGCCGTCTATCACCTTGTCAAACAGGGGTGTGACAGCCTCGGGCGTAACGTCGCGACCGGTCAGGCCGGTGCCGCCGGTGGTGATGATCGCATCGACCTCGCCGGACGCGGTCCAGGCCTTGATCTGTTTGCGGATCGCCTCGACGTCGTCCCGGACCAGACCGCGGGCGGCGATCTGGTGCCCGGCCTTGACCACCAGATCGTTCAGCACCGTGCCGGAGGTGTCGCTCTCCTCG
This sequence comes from Caulobacterales bacterium, assembly GCA_947474805.1. GTDB lineage: Bacteria > Pseudomonadota > Alphaproteobacteria > Caulobacterales > Caulobacteraceae > CANJKM01. The sequence continues at coordinate 7,897 of CANJKM010000127.1, read as the reverse complement.
TCGCGGGTGTCTGAGATGGTCAGGACGGCGACGCGGACCGGGATGACGGGCGCGTCGGGGTCGAACTTGCCGCCGGGGACGAGGGACATGGCGAAGGGCTCCAAGAGGTCTGGCGCGGTTTAGCGCGGGCGGAGGCGGGCAGGAAGAGCCCCCTCACCCTCCCCGCTTCGCGGGTCCCCTCCCTCTCCCCGGCGGGGAGAGGTTAGGTGAGGGGGTCAGGTTGGTCCCACCGCTCAGCGTCGGTCTTGTCGCGCGCGGTCGGTTCGATCCAGCGGGCGCCGCCCGGGCCGACGCTCTTCTTCCAGAAAGGGGCGCGGCTCTTGAGATAGTCCATCAGCTGGTCGGCGGCCTCGAAAGCCTCGCGGCGGTGGGCGGCGGCGGCCGCCACGAAGACGATGGCCTCCCCCGGCGCGATCGGACCGACGCGGTGCAGAACCAGGACGTCGTCGAGGTGGAAGCGCTTAACGGCGGCCTCAGCCATCTCCAGGATGGCGGTCTCGGTGAAGCCCTCGTAGGCCTCCAGCTCCAGGATGTCGGTGGAACCGCCCTCGGCGCGGGCCAGACCGGTGAAGCTGACCACGGCTCCGCTCTCGCGCCGGCCCGTGGTGAAGGCGGTGAGGAGCGCGCCGGGGTCGAAGGGCCCGCTCTGAAGGACGACCTTCATCCCCCGCTCATCGGCGGCAGGAAGGCGACCTCGGTCAGGGCGGTGAGGGGCGCCTCGCCGCGCACGATCGCCTTGTCGACGGCGGCTTGCACGCCGGGGCCCGACAAGGCCTCGCCGAGGAGAGGGTCCTGTGCCTGGAGGGCGGCGCGGAGGCCGGAGAGGGAGCTCGCCTCCACGGTCTTCTCGCGCCAGCCGGCGAGGTCGCGCAGGGGGCCGAACAGGAGGACGCGAGCCAAGCGATCAGCCGCCGGTCGTCGACATGTGGCGGGAGACCGCCGGGCCCTCGCCCTTGCCGATGCGGAAGTCGTGGCCCTTGGGCTTGCCCACGATGGCGCCGCGAATGGCCTCGCGCACCGGGCCGTCGTCGTCCGGGTTGGCGCGGAGCACCCCGCGCAGGTCGGTGTCGTCGTCCTGGCCAAGGCAGGTGTGAAGCGTGCCGGTGCAGGTTAGGCGCACCCGGTTGCAGCTGTCGCAAAAATTATGGCTGAGCGGGGTGATGAAGCCGAGCTTACGGCCGGTCTCCTCGACCCGGACATAGCGGGCGGGGCCGCCGGTCTGGTCGGGCAGGTCGGTCAGGGTCCAGATCGAGGCGAGGTCGTCGCGGACCACGGCGAGTGAGACGAACTGATCGGTGCGGTCCTCGTCGATCTCGCCCATCGGCATGGTCTCGATCAGGGTCATGTCGCAGCCCTGGCCGTGGGCCCAGGCCAGGATGGCGGGAATCTCGGCGCGATTGTCCTGGGCCAGCGCCACGGTGTTGATCTTGACCTGCAGGCCGGCGGCCTGCGCCGCCGCGATCCCGGCCAGGACCCGCTTGATGTCGCCATTGCGGGTGATGCGGCGGAACTTGTCCGGGTCGAGCGTGTCGAGCGAGACGTTGATCCGCTTGATCCCGGCCTGGGCCAGGGGCTGGGCGAACTCGGTCAGGCGGGTGCCGTTGGTGGTGAGGGTGAGCTCCTTCAAACGGCCATCCTTCAGGAAGGCCGAGAGGTGCTGGACCAGCTGCATCAAACCCCTGCGCATCAGGGGCTCGCCCCCGGTCAGCCGCAGCTTCTCGACGCCCATCTCGACGAACAGGGTGGAGAGCCGCTCCAGCTCCTCGAGCGAGAGCACCTCCGCCTTGGGCAGGAAGGTCATCATCTCGGGCATGCAGTAGAGGCAACGCAGATCGCAGCGGTCTGTAACCGATACGCGCAGATAACGGATCGAGCGCCCGAAGGTATCCACCATCGGGTCGCGCTTGGCCGTCCGCGGGATCACGGGGCTGGTCGGCGCGAGCGGGGCGTCGTAGGGGCTCATGGGGTCAATATAGGGAACAATACCGCGCATGGCGAAGGCCCATCTGGAGGCTCTGGTGCTTGCGGCGGGGGCGGGCTCGCGCTTCGGCGGCGGCAAGCTCCTGGCGCCCTGGCGCGGCGGACTGCTGATCGAGGGCGCCCTGGCGGTGGCCTATGCCGCTCCGGTCGAGGGAGTGACGCTGGTCTGCGGCGCTGATCCCATGGTTGAGCAGGCGGCGCGGGCCTTTGCGGGCGCCAGGCCCCTGACGGTCGTTCGGGCCGAGGCCTGGAGCCAGGGATTGTCGGCCTCCTTGAAGGCGGGGATCGCCGCCCTGCCGAAGGACCGCACCGGCGTCCTGGTGTTTCTGGGCGACATGCCGCGCGTGCCGCATTCGGTGCTGGCGCCCCTGACAGAGGCGCTGGCGGGCGGCGCCCCGGCGGCGATCCCGGTGTTCGGGGGCGAGATGGGTCATCCCGCCGCCCTGTCGGTGGGCCTGTTCGGCGAGATGCTGAAGCTGGAGGGCGACCGCGGCGCGCGCCGCCTGCTGGAGCGGCTCGGTTCCTCGCTGGTGCGCGTCGAGGCGCCCGACGACGGGGTGCTGTTCGATGTGGACAGGCCCGGCGACCTCGACCAGAGCTAGCCGATGCAGTCCTTTCCCGCCTTCTTCTGGCTCGATGGCGCCCGCATCGCCCTGATCGGCGACGATCCGGCTCACCATCCCAAGGCCTGGCTGTTCGAGCAGTCGGCGGCCCAGGTGGTCGGGATGACGCCCGAGCAGGCGATGGCGCCGGGCGCGCTGACCGGCTTCCGCTTCGCCTTCATCCAGCCGGGCGAAACCGGGTCGGCGGAAGAGTTGGCCGCCGTGGCGCGGGCGGCGGGCGCCCTGGTCAATGTCGTCGACCGGCCGGCGCTCTGCGACTTCTACACCCCCGCCATCATCGACCGGGGCCGGGTGGTGATCGCCATCGGCTCGGGCGGCGCGGCCCCGGTGCTGGCGACCCGCCTGCGCTCCCAGATCGAGAGCCGCCTGCCCGAAGGGCTCGACGGGGTGGCCGAACTTTCGGAGCGGCTGCGCGACCGGATGAAGGCCGAGGTGCCGGACTTTTCCACCCGCCGGGCGATGTGGCGCCACGTTCTTGGCGGTCCGGCGGCCCACGCGGCGGCCGAGGGAGACCTCGACCGGGCCGAGGCCTTGGCGCTGGCGATCATGCGCGCCGAGCAGATCGCGCCCGAGGGACGGGTGCTGTTCCTGGCCTGCGACCACCCCGACCGGCTGACGCTGGGGGCGCTACGGGCGTTGGTGGGGGCCGACCGGGTGGTGGGCGGCCGCCCCGAGGTGGCCGACTACGCCCGCCGCGACGCCCACCGCAACGCCGCGGCCAGCATCGAAGAGCTGGCCGGCTGGGCTGTCGCCGGCGAGACGATCGTATGGATCAGCGACGCCGCCGATCCCGAGACGATGGCCGCGGTGAAGGCGCTGGGCGCTGAGGCCGGGACCCTCTCCTAGAAGTCCAGCGTCTCGCCTTTGGTCTCGGGCAGGAAGAGGAACATCGTGACGATCGCGACGGTGGTTACGACGACCGGGTACCAGAGCCCGTAATAGATATCGCCCTTGGCCGCGACCATGGCGTAGGCGGTGGCCGGCAGAAAGCCGCCGACCCAGCCGGTGCCGATATGATAGGGCAGGGACAGGGCGGTGTAGCGGATCTTGGTCGGGAACATCTCCACCAGGGCCGCCGCCTGCGGGCCGTAGAGGGCCGTCGCCCCGACCGACAGGACCAGCAGCACCAGGATCAGGCCGAGGGTGTTGGTCTCTTTCGGCTCGGCCTTGAGCGGATAGCCTTGGTTGGCGAGCGCCGCTTTTAGCCGGTCGCCGGTGTCGGCCTTCAGCGCCTTCAGATCGGCCGGCGAAAGGCCGCCGCCCTCGGGCGAGGGGAAGCTGAACACCCCCATCTTCACCGTGGTCGGCGTGCCGGGCAGGGCGGCGACATTCTTATAGGAGACGCCGGAGGTGGTCAGGACGTTCTTGGCGATGTCGCAGCCCGAGCTGAACTGGCGCTTGCCGACCGGGTCGAACTGCACCGAGCAGGTGTCGGGGTCGGCGACCACGGTCACGGGTGAGGCGGCCACCGCGCGGGCAAGGTCTGGGTTGGCGAAGACGGTCATGGCCTGGAAGCCGGGGAAGGCGGCGACCACGGTCAGGATCATGCCGAACAGCATGACCGGCTTGCGGCCGATCTTGTCGGAGAGCCAGCCGAAGAAGACGTACATCGGGGCCGAGGCGAAACAGATCCCGATCATGATCAGGTTCACCAGTGGCGGCGAGGTCTTGACCACGTTCTCGAGGAAGAACTGGGCGTAGAAGAAGCAGGTGTACCAGACCGCGCCCTGGGCGATCATGATGGCGAACAGGACGATCAGCACCCGCTTCAGCCCGTCCCACACCAGGAAGCTCTCGGTGTAGGGCTTGGTCGAGCGGCCGCCTTCCTCCTTCAGTTTGGCGAAGATGGGGCTCTCCGACAGCTTCAGCCGGATCCAGATCGAGATGGCCAGGAGGATGGAGGAGAAGAGGAAGGGCAGGCGCCAGCCCCAGGCGGCGAACTTATCCTCGCCGGTGACGGTGCGAACCGCCAGCACGACCAGAAGCGCGCCCGCCAGACCGAAAGCGGCCGAGCCGCCGAGCCAGCTGCCCATGACGCCGCGCTGCTCGGGCTTGGCGTGTTCGGTGATGTAGATGGCGGCCCCGCCCCACTCGCCCCCGAGCGCGATGCCCTGGATCATGCGCAAGCTGATGAAGATGGCCGGACTCCAGGCCCCGATGGACTGGTAGCTGGGCAGCAGGCCGATGCAGAAGGTCGCCGCGCCCATCAGGCTCATGGTGACCATGAAGGCGCCCTTGCGGCCCAGCCGGTCGCCGATGCGGCCGAAGATCAGGGCGCCGACCGGGCGGAAGGCGAAGCCGATGGCGAAGGCGGCCAGGGCGAAGACCAGGCTGGCCGCGCCGGTCAGGCCGGCGGCGAAGGTCTTGGCGATGATCCCGGCCAGCGGCACGAACAGAAAGAAGTCGTACCATTCAAACGCGGTGCCGGCGGCCGAAGCCGCCACGACCAGCGCCATCGAGCCCTTGGGCTTCGCTTCGGTTTTCGCCATGGATTCCCCCGATAGAGGGGAAAGCCCTTACATGACAGGGGGAGAGGCGCCTAGCGGGGCGCCTGTCTTCAAGCCCCCAAGGCCGGGAGCGACAGGGGCGGGGTGGAGGGACCCCGCCCCATCCGGCTCTTCAGCCGCCTTACCCGGGTGGGGGTAAGGAAAAGGCGTCAGACCGCGATCTTCTCGCGCATCAGATGGTCGAAATAGTCGATGGTCCGGACCAGACCCTGACGCAGGGCGATCCTCGGCTCCCAGCCCAGAACCTCGCGGGCCAGGGTGATGTCCGGCTTGCGCTGCTTGGGGTCGTCTCCCGGCAGGGGCTGGAACACCATCTTGGAGCGCGATCCGGTCAGGTCGAGGATCTCGGCCGCCAGTTCCTTGATGCTGAACTCGACCGGATTGCCCAGGTTCACCGGGCCGATGAAGTTCTGGTCGTTGTTCATCAGCTTCAGGAAGCCGTCGAGCAGGTCGTCGACGTAGCAGAAGCTGCGGGTCTGGCTGCCCTCGCCGTAGAGGGTGATGTCCTGGCCGGCCAGGGCCTGCATGACGAAGTTCGACACCACGCGCCCGTCGTTCGGGTGCATGCGCGGGCCGTAGGTGTTGAAGATGCGGGCGACCCGCACCTCGACCCCGTGCTGGCGGTTGTAGTCGAAGAAGAGGGTCTCGGCGGCGCGCTTGCCCTCGTCGTAGCAGGAGCGCGGGCCCATGGTGTTGACGTGGCCCCAGTAGGTCTCGGGCTGGGGATGGACCAGGGGGTCGCCATAGACCTCGGAGGTCGAGGCCTGGAAGATCTTGGCCTTGGTCCGCTTGGCCAGGCCCAGCATGTTGATCGCGCCGTGGACGCTGGTCTTCAGCGTCTGCACCGGGTCGAACTGGTAGTGAACCGGCGAGACGGGGCAGGCGAGATTGAAGATCTCGTCGACCTCGACGAACAGCGGGTTGGTGATGTCGTGGCGCATGGCCTCGAACCGGGGGTTCGAGAACAGGTGTTCGATGTTGGACCGGCGGCCGGTGTAATAGTTGTCGACGCACAGGACGTCATGGCCCTGGCCGAGCAGGATCTCACACAGGTGCGAGCCGAGGAATCCCGCCCCGCCGGTGACCATCACCCGCTTGCGGAACAGGTCCGCGCCGTTGGAGCGCTGGGGGTCGGTCGCCCTGCGGTGGTGAAAGCTGGAGCCGTCCATTCTGGCCGCCCTTGAGTGGTTCGTTGGGCAAGCTTTGCCAGAACGGCATGGACACTCGATTAAGCGACGTGGTTTCCGAGGGGTGAAGGCCGCCTCCGGGCGCCTGCCGCGGGGCTCAGAAAAATCGACGGCGGGAGGCGTTGCATGTCGGCGCGGGCGGGCTACATGTGGAACCGCAACAGGACCTGTTCCTGAATTAAGTCCAAGGTCTCCCCGCCATGCCCAGCCTGTTTGATCCCCTCCGCCTTGGCGACCTTCAGCTTCCCAACCGGGTGCTGATGGCGCCCCTGACCCGGACCCGCGCGGGCGAGAGCCGCATCCCCAACGCCCTGATGGTGGAATACTATCGTCAACGCGCCTCGGCTGGTCTGATCCTCACCGAGGCGACCTCGGTCTCGCCGCAGGGCGTCGGCTATCCCGGCACGCCGGGGATCTGGTCGGACGAACAGGTCGCGGGCTGGAAGGCCGTGACCCACGCGGTGCATGAGGCGGGCGGCCGGATCTTCCTGCAGCTCTGGCATGTCGGCCGTATCTCCGACCCCGTCTTCCAGGACGGCGCCCTGCCGGTGGCCCCGAGCGCCATCGCGGCCAAGGGGCACGTCAGCCTGCTGCGGCCCGAGCGCGACTATGTCGTGCCGCGCGCCCTAGAGACCGACGAAATCCCCGGCGTGGTCGAGAGCTTCCGCAAGGGGGCGCAAAACGCCAAGGCCGCCGGCTTCGACGGCGTCGAGATTCATGGCGCCAACGGCTATCTGCTCGACCAGTTCCTGCAGGACAGCACCAACAAGCGGACCGACGCCTACGGCGGACCGATCGAGAACCGCGCCCGACTGCTGCTGGAGGTGACCGACGCGGTGATCTCGGTCTGGGGCAAGGATCGGGTCGGCGTTCACCTCTCGCCCCGCGGCGACGCCCACAGCATGGGCGACAGCAATCTGGAAGCCGTCTTCACCTATGTCGCCCGCGAGCTTGGCAAGCGGGGCGTCGCCTTCATCGCCGCGCGCGAGAAGCTGGGCGACGACAGCCTGGGGCCGAAGCTGAAGGCGGCGTTCGGCGGGACCTATATCGCCAATGAGGGCTTCAACGCCGAAACCGCACAGGCCGCCCTGGACGCAGGCTGGGCCGACGCGGTCCTGTTCGGTCAGACCTTCATCGCCAACCCCGACCTGTCCGAGCGGCTGCGTAAGGGGGCGGCGCTGAACCCGCCCGATTACGCGACCTTCTACGGAACGGGCGCGGAGGGCTATGCCGACTATCCGGCCCTCGAACCGGTCGACGCTTGATCCACCCACGCCGTCATCCTCCGGCCGCCGCAAGGCGGACCGGGGGACCCAAGTCATAGCTTCGGCCTGGCTGTCATCGCTTGGGCCGCCGGATCAAGTCGGGCGATGACGAGAGTAGTGACGCACTGTGGCCGCGCTGCGCTTGTCTTCGCGCCTGCGAAGGCGTAACCACACGCCCCTTCTAAAGCCGGGTTTCCCGGCTCCCCAGTTTGCGGAGATTTACCGATGGGCTATCGCGTAGCCGTCGTCGGCGCCACGGGCAACGTGGGCCGCGAGATGCTGAACATCCTCGAGGAAGTGAACTTCCCCGTCGAGAAACTGCACGCCATCGCGAG
>CANJKM010000126.1 GCA_947474805.1 Caulobacterales bacterium | reverse complement strand
TGGCCAAGACCCTAGGCGAGCCAGTGGGCCAGACCGTCGGTTTTCGGGTGCGGATGCAGTCCAAGGTCTCGGCAGCGACCCGGATCGAGGTGGTCACAGAGGGTGTCTTCACGCGGATGATCCTGGAGGACCCGGAGCTGGAGGGCGTGGCGGGCGTCTTGTTCGACGAATTCCACGAGCGCAGCCTCGACGCCGACCTGGGCCTCGCCCTGGCCCGCGACGCCCAGGGCGTGCTGCGCGAGGATCTGCGCCTGCTGGTCATGTCGGCCACCCTCGACGGGGCGCGGGTCGCGGCCCTGCTGGGCGGCGCGCCGGTGGTCAAAAGCCAGGGGCGCGCCTTTCCGGTGCAGACCCATTACCTCGGTCGCGACCCCGCCGGCCGGATCGAGGACCAGGCGGCCCGCGCCGTGCGCAAGGCCCTGGACGAGGAGACGGGAAGCATCCTGGTCTTCTTGCCCGGCCAGGGCGAAATCCGCCGCACCGAGAGCCTGGTGGAGGGCCGCCTGCCGCCGAACACCGTGCTCGCGCCCCTCTACGGCGCGATGGAGCCCGCCGCACAGGATCGCGCCATCGCCCCCGCCACGGCCGGCCAGCGCAAGGTGGTGCTCGCCACCTCCATCGCCGAAACCAGCCTGACCATCGAGGGGGTGCGGGTGGTGGTCGACTGCGGCCTCGCCCGCGTGCCGCGCTACGACCCGTCCAGCGGCCTGGTTAGGCTGGAGACGGTCCGTGTTTCCCAAGCCGCTGCCGACCAGCGCCGGGGCCGGGCCGGACGCACCGAGCCCGGCGTCTGCTACCGCCTGTGGGACGAGCCGGAGACCCGCGCCCTACCGGCCTTCGCCCGTCCCGAAATCCTGGAGAGCGACCTGTCGGGCCTCGCCCTGGCCCTGGCCCAGTGGGGCGCCAGGGACGCGCAGGGGCTGGCCTTCCTCGACGCCCCGCCCGCCGGCGCCTTCGCCGAGGCGCGGGCGCTGCTGCTGCGGCTGGACGCCCTAGACGCCGCGGGCGCGCTCACTTCGCACGGACGGGCCTTAGCCCGGATGCCGCTGCCGCCGAGGCTGGCCCATATGGTCGTGGTGGGGGCCGCCGCCGGTCAAGCGCCGCGAGCGGCCCAGGCCGCCGCTGTGCTGAGCGAACGCGGGCTCGGCGGGACCGGAGTCGATCTGCACGAGCGGCTGGAGCGGTTCGCCGCCGACCGCACGCCTCGCGCCCGCGACGCCCGCGCCCTGGCCGACCGCTGGGCGCGGCTGGCCGAGGGGATCAAGCGCACCGGCGGCAAGGCCGGCGACGCTCTGCTGCTCGCCGCCGCCTATCCCGAGCGGATCGCCCAGGCGCGCGGCAAGCCGGGCGAATATCGATTGATGAGCGGTCGGGGCGCCTTCATGGAGGCGCACGAGGCTCTCGCGCGCGAACCGTGGCTGGCGGTGGGCGAACTCGGCGGCGGCGCTGCGCGGGACCGGATCCTGCTGGCGGCCGCGCTCGATCCCCTGGAGCTCGCCGAGGCTTTCGCGCACCAGATCGAGACCGAGACGCGGGTCGAGACCGGCGCCGACGGCAAGGTGCGGGCGCGCCGCCTGAGGAAACTCGGCGCTCTGGTGCTGGAGGAGCGACTGGTCGAGAAGCCCGACGCGGCCCTGCTGTCGGCCGCCCTGATCGACCGGGTCCGCGCCGAGGGCCTGGGCGCCCTACCGTGGGGGGAGGGCGCCCTGGATTTCCGCGCCCGGCTCGCCTTCATGCACGTCCTGGAGGGCGAGGCCTGGCCGGATCTGTCGGACGAGGTTCTGCTGGCCCGGGCCGACGACTGGCTGGTTCCCTTGCTGGAGGGCCGCTCGACCCTGGGAGTGCCGGCCGACCAGCTCGATGGAGCGGTGAGGGCGCTCATCCCCTGGGACGTTCAGCGCGCGCTCGACGCCGCCCTGCCTGCCCGCTTCTCGACCCCCGCCGGAACCAGCGCCGCCATCGACTACGCCGCCGAGGGCGGCCCGAGGGTGGAGGTGAGGGTGCAGGAGCTGTTCGGCCTCGCTGTCCACCCGACGGTGGCCAACGGGCGTGTGCCTTTGACGCTAAGCCTGCTCTCGCCCGCGCGGCGGCCGGTGCAGGTGACCAAGGATTTGCCGGGCTTCTGGTCGGGCTCGTGGAAGGCGGTCAGGGCCGATATGCGCGGCCGCTACCCCCGCCACCCTTGGCCGGAAAACCCCCTGGAGGCGCCGCCGACGACGCGGGCCAAACCGCGCGGGACCTAGCCTGTCGCGGCATAGACCATGATCCCGGTCGCCACCGACAGGTTCAGGCTGTCGGCCCGGCCGCGCATGGGGATCTTCACCGCCACGTCGCAAGCCGCGGCCAGTTCGCGCGGCAGGCCCTGCTGCTCGTTGCCCATCAGGATCATGGTCGGGCGGCGATAGTCGGCGTCGCGGTAGTCGGTGGTTGCGCTGAGAAGCGTGCCCACGACCGAACCCGGCCAGAGCTTGCGCCAGTTCAGGAAGCCCTCGACCGAGAGTTTGTAGAGCGGCAGGGCGAAGATCGAGCCCATGGTCGCCCGCACCGCCTCGACCGAATAGGGATCGCAGCAGTCGCCGACCAGGATGACCCCGCCGCAGCCGGCGGAATCGGCGGTGCGGATGATGGTCCCGAGGTTGCCGGGGTCGCGCACGGCCTGGAGCGCCACCCAGCAGTCGGCCTTGCCGCCGTCCAGGGTTTCGATCGGCGCGAAGACCTGGTCGAACACGGCGACGACGGTCTGCGGGTTGTCGCGCCGCGAGACCTTTTCCAGGACCTCGCGGCTGACCTCGATCACCTCGCCGCCTCGCTCCAGCGTGACGGACGCGATCCTTTGCAGGACGGGGTGGGAGGCGGCCTCACTGCCGAACATCAGGATCTTCGGCGCGCGGCCAAGCTCGACCGCTTCGGTGCAGATCTTCAGGCCCTCAGCCAGGAATAAGCCGGTGTCCTCGCGCTCCTTGCGCATGTGCAGGGCCCGGACCGCCTTCACGGTCGGGTTGGTCAGGGAGGTGATGGCGCGGCTCATGTCGCGCTCCAGCGGGCGAAGAAGGACAGGCCCAGCGCCCGGCCAGTCTCGCCGTCCTCGGCCAGGGCCAGCTCGCCCCAATCGATCTTTCCCGCGCGATTTTCGAGTGTTGCGGCCAAAAGGTGAGACAGCGACAGGCCGGAAATTCGCGCCGCATAGGCGTTGACCAGCAGGAAATCGGCCTCGTCGGAGAGCAGGCTCGCCGCGAGCCGTGTCAGCTCGGGCAGGTCCTCGAACAGCCGCCAGACCTCGCCCGTGGGGCCGCGCCCGTACTTGGGCGGGTCGAGCACGATGGCGTCGTATTTGGCGCCGCGCCGCTCCTCGCGCTGCAGCCATTTGCGCGCGTCCTCGACGATCCAGCGGATGTTTTCGATGCCCGAAAGGGCGGCGTTCTCCTTGCCCCAGGCCACCGCGCGCTTGGAGGCGTCGACATGGGTCACCTCCGCCCCGGCGGCGGCCAGGACCAGGCTGGCGACTCCGGTGTAGCCGAACAGGTTCAGGACCCGCATGGGCCGGGCTTTCGCCCGCGCGCGCATCCACTCCCAGTTGGCCGCCTGCTCGGGGAAGAAGGCCAGGTGGCGGAAGTTGGTGAAACGGGCGTTGAACTTCGCCTCGCCCCAGGACAGGGGCCAGGTTTCCGGCGGGGTCTGTTTGAACCGCCAGTTGCCGGCGTCGTCCTCGTCCGACGGGTCGAACACTGCGTCGGCCTTGTCCCAAGCCTCGGCGGGCAGGCGGGGCGGCCAGAGGCACTGGGGCTCGGGGCGGACGACGGTGAAGCGGCCGTAGCGCTCGAGCTTGCGCCCATCGCCGCTATCGAGCAGGGCGTAATCGGCCCAACCGCGTGTGGTGAGTGTGGTCGGGTTGGGTTCGGGGCGCATGGTCACGCCCCTCGTTTACAAGGGCGAAGGCCCGCGCAACAGAGCGAAACCTTATGTGTGTTGCAGCGCAGCGCGACGCGCCCCACACCCCGCCGCATGATCGCTTTCATCGACCTCAAGGCCCAGCGCAATCGCCTGGGCGACCGCATCGACGCCGCCGTGGCCCGGGTGCTGGACCATTGCCAGTTCGTTATGGGCCCCGAAGTGCTGGAGTTCGAAAGGCAGCTCGGCGCCTTCGGCGGGGCCAAGCATGTGCTGTCCTGCGCCAACGGCACGGACGCTCTGGCACTGCCGCTGATGGCCTGGGGGATCGGGCGGGGCGACGCGGTCTTTGTGCCCAGTTTCACCTTCGCCGCGACCGCCGAGGTCGTGCCCTGGTTCGAGGCGGAGCCCGTGTTCGTCGATGTGCTGCCCGACACCTACAACATGGATTCCGCCAGTCTGGAGGCCGCCATTCTGGCGGTGAAGGCCGAAGGGCGTCTGGTTCCGCGCGTCGTAATCGCGGTCGATCTGTTCGGCCAGCCCGCCGACTATCCCAGGATCGCGGAGATCTGCGACCGGTATGGACTGAAGCTGATCGCGGACTCGGCACAGGGCTTCGGTTGCGCCCTGGCCGGAAAACAGCCGCTGGCCTGGGCCGACGTGACCACCACCAGCTTCTTCCCGGCCAAGCCGCTCGGCTGCTACGGCGACGGCGGCGCGGTGCTGACCAATGACGACAGCCTGATCGAAGTGCTGCGCTCGCTCCGTAATCACGGGGCCGGGACCGACAAATACGACAATGTCCGCATCGGCATGAACAGCCGGCTCGACACGATCCAGGCGGCGATCTTGATCGAGAAGCTGGCCGTGTTCTCTGAAGAGATCGCGCTGCGCAACCAGGCGGCCGAGCGCTACGGAGAGGGCCTCGCCGGCGCCGTGGGCGTGCCGACGGTGATCGCGGGCGGGGTGTCGACCTGGGCCCAATACACAATCGAGAGCGATGACCGGGACGGGCTGGCTGCAAGGCTGCGCGAAGCGGGCGTGCCGACGGCAGCCTATTATCCGCGCCCGCTGCACATGCAGACGGCCTATAAATCCTATCCGTGCGCGCCCGGCGGCCTGCCGGTGACCGAGGCTAAGGCTCCTCGTGTTCTGAGTCTTCCGATGCACTCCGACCTCGATCCAGCCACCCAAGCACGGATCGTTTCGGCCGTACGCTCCTAGGGGGGCGCGACGGCTCGGGGCTGTCGAGCAGCACCCGCAGTCGGTGTACGGCGCGCGCGGCCGGCGAGACCGACTGGCGCCAGACCAGAAGGGCGGTCGCGCCTATGGTGGCGAGGGCCAGGGGCGCCGGCCCCAAAAGCCACGCCGCCGCCGCCAGGGCGAAATAATAGTTCCTCACACCATCGTTGAAGGCCGAAAGCGCGCGGGTGAGGAGCTCACCAGCCGCGTCCGCGTAGACCGAGGCGATATCCGGCCGACTTCCCGCCTTGGGCGCGGCGCCGATCGCAGCGGCGCAATAGTTCAGCTGGCGGATCGACCAGATGAAGGCCAGGAGGCCCCGCGCCAGGGTGATGCCGATCAGGGCCAGCTTGGTTTGGAACAGGAGGGATGAGGCGGCCGCGACCAGGGGCGCATGCTCAAGCTGACGCCGCGCGGCCTCGCCCCCGAACAGGATTCCGCCAGAGGCTGCGATCAGCAGCAGGTTGGAGGAGGCGAAGAAGGAGGCTGAGTTGAGGGCGTGGCCGACCAGCTGGCTGTCGACCATCCGTTGTTCGCGCGACATCATCCCCTGCATCCAGGCGGTGCGGATGCGGATCATGTCGGTGTTGATCAACCCGCCGTTCTGCGAGGCCCATTTCAGCGCTGGGCCATAGAGGAGCCAGATGATCAGAAACAGCACCAGGGCCGCCAGGTCCCAACCGGGAATCCACATTCGTCTCGCTCCTGGAATCGGCCCTTATGACCCAGCTTCTAGCTAAGCTTCGTCGGCTCGGGGCATAATGGACGATAGATTGAAGTCGGTGTCGGGGGAATTTGCGTGCTTGACCGTTTCTTGAAGCGCCTGGTCCGGAAGGGCCGGCTGACTCTGACCGATCACCAGGGGAAGGTTTCCAGCTACGGCGACGGCGACGGTCCGTCCGTTTCCATCCGTTTCAACAAGCCGGACGTGGCCCGCAAACTGGCTCTGTCGCCGTCTATGACCCTCGGCGAGGGCTATATGGACGGGGATATCGAGATCCTGTCCGGCGATATCTATGGTGTTTTCGAACTCCTGGGGGCCAACCTCGGCAAGGGGCGCCAAGCTGGCCCGCTTGAGCGCGTGGCGGCTCGGATTTCCCGGGTCCTGAACGTCAACAGCCGCTCGACCTCGCGCAAGAACGTCGCCCACCACTACGACCTTTCCAACGACCTCTATCGGCGGTTCCTGGACCCCGACATGCAGTACAGCTGCGCCTATTTCGCCCGTCCCGACATGACGCTGGAGGAGGCGCAGGAAGCCAAGAAGGCCCACATCGCCGCCAAGCTGCTGCTGGAGCCCGGTCAGAAGGTGCTGGACATCGGATCGGGCTGGGGCGGCCTCGGCTGCTCCATCGGCAAGCGCGAGAAGGTTGAGGTGACGGGCGTCACCCTGTCGGTCGAGCAGCTGGCGCTGGCCCAGGAGAAGGCCAAGACGCAGAAGCTCGACGGTCGGGTGAAGTTCGAGCTGCGCGACTACCGCGATGTCGAGGGGCCGTTCGACCGCATCGTATCGGTGGGCATGTTCGAGCACGTCGGCAAGCCGCAGTTCCAGACCTTCTTCGACACCTGTGCGCGGCTGCTCAAGGACGACGGGGTTATGTTGCTGCATTCGATTGGGAGGTCGCGCGGCAACGGGCGCACCGACCCTTGGATCGCCAAATATATCTTCCCGGGCGGCTATATTCCGTCGCTGTCGGAGGTGCTGCCTTACATCGAGGCGGCCGGGCTGATCGTGACCGATGTCGAGATCCTGCGGATGCATTACGCCGACACCTGCAAGGAGTGGCGCAAGCGCTTCCGGGCGCAGTGGGACGAGATCGCGGCTGAGTACGACGAGCGGTTCTGCCGGATGTTCGACTTCTATCTGGCGGGCGCGGAGAGCACCTTCCGCCATCGCAAACACATGGTCTTCCAGATTCAGCTGACAAAGAAGATCGACGCCGCCCCCATCACGCGAGACTACATCGTGCAGGCCGAGTCGCGTTACAGTGGCCATGGCTAGAGATTGAAGCTAAAGTTGCGATGGCGGCGATCTCAATGCGAGGTTGCGTATGAGTTTACGTAACGCCGATCTTCTAGTCTAACGAGGCTGGCCGAGAGGACGGCGGCCTTAGCCACGGGGGCGGCTCTGACTGTGTTAGTGAACAAGCCGAACAAATCGGCGCGCAAAGCCAAAGGCGACGGGCACCTCCGCAGGGCGGAGATTCTCGACGCGGCCCAACGCATTTTCATCGAATACGGTTATCAGGGCGCCACCATCCGCAAGATCGCCGACGAGGTCGGGGTTTCGTCGACCGCGCTCTACATGCACTTCCGCGACAAGTCGGAAATCCTGGTCGAGATCTCCCAGAGCGCCTTCGCCCAGGTGATCGCCCAGAACGACTCGATCGCCGCCACCGAGCCCGATCCGATCGTGCGGGTGCGCAAGATTCTGGAGGCCTATGTCGATTTCGGCCTGGCCCAGCCGCGCACCTATCTGCTGGTCTTCAACCCGTCCGAGGCCATCCTGTCGGAAGAGAAGGCCGCCGCACTCGACGCTCTGGGGCTGAAGACCTACGAGCGCTTCCGGGAATCGGTGGCCGAGATCGCCGCCCAGGGCCGGCTGCGGAC
The DNA here is from genome assembly GCA_947474805.1 of Caulobacterales bacterium. Lineage (GTDB taxonomy): Bacteria > Pseudomonadota > Alphaproteobacteria > Caulobacterales > Caulobacteraceae > CANJKM01. The sequence goes on along the minus strand of CANJKM010000126.1, from coordinate 931 downwards.
CACAGACGTGGACGCCGCCACCCAGGCCGCCTGGATGAGCGCCCACGGCCTCACCTCGCTCTTGATCAGCCGTTCAAATTTCCCCTGGGCCGAGCGCGAAACGCTGAAGGCCCTGGTGCTCGACAGTTTGCTTTACGGCCTGCTGAAGACCTAGCTTCGCTTCTTGATCTTGGAGGGCTTGGCCTTGCCGGCCTTGCCCTTGGACGGTTTGCCCCTCGACGCTGACGCCTTGCCGCGCAGCTTCGACGCCTTGGCCGTCTTGCCCTTACCCTTCTTTGCGGAGGCCTTGGTCGACTTGGCCGAGGCCTTGCCCGTCTTTGTCGGCGTTGAGCGCTCCGCGATGGGCTCGGGCGGCGCGGACCTACCCAGGATGGTGTAGCCGCTCGGCGTCTGCTGATAGCCCGGCGTCGCCGTGGCCGAGAGCGGCTGATAGCCGGCCGGGGTCCATACGCCGCGCTTGAGGTCGGCGGCGAGGTCGAGCGGGGCCGAGCCGCCGTTCAGGCGCGCCCGATAGACCGACATGCCCTCCATCACCCGCATCACGTAGTTTCGAGTCTCGGAGAAGGGGATGCATTCGATGAAGTCGGCCGGGTCGGTCAAGGCCGCGCGCGGGTCTCCGCAGTCCAAAACCCATTGGGCCGGCCGTCCCGGACCGGCGTTATAGCCCGCCACAGCCATCACATAGGAGCCTGAGAAGCCGTCGATCATCTGGCCAAGATAGCTGGCCCCAAGCCGCATATTGTAGTCGGGCTCGTCGAGCCGGGCGGGGCTGTGGGCGACGCCGATCTTTCGCGCCACGGCCGCCGCGGTGGCCGGCATCAACTGCATCATGCCGCGGGCGCCGACCGGCGACCGGACGCTGGGGTCGAAGCCGCTCTCCTGGCGGATGATGCCAAAGGTGAGGGCGGGCTCGGGCAGGCCGAATCCCTGG
>CANJKM010000125.1 GCA_947474805.1 Caulobacterales bacterium | reverse complement strand
GGGCTGATGACCACGGTGATCTTGTCGCCCGGCTTCATGATGGAGGACTTCCAGCCGCGACGGGCCAGACCGTTCGGGCTGCCGCCCTCAATCGACCACTCAACGACCTTGCCGTTGGTCGGAACATTGACCTGGATCCAGGTGTGCGGGTTGGTCCACTGGAATTCCTTCACGGTGCCGACCAGCGTCACCGACTTGGAGCTGTCGAACATGGCGAAGGAGTGGTGGGCGAAAGCCGGGGCGGCGATGCCGCTGGCGGCCACGGCGGCGGCGATAGCAACGGTTTTGATGTTCATGTCGTCCTCGACCTAAGTAGGCTTCATATTTAGACCCCCAAACCTGAACCCAAGCTGAATTCAAACCGAAGGCCGTTAAGTCACAGATTGTGCCCCTTAAGCTTGTTGTCAATGCCGCCAGCCGCCGCAGAGGCCGCGCATGGTGTCATTGGCTTCGTATTCTTGCGGCGGATCAAATCTAACAAAACAGGGCCCCTTCTAGCCAAACCGCGTGCCGCCGCCGTATAGCGGGCCGATGAGCCGCGAAACCCTCTACCTCCTGCCGGGCCTTCTCTGCGACGCCGATAGCTGGCGCGACGTGGCCGACCGGCTGTCGCCCGAGTGGGACGTGATTTCGGCCGGCTTCTTCCAGCAAGACTCGCTGGAGGGCATGGCCCGCTGGGTGCTGGACAATGCGCCAGAGCGATTCTCGGTCGCCGGCCATTCGATGGGCGGGCGGGCCGCGATGGTGCTAATGCGGCTGGCGCCCGAAAGGGTGCAGCGGCTCGGCCTGGTCGACACCAACTTCCCACCGGCGACGCCCGAGGAGGCCCCCAAGCGCCAGGTGCTGATCGACGCCATGCGCGAGCGGGGGATGAGCGCCCTGACGGAGCTGTGGTTGCCGCCGATGGTCGGCCGCTCCTGCCGCGCCAACCCGGCGATGATGGCGCGGATGGCGACCATGGTGGAGCGCTGCCCCTCCGAACTGTTCGAGAGCCAGATCAAGGCGCTGCTCGGCCGGCCCGAGGTGTTCAGCGTGTTTCAGACCATCCGCTGCCCGACTGCGGTGATCTGCGGCCGCGAGGACGAATGGAGCCCAGTCGAGGCCCATGTCGCCATGGCCGAGGCTATCGCCGGCAGCGAACTGACCATCATCGAGGACTGCGGCCACATGGCCCCGGTCGAACAGCCCCAGGCGGTGGCCGACGCGCTCGCGCGGATGATGCGCCGCCCGGCGGAAGGACAATCATGACCGAGCTTGAGACCCTGCTGGCCGAACAGGCCTGCGAACGGCTGATCCACGGCTTCGCCCGCGCCAACGACGGCCGCGACTTCGGGACCCTGGCCGCTTTCCTGGCCGAGGAGGCGACCTACGCCCGCCCGACCGACCCGAACAATCCGATCCAGGGACGCGAGGCGATTGTCGCCAGCTTCCTCGCCCGTCCTGCGACGCGGATCACACGGCACCTCTTCTCCAACACCGTGGTGACGGTCGAGTCGGCGACCGACGCCCGCGCCGTGAGCGACGTGGTGCTCTATATGGGCGCGGCCGTCGAGGAGGGCGTGGCCCAGGCCGAGCCGGTCCTGGTCGGCGGCTTCGAGGACCGGTTCGTCAAGCGCGACGGCCAGTGGCTGTTCCTGGCGCGCAAGGGCTCGCTGGCGCTGAAGGCCTAGGCGCCCACCAGCGCCAGCCATTCGTCCTCGGTCAGCACCTCGATCCCGAGGTCGGTGGCGGTCTTCAGCTTCGACCCGGCGCCGGGTCCCGCCACCACCAGATCGGTCTTCTTCGACACCGACGACGACACCTTGGCGCCCAGCCGTTCGGCCTGGGCCTTAGCCTCATCGCGGGTCAGCTTCTCCAGCGCGCCGGTGAAGACCACCGTCTTGCCGGCCACCGCCGTGTCCTTGCGCACCGCCTCGGCGGGCTGGACGTCGAGCTCGGCGACCAGCCGCTCCACCAGGCCGCGATTGTGCGCCTCGGCGAAGAACTCGGCGAGGCTGCGCGCGGCCACCGGACCGACGCCGCCGATGGAGGCCAGTTCGTCGAAATGAGGCCCCGCCGCCGATCCTGAAGCCTGCTCCAGGGCTGCCGCCAGTCGCGGCCAGGTCTCGAAATGCTCCGCCAGGTTCGCGCGGACGGCCTTGTTCAGCGCGGGGACCGCGCGCGCGAGCTTCTCGGTCAGAGGCGCCTCTGGCCACGGGTCGTCAAACACCCCGGCTCGGGCGAAGCTCAGGAGGGCCTCCAGCGCCGTCGGCCCGAGGCCCTCGGTCGCCTCCAGCTCAAAATAGGCCTCGCCCGGCGCCTCACGCGAGGCGGCCTCGGCCAGGGCCAGAAAGCGGTCGATGGTCTCCACCGCGCGGGCTAGTAGGGTCGCGGTCTGCTCGCCGACATGACGCACGCCAAGCGCCAGGATGAACCGCTCCAGCCCGATCGCCCGCCGCGCTTCGATCCCGGCGACGAGATTGCGCACGGAGGTCTCGCCGTAGCCTTCGCGCTCGCGCAGGGACGCCAGCGCCGCCTCGTCCTTGGCCAGTCTGAAGATACCGGCGGGCTCGGTGACCAGACCCTCCTCGAAGAAGGCGGTCAGCTGTTTCTCGCCGAGCCCCTCGATGTCGAAGGCCTTGCGGGAGACGAAATGCTTCAGATGCTCGATCCGCTGGAAGGGGCAGGCGAACTCGCCGGTGCAGCGGCGCACCACCGTCTCGGCCCCGCCCGCCGTCGTCTCCTTCACCACCGGCGTCTTCAGCGGGCAGGGGCAGATGTGCGGGAAATCGTAGGGCTCGCCCCGCCCGGTGCGGTCGGCGTCCACCACCTCGACCACCTGGGGGATGACGTCTCCGGCGCGCTGGATCACCACCATATCGCCGATGCGGATGTCCTTGCGGGCGATCTCGTCGGCGTTGTGCAGGGTGACGTTGGAGACGGTGGCGCCGCCGACGAAGACCGGTTTCAGCTTGCCGACCGGGGTCAGGGCGCCCGTGCGGCCGACCTGGATGTCGATCCCTTCAATCACGGTCCTGGCCTGTTCGGCCGGAAACTTGTGGGCGATCGCCCAGCGCGGCTCGCGGCCGGCGAAGCCCAGCCGCTCCTGCCAGTCCAGCCGGTCGATCTTATAGACGACGCCGTCGATGTCGTAGCCGAGGTCGGCGCGGCGGGCCTTGAACTGCTCGTAGGCCTCGATCAACCCGGCGACGCCCTCGACCCGGCGACTGAGATCGTTGGTCGGCAGACCCCATGATTTGAGCTTCTCCAGCGCCTCGCACTGGGTTTGCGCGAAAGACTCGGAGAAATCGCCCCAGGCGTAGGCGAAGAACTGCAGCGAGCGGGCCCGGGTCACCTCGACGTCGAGCTGGCGCAGGGAGCCCGAAGCGGCGTTTCTGGGGTTCACATAGGTCTTCTGGCCGGCCGCCTCGCAGGCCGCGTTCATCGCCTGGAAGTCCTCGTGGGTGAGGAAGACCTCGCCCCGGATCTCGATCAGCTCGGGCCAGCCCGACCCTTTCAGCCGCTGCGGGATGGAATCGATGGTCCTGATGTTGGCGGTGATGTCCTCGCCGACGCGGCCGTCGCCGCGCGTGGCGGCCTGAACGAGCTCGCCCTTCTCGTAGCGGATATTGGCCGAGAGGCCGTCGATCTTGGCTTCCGCCGTGAAGACCAACCGATCCTCGGCCTGATCGAGCCTGAGGAAACGGCGGATACGGGCGGCGAATTCCTCGACCTCGGTTTCGTCGAAGGCGTTGCCCAGGGACAGCATCGGCACGCGGTGGGCGACCGGCGCGAAGGTCGCCGAGGGTGCGGCTCCAACCCGGCGGCTGGCTGAATCGGCGCGCACCAGATGGGGGAAGCGCGCCTCGATGGCCGCGTTACGCCGCTTCAGCTCGTCGTACTGAGCGTCGGTTAGCTCAGGCGCCTCTTCATTGTAATAAAGTTCGTCGGCGCGACCCATGTCGGCCGCCAGCCGCTCCAGCTCGGCCGCGGCCTCTTCCTCGGTGAGGGTCTTCACGTCGATCAAGATCAGGCGTCCATCAGGGCCCGGGCCGCGGCCCTGGCCGCGGGCGTGACCTCCGCCCCGGCCAGCATGCGGGCGATCTCCTCCTCGCGGGCGGCCTCGGGCAGGGCCTCGACCTCGGTCTTGCCGCTCGTCTTGGCGATCCGCCAGTGGGCGTCGGCGCGGGCGGCGACCTGGGGGCTGTGGGTGACGACCAGCACCTGGCCCTCGGCGGCCAGGCGCTTGAGGCGCAGGCCCACCGCGTCGGCCACGGCGCCGCCGACCCCCTGGTCGACCTCGTCGAAAATGAGCGTCGGGCCATAGGCGCCCTCCCCGCCGCGCTGGGCGAGAACGGCCTTCAAGGCCAGGGCGAAACGGGCCAGCTCGCCCCCGGACGCGATGGCGTCGAGCGGGCCGAAGGGAGCGCCGGGGTTGGTCGAGACCTCGAAAGCGACGCGGTCGCGGCCGGTCGGGCCCGCGCGGTCCTCGCCCAGCGGCTCGACCGCGACCCGAAAGCGGGCCTTCTCCAGTTTCAGCGGCGGGAGCTCAACCATCACGCCCTGGGCCAAGCCTTCTCCAGCCGCCTTGCGGGCGGCGCTAAGGGCGTCTGCGGCCGAAGTAAAAGCGGCTTCGGCCACGCGGACGGCCTTGTCGGCCTCGGCCATGGCGGCCTCAAGGCTCTCGGATCCGCGCAAGGCGTCGGCGAAGCGGACGCGGGCTGCGGGCAGGTCCTCGACCGCGACGTTCAGTTTGCGGGCGGCGGCGCGCAGGGCGAAGAGGCGCTCCTCGGCCTTATCGAGTTGGTCGGGTTCGAACTGGAAGGCCTCGGCGGCGCCGTCGATGGCGGCCTCGGCCTCCTGGGCCTCCATCAGGGTCCGCTCCAGGGCGGCGACAGCTTCGACCAGTTTGCCGGCGGCGGCGGTTTCGGGCCCGGCCTGGACGGCGCGGTCGCGCGCGCGCTCTAGCGATCGCAGACCTTGCGAAAGTTTGGAGACCAGACCACCGGCCATGGCCTCACGGGCGGCCTCGATCTCGCTGAGCCCCTTTTCGGCGGCGCCCAGCAGCGCCCTTTCCTGGGCCAGTTTTTCCTCCTCGCCCTCGCGCGGATCGAGCCGGTCGAGCTCGGCCAGCCGCAAGGCCGCCTCCTCGCTGTCGGCGGCGGCGCGCGCGATCCGCTCGCGCAGAGCCTCCGCCGCCTGGCGCGCCTCGCGCAGCGCCGTCCAGGCCTTGCCGGTCGCGGCCAAGGCCTGGGCGCAGCCGCCGAACCCGTCCAGCAATGTGCGGTGGGTGCGGGCGTCGAGCAGGCCCACGGTCTCATGCTGGCCGTGGACCTCGAGCAGCAGGGCGCCCAGCTCCTTCAGCGCCGCCACCCCGGCGGGCTGGTCGTTGACGAAGGCCCGCGACCGCCCATCGGCCGAAAGCTGGCGGCGCAGAACGAGGTCTTCGGACGGATCGGCGGTGATGCCCTTCTCGTTCAGCAGGACCCAAGCCGGGTGGCCGGGCGGCAGGGCGAAGACGGCGGCGGCGCTGGCCTGGGCGGCGCCATGCCGAACGAGCCCCGCCTCGGCGCGCGCGCCGGTGGCGAGGCCCAGGGCGTCGAGGACGATGGACTTGCCGGCTCCGGTCTCGCCCGTGAGCGCGGTCAGCCCCCTGCCCGGCGCGAGGTCGAGCGCCTCGATCAGCACCACATCGCGGATCGAGAGGCCGATCAGCATCTGGGGGTCATGGCTGGGGGGATCAGCCCTTGCCGATACGGCTGAGCACGCCGTTGGAGCGCGGCCGCGGCTCGACCACCGGCTTCAGGCCCTTCGAGGTCAGGAGCTTGTAGGCGTCGGCGTACCATCGATCGCCCGGGTAGTTATGGCCCAGAACCGCGCCGTCGCGGGTGGCTTCGTCGGCCAAGCCGATCGAGAGATAGCCTTCGACCAGACGATAGAGGGCCTCGGGCGTGTGGCTGGTCGTCTGGTAGCGGTCGATCACGGTCTTGAACCGGCCGATCGCGGCCAAGGGCTGGCCGTTGCGCAGATAGAAACGGCCGACGGTCATTTCCTTGCCGGCCAGCTGATCCTGCACCATGTCGAGCTTGAGCCTCGAGTCCAGGGCATAGGTCGACTGCGGATAGCGGCGGGCCACTTCGCGCAGGGCGGCGAGGGATTGTTCCGTCGCCGCCTGGTCACGGCCCACGTCGGTGATCTGCTCGAAATAGCAGATGGCCTTCAGATAATAGGCGTAGGCGGCCGAGGGATTGCCCGGATAGAGCGCGATGAAGCGATCCGCGGCGGCGATCGAGTCTTCATAATCGTTGCCCTGATAGTGAGCATAGGCAGTCATCAGGATCGCCCGGCGGGACCACTCAGAATAGGGGTGCTCGCGCTCGACTTCGTCGAAATAGCGCACGGCCTCTGCCCAGCGGCGGTTGTCGAGCTGGCGGGCCCCTGTGTTGTAGAGGAGCTCCACCGGGCGCTCATTGGCGATCCCGGCCGGGGTCTTCTTCTTCAGAATGGAGCCGCAGCCGGTCAGGCCCATCGACAGGGCGACAAGGAGGACGGCTACGGAAAGGGCGGGCGACGGGCGCCGGACTTGGCGGATCAGCAAACTCATCCTCACGACAATCCAGTGGTCGGCGCGCGCGGAGTGCGCCGTAAACCGCCCCAGAGGATGGACTTCTACACTAGGCCGAAGGGCGGCGCCAACGTCCGTCCATCGCGTCAGACCGCCTCGGCGAGTTCCTGGTCGACGACACGGTAGCGCCAGGCGTCCGGCTGAGCGACGAGGGCCCGGACCAGGGCGTTGTTGATCGCATGGCCGGCGCGAACGCCCTCGAAGCGGCCGATCAGCGGCGCGCCCAGAACATAGAGGTCGCCGATGGCGTCGAGCGCCTTGTGCCGGACGAACTCGTCGCGCTCGAAGCGCAAGCCGCCCTGGTTCAAGATGGTGTCGCCGTCGATGACGACGGCGTTGTCGAGCGAGCCGCCGAGACAAAGGCCCTTGGCGCGAAGAGCCTCGACCTCGTGCAGGAAGCCGAAGGTGCGGGCCGCCGACAGCTCCTGGCGGAAGCTCTGCTCGCCGACCTGAAGGTCGATCGACTGGGCGCCGATGGCGCTGGAGGCGAATTCGATCGCGAAGGCGACCTCGAACCCGGCAGCGGGCATGAGGGCGGCGCGCTTGTCGCCGTCGACGACCTCGACGGTCTTGAGGATTTCGATATGGCGGCGCGGCGCCTCCTGGGCGCGGCGACCGGCCTGGTCGATCAGCTTGACAAAGGGTGCGGCCGAACCGTCGAGGATCGGCAGCTCCTGGCCGTCGATCTCGACCGTGACATTGTCGACCGATAGGGCGGCGAAGGCGGCCATCAGATGCTCGATGGTCGAGACTTGAACCCCGGCGGCGTTGACCAGCCGGGTGTGGAGCTGGCTCTCCGCCACGGCCAGGGGTTCGACCTCGACCCGGCTGTCGCGGCCAGCGATATCGGTACGGATGAAGACGATCCCGTGATCAACCGGGGCCGGGTTCAGCTTCACTCGAACCCGCTCGCCCGAGTGCAGGCCGACGCCGGTAAAGACGACAGCCTGCGACAGGGTGTGCTGAAGGATCGGGTGTTGCGGCACGGGAGGCCCTCTCAACAGGACGGGGAGATCCTGCAACTGCCTAGCTAAGGATTATGTTGCACCGCGACAAAACAACAGTTGTTACTGTTTGTTACGCGTCCGCCAGGGACTTGGCCTGAACTGAAGAAGGGGACGCGGCGCGTCCCCTTCCCCATTGCAAATTGTCTTTAGCTTGAAGGGCTTAGTTAGCCAGCCGGCGAAGGAAGGACGGGATGTCCAGGTCCTCGGTCGAGTCCGGCTGGGCTTCCTGAACCGGCTGGGCCATGGCGCCGCCGGAGGCTGCGGCGCGAGCCGCCGGCGGCGGGGCCGCGGGGCGGGCCGGAGGCGGCGCGGCGGGCGCCTGGCGACCGCCGCCGAACAGGCTAAGGAAGCCACCCTTGCGCTCGGGCTGGCGGGGATCCTGCAACGGCGCGGCCTGGGCATGACGGCGCTGCTCGGCGGCGTAGGACGGCGGCGTGATGGCCGGCTCCTGCACGGGCGGCTCGAAGTCAAAGTGCAGGTCGTCCTCGTCTTCGCAGGAGGGATCGATGATGCGGATGACGCCGGGTTCGGCGGCGGCGGCGACGGGCTCCTCGACGGCGAGGGTCAGTTCCGGCTCGGCTTCAAGCTCGGGCTCTTCCATCGCCATGATCGGCTCGGGAGCCGGGGCGGCGGCCGGCGCCGGGGCGGCGTGACGGCCGATGAAGGGCACGCGCATCGGCGCGGCGTTGACGGCGGGACGCAGGACAGGCGGGGCGACGACGCCGGCGACGCTGTCCATGCCGGTCGCGACGACCGAGACGCGAATCTTGCCCTCGAGGTTCGGATCGAAGGCGGCGCCGAAGATGATGTTGGCGTCCGGGTCGACCTCCGACGAGATGGCGTTGGCCGCCTCGTCGACTTCCAGCAGGGTCATGTCGTTGCCGCCGGTGACGTTCACCAGCACGGCCTTGGCGCCCTTGAGCGACACTTCGTCGAGCAGCGGGTTCTGGATGGCGTTCTGGGCCGCCATCAGGGCGCGGTCCTCGCCCGAGGCCTCGCCGGTGCCCATCATCGCCTTGCCCATCTCGGTCATGACCGTGCGGACGTCGGCGAAGTCGAGG
>CANJKM010000124.1 GCA_947474805.1 Caulobacterales bacterium | reverse complement strand
GAAGGCGACCGGGTTGCCCATGGCGAAGGTCGAGACCAGGGCCCTCAGCCGGTTGGGATTCTTCGGCTCGAAGGCGGGGTGGGCGGTCAGGCCGACGACCCGGCCCAGGACTTCCGGCCCCGGGATGCGCGCCTGGATGGCGAACCATTTGTCGATCACCAGCGGCTCGGCGGCCCAGCGCGCATAGAAACGTTCGAGCGCCTCTTCCATCGGCTCGCCGCCGATCAGGGTCAGAGCGTAGAGCCCGCCCATGGCCTCGGTCATGTTGGAGGCGGAGTCGAAATGGTGAAGCGCCCGCGCCGCGGTCGCCTCGCTCGGGGCCGCGGCCAGCAGTTCGAGCGCGGCGTTGCGCAGGCTTCGCCGCCCGGCGGCCGAGGCGTCGGGCGAGAAGGGCCCGCCATCCGACAGACTGTCGTGCAGCCGCTCCAGTCGCGCCGAGAGGGCTGCGGCCAGCGCCCGGCGCACCGCTTCGCGCGCCGCGTGGATGGCCGCCGGATCGACCGGCTTCAGCGCCTGGGCCAGCTCGGCCTCGCTGGGCAGCTCGAGCAATAGGGCCTTGAAGGCGGGCTCGGCCGCCTGATCGTCCAGCGCCCGCCCGAGCGCCTCGGCGTAGCGCGTCTCGCCGGCCGTGTCGGGCTTGCCCTGGGCACGGGCGATCAGGAGCTGGCGGGCCAGGGATTGGCCTGCCTCCCAGCGGTTGTAGAGGTCGGGGTCGGCGGCGAGCCGGATGTAGCGATGGCCCTCCGGCTCCTCCAGCTCCAGCTTCACCGGAGCCGAGAAGTCGCGCAGGGGCGAAATCACCGGGGCGAACGGCAGCTCCTCCACCCGCACCGTCGCCTTGTCGGCGGTGAAGGTCAGGATCTGCTCATCGCCGACCTCCCGGCCGTCGGGGTCAAGCAGGCCGAGGCGGATGGGAAGCGGCAGCGCGCGCTTCTTGGGCTGGCCGGGCGTCGGCGCCGTGACTTGGCCGAGCTCGATGTCCAGCGCCTTGGCGGCGGCGTCGTAACGGCTCTTGATGGTGAGCGTGGGCGTCCCGGCCTGTTCGTACCAGCCGAAGAAGTCCGACAGGTCGCGCCCCGAGGCGTCGGCGAAACAGCCGATGAAGGCCTCGACCGTTGAGGCAGTGCCGTCGCAGCGCTCGAAATAGAGGTCCATGCCCTTGCGGAAGTCATCCGGCCCCAGAAGGGTCTTCAGCATCCGCACCACCTCGGCGCCCTTCTCATAGACGGTGGCGGTGTAGAAGTTGTCGATCTTCAGATAGCTGGTGGGCCGCACCGGGTGCGCCATCGGGCCGGCGTCCTCGGGGAATTGCCGGCCGCGCAGAGCCTTCACATCCTTGATCCGCTGCACCGAGCGCGAACGCTGGTCGGCCGAGAACTCCTGGTCGCGGAAGACGGTCAGGCCTTCCTTGAGGCAGAGTTGGAACCAGTCGCGGCAGGTGATCCGGTCGCCGGTCCAGTTGTGGAAATATTCGTGGGCGACGACGCTCTCGATCCGCTCATTGTCGAGGTCGGTGGCGGTGGCGCTGTCGGCCAGGAGCAGGGAGGCGTTGAAGATGTTCAGCCCCTTGTTCTCCATCGCCCCGAAATTGAAGTCGCGCACGGCGACGATCATGAACAGGTCGAGGTCGTACTCGCGGCCGAACACCTCCTCGTCCCAGCGCATCGAACGCTTGAGCGCGTCCAGGGCGTACTCGGCGCGCGGGGCCATGCCGGTGTCGACATAGACGGCTAGGTCGATGGTCCGGCCGGTCAGGGTCTCATAGGTGTCTGTCAGAACGTCGAGCTGGCCCGCGACCAGGGCGAAGAGATAGCAGGGCTTTTTGAAGGGGTCGTTCCAGACGGCGTAGTGCCGCCCGCCCGCCAGATCGCCGTTCTCGATCAGGTTGCCGTTGGAGAGCAGGCGGGGATATTCCGCCTTGTCCGCCTCGATCCGCACGCTGTAGCGCGACAGCACGTCCGGCCGGTCGGGGAAGTAGGTGATGGTGCGGAAGCCTTCGGCTTCGCATTGGGTGCAGAAGCGACCGCCCGAGATGTATAGCCCCATCAGGGCGGTGTTGGCCGAGGGATCGATCTCGACTTCGGTCTCCAGCGTAAAGGCGTCCGGGACCTCATCGATGGTCAGGGCCGTGTCGGTGGTCGCGAACCGGTGCGGCATCAGCACCACGCCGTCGATGGCGATGCGGCGCAGGGTCAGGCGCTCGCCGTCGAAGACCAGCGGGTCCTTGTGCTCGCCGTTGCGGCGGATCTTCAGGGTGGCGACCACCCGCGTCTTGGACGGCTCAAGGGCGAAGTCGAGGCGGACCGCGTCGACCAGATAGGCGGGCGGCCGGTAGTCGGCCAGGCGGACGGGGGTGGGCTGCTGCGTGCTCATACTCCGATGTAGCAACGGAGCGGCGAAGGGCAACCGTCAGCAGGCGCTATTCGGCCGCCATCCCGCGCGCGGACTGGCCCGGACCCTCGGGGGCCTCGGAGACATAGCGGTCCACCTCGCCGGCCAGGCGGGCGAGGCGCTGGATCTCCAGCGGCGCGTCGTCGGCCGAGTCGCCGACAAAGGCGGTCAGCATCCGCGCCAGTTTCAGCAGGCGAGGGGCCGAGGCGATCAACCTCGCCTGGAACTCCATCTTGTGAGGGTCGCGGTCGTATTCCGCGCCCGGAGTGCGCCAGCCGCCCCAGTCGTTCTTGTCAGTGACCACCACCGGGAATGTGCCGGGATAGGGGTGGTGGACGCATTCCTCCGGCGGCTGCCATTTGTTCTTGGCCCGCATCAGCCGCCATTCGCCGGCGTCTTCGGGCGCGGCGTCGGGGCTCTCTTCCTCGGCGCGCAGCTCGTGCGCCATGAATTCTCGGCCGAGGCCGACGTCGTAGGTGATGCGGATCGGCTCGTCGAAGCCCTTGGACCAGATCGGCACGATCTTCTCGACCGACGCCCAGGCGCCGACGGATTCGACCCACACCTTCTGGTGTTTATGAAACTGAGCCTTGGCCAAGATCGCCGCCCTCTTCCGAACAATCGGCGAGCAGCCTAGCGGATGGAGGTTTAGCGTCCGTCAATGCGGTCGCGGCGAGCGCTCAGGCCCACTCGGCCAGGGTTTCGGGCGGGACCACGGCCGAGCGGACCGGGTCGGCGGCGAGCGCGCCATAGAGGCCGAACAGCTGTTCGAACACCGCGTTCCAGCCGTGGCGAGAGACCGCGCGGGCGCGGGCGGCGGCTGAGAGGGCGGCCAGATCGCGGCTGAACAGGGCCTCGACCGCCTCGGCGAAGGCCGCCGGCTCGGCCCGGGCGGCCAACTGCCCCACTTCGGCGTCCACCAGCTCCAGCACCCCGCCCGAGGCGACGCCCACGATGGGCAGGCCGCAGGCCATGGCCTCCAGCACGATCAGGCCGAAGGGCTCGCGGTCGTTGGCGTGGACGAAGGCGTCGCAGCTGGCGATCAGGCGTGCGACCTCCTTGGGCTCGCGGCGGTAGTCGAGGAAGGTCGCGTTTCCCTGGGGCTTGGACAGGGCGCCGGCCCCGATCAGCACCAGATGATAGGGCGGGCCTAGCTTGGCCGCGGCCTCCAGCAGCACGTCGATATTCTTTTCCCGGGCCGCGCGGCCGGCGAAGACAAGCAGGCGCGTCGAGGCGGGCAGGCCCAGCTGCTTCAACAGGGCGGCGCGGTCGGCCCGGGCCGGGTGGAAGGTGTCGATGTCGACGCCCAGATGCTGGACATGCACATCTGGCACGCCGGCGTCATACAGCCGCTCGGCGATGTGACGGCTGGGCGCCACCACCTGGTCGAACCGGCGGAACAGCCGAGCCCAGCGGCGGCGCACGGGCGGCTCGGCCCACTCGCCAAGATGCAGAGCGGCGAGCGCCGCCGGGTCCGAATGGCAGAAGCCGACCACCGGCACGCCCAGCCGTTCGCCGGCGTCCAGCGCTGCGTGGGCCGGGCCATAGGGGTCGCCGACCTCGATCAGGTCGGGGCTCAGCATCACGATCTGGTCGGCCCATTTGCGCACCGATGAGCACCAGCGGTAGCCGTCGCCGAAGGGCAGGCGCGGCGACGCGATGGTGACCATGCCCTTGTCGAGCTGGCGGCGCGTCGTGGCGCCGGGCGCCACCAGAGTATGGGTCAGGGCGGGGCGGTGCTGGGCCAGCCACTGCCGCTTGGCCAGCAGGTAGCGCTTGATGCCGCCGCTCTTGGGCGCGAACAACATGGTGGTGTCGACCATGCGCGCCGTCTCGTCCGAGGTTGGCTGGGTCCAGGGCGTGATGGCGCGTGACGGAGCCGGGAGGCCGGACGCAAAGGTCGCGCGGAAGGCGTTAGGCCGTTGCAGCACCGCTCGTAGTCCCCACTATGTGACGATTAGCCTATTACACGGCTTCGGGCTCGGCTTCGACTCCGGCATGGTTCCGAAGCTTGGCCAACCGGTCAAGCGGTTGGACTTGATAAGGTTCCAAGAGTGAAGCTCGCAATCGTCGGCGCAGGGATCGGGGGGCTGGCGGCGGCCGTGGAGATCCGGACCCGACTCGGCGACGCCGTCGAGGTCATGGTGTTGGAGCGGGCCGAGCGGCTCGAGGAGGCGGGCGCCGCCCTTCAGCTCAGCCCCAACGCCACCCGGGTGCTTTTCGGCGTGGGTCTGGGCGAGGCGCTCCAGGCCATCGGCTCTGCGCCCGAACGGATTGAGATTCGGGCGGCGGCGGGCGCGCGGCTTCTCTATACCAATCCCCTCGGCGAGGCGGCGGTTCGGCGCTGGGGCGGCCCCTATCTGCACGTCCACCGCGCCGACCTTCACGCGGCGCTGCTCAACCGGCTGATCGAGCTCGGGGGCGAGGTCCGCACCGGCGCCGCGCTCGGGGCGGTCAGCCAGGACGCGGCCGGCGTCACCCTTTTGCTGGAGGACGGTTCGATGGTCGCGGCCGACGCTGTGGTCGGAGCGGACGGCCTGCGCTCGACGGTTCGCCAGGCCCTGTTCGGGCCCGACAAGCCGCGCTTCAGCGGCCAGATCGCCTGGCGCGCCCTGGTTCCGGCCGAGCGGTTGCCCGAGGGCCTCAAGCTGTCGCCGACGGTCTGGACCGGGCTTGGCCGCCACTTCGTCCACTATCCGGTGCGGCGCGGGACGCAGATCAATCTGATCGCGGTCGTCGACGGGGCCGAACCCGGCGAGGAAAGCTGGCGCGCCAAGGGCGACCGGGCCGTGCTCGCGGCAGCCTTCGCCGGTTGGCCCTCGCCGATCCCGGAGCTGATCCAGGCGGCCGACGACGCCTGGCGCTGGCCGATCTACGACCGTCCGCCGCTGCCGCGCTGGAGCGTCGGGCGGATCACCCTGCTGGGCGACGCCGCTCACCCGATGCCGCCCTATATGGCCCAGGGCGCCGCCCAGGCGATCGAAGACGCCGCCGCCTTAGCCGCCCGGCTCGCCGAGGGCGGCGCGATCGAGCACGCCTTTCGCCGTTATGAGGCCGATCGGCTGGCGCGCACCGCGCGGGTCCAGGCGGCCTCGCGCCGCAACGCCAGCCTGTTCCATCTGCCTGGACTACTGAGTCGCCCCATGTTCGCGGCCGCCGGAAGGCTGGGGTTGGCGAACCTCGACTGGCTCTACGGCGGCGGCCCGGCGTGAGACCGCTTGAACGGTTCCTGAAAAGCGAAGCTTCGGGCGGCCTTCTCCTGATGGGCGCCGCCGCCCTGGCGCTGGCCGTCGCCAACTCACCCGCTGCGCCCGCCTATTTCGGCGCCCTGCACATCGAGGTCCTGGGCCTGTCGCTGCTCGACTGGATCAATGACGGGTTGATGGCGCTCTTCTTCCTGACCGTGGGTCTGGAGATCAAGCGGGAGCTGCTCGGTGGCGAACTTTCGACCTGGCGGCGGCGGGCCCTGCCGGGGCTGGCGGCGCTCGGCGGCATGGCGATCCCGGCGCTGATCTACGCCGGACTGAACGCGCACGACCCCGCCGCCTTGCGCGGCTGGGCCATTCCCTCGGCGACCGACATCGCCTTCGCCCTGGCGGTGATCCAGCTGGTGGGCAAGCGCGCACCGGCCTCGCTGAAGCTGTTCCTGGCGGCGCTCGCGATCCTCGACGACCTCGGCGCCGTCCTGATCATCGCCGTCGCCTACACCACAGGTCTGTCTCTGCCGGCGCTGGGTCTGGCGGCGCTCACCGCCGCCGTCTTGTTCGCTTTCAACCGGTTCAAGGTCATGCCCCTGCCGCC
The DNA here is from genome assembly GCA_947474805.1 of Caulobacterales bacterium. Taxonomy (GTDB): domain Bacteria; phylum Pseudomonadota; class Alphaproteobacteria; order Caulobacterales; family Caulobacteraceae; genus CANJKM01. Next base: position 2,509 of record CANJKM010000124.1, on the reverse strand, counting down.
CTACCTCCTGGTCGGGGCGTTGCTCTGGGTCTGCATGCTGAAGTCGGGCGTCCACGCCACCATCGCCGGGGTAGTGCTGGCCTTCGCCATACCCTCGGGCGCGCCGCTGCGGCGGCTGGAACACCGGCTGCACCCCTGGATCAGTTATCTGGTCCTGCCCTTGTTCGGCTTCGCCAACGCCGGTTTGGCGCTGACCGCCGCCGCGGTTCAGGGCGCGCTCGGCTCCGTGCCGGTCGGGGCGGCGCTGGGTCTGCTTATCGGCAAACCGGTCGGCGTTTTCGGCGCGGCCTTTGCGGCGGTGAAGCTGCGCCTGGCCGCGCGGCCCGAGGGCGCGAACTGGGCCCAGGTCTTCGCGGTCGCCATGCTCTGCGGCATCGGTTTCACCATGAGCCTGTTCATCGGCCTTTTGGCCTTCACCGACCCCGCGCTACAGGAGGAGGCCAAGCTTGGCGTCCTGGCAGGCTCGCTGCTCTCGGGACTTTTCGGCTGGTGCCTGCTGCGTCTGGCCTCCGCCCGGCCATCCTGACATCGCTTCGGTTCCGCCGTCCCTCCATTCCTATTCCGCAAGTAGATCGCGCTTGCCGGGAAATCGTCCTATCCGCCTGCCAAAGTGGAGCTGCCGCCCAGTAATTTAAGCATTGAAGCTGCGTCGCTATCGCTGCGACCGTGCGAATCTGACGCTGGGGCAGAGATCAAATCTGCTTGATTTCTATTTGTAGATTCTGTGTGTTTTAGAAAATGATCCAAGAGGGACGCTCAGTCATTCGTGACGGTTAAAAGCGTCCTTTTTGAAATCATTTGCGTGTAAACTACAAATAATAATACGGGGAAATGACGTAATGAATTCTCACATTCGCATGGCTGCTTTGTTGGCCTCGACCTGCCTTGCCGCGGTTTCAAGCCCCGCGCTGGCCCAGAGCCAAGCCGCCGCTCCCCCCAACGCGAGCGGCCAGGACGACGTGCTCGGCGAGGTCGTCGTCACCGCCAACCGCACCACCGATACCGTCAACAGGGTGTCGCTTTCGGTGAGCGCGGTGACCCAGCGCACCATGGACCAACAGGGGGTCAAGAACCTCCAGGACCTGGCGCGGACCGTTCCCAGCGTCACCTTCAAGCGCAGCGGCGGCGAGGCGAACCCGACCGTGACCATCCGGGGCATCGGCTCGGCGCTCGGCTCGCCCACTACCGGCATCTATCTCGACGATGTGGCCATCCAGAAGCGCGACACCAACGGCGCCTATTCAGGCAATGGCTCGCCGTTCCCGCAGCTATTCGACCTGGACCGCGTCGAAGTCCTGCGCGGCCCGCAGGGCACGCTCTATGGCGGTTCCGCCCAGGGCGGCGCGGTGCGCTTCATCACCCCCACACCCAGCCTGACGAAATACTCCACCTACGGCCGGACTGAAGTCTCCGGCACGGAAGGCGGCGGGGCCAGCTATGAAGCCGGCGTCGCCGTGGGCGGCCCGATCATCGAGGACAAACTCGGCTTCCGCATAAGCGCCTGGGGCCGCCACACCGGCGGCTACATGGACCACGTCTCGCTGTTCACCGGCAAGGAATTCGCCAAGAACACCAATAAGCGCAACGCTAGTTCCTATCGCCTGACCTTCCTGTGGCGGCCGAGCGAGAAGATCAGCATCACGCCTGCGGTCTACTGGGGCAAGGAGCACTTCGCCGACACCGACACCTTCGCGGAGAATATCCCGGCGATCAATTTCGCCTCGGGGACTTTCACCAACCAGGGCACGACCCAGAGCGGCGTGCGCTACAATTTCCCGGACACGACCTTCACCGGCGGCACTTATGGCCCCTTCAACTGGCTCGGCCCCAACAAGAGCTATGTCGGCTTCTATCCCAGCGAGACGGCGACTCCGACCCTGGTCCAGGCGCCGCGCGACAACAAGCTGTTCGTGCCGAGCCTGACGGTCGCCGTCGATCCGACCGACTGGCTGAACATCAAGTCGATCACCGGCTACACCTACGACCTGTCTAAGGGCTACAACGGCAACGGTCTGAACGGTCACCGCAACACCGTCTTCCCGAACGTGACCAACCAACAATTTATCAATAATGCTGTTGTGCCTTGCGGGACTGGCTTCTTGTCCAATCAACGCGACAACGGGACATGCGGCACGGCCATTGCTGGCGGTGTCGGCAACACCCTTATCTTCATCCCCGGCTACACCCAGCGCTACACCGAGGGGCACTACTACTTCCAGCGCAACGGCATCAGCCAGGAGCTGCGCTTCGCCACCCCGTCCGACCGCAAACTCTCGGTTGTCGCGGGCCTCTTCTATTCGAACCAGCACTACCACCTGCGGCTCGAGGAGCCGGGCAACGAGGAGCAGTCCTCCATCGCCCTGCGCGGCGTGGGCGAAGAGTGGTTCATGGGCACTGTGAACCTGCTGCCGGACGGTCGCGGCACCCCCGCCCCGGTGGGCGTCGCCGGCCTGCACGCCTATCGCGCCCAGTATTTCCGCGACATCGAGAAGGCGGTGTTCGGCGAGGT
>CANJKM010000123.1 GCA_947474805.1 Caulobacterales bacterium | reverse complement strand
CTCCCATGACCAAGCGCGCCCTTAAGCGTCTCGTGCGTGAAGGCGAGTTCGATGCGGCTCAGTTCGACGCCCAGGCCTTTCACGACGGGAACAAGGTGCGCCGGCTGCCCGTAGCCCGCTCGGGCTGGTCGCCGATGCGACAGGAGATCGATCAGCCCCGAGACCAGGGCTATATGAAAACCATCAAGCCGAAATCGGCCGGACAGGCCGAGCTGATGGAGGCGATCGACGCCAAAAATCTCGTTCTTGCGCTGGGCCCCGCTGGCTCCGGCAAGACCTATCTGGCCATCGCCAAGGCGGTCGAGGCGCTGGAGGCAGGCAAGGTCGGCCGCATCGTGCTCTCGCGCCCCGCGGTCGAGGCCGGCGAATCCATCGGCTTCCTGCCCGGCGAAATGGAGGACAAGCTCGCCCCCTATCTGCGGCCCCTCTACGACGCCCTGTCGGACCGGCTTTCGATGAAGCGGGTCAAGGCGCTGATGGCCGAGGGGCTGATCGAGATCGCGCCGGTGGGCTTCATGCGCGGCCGCACTCTGAACAGCGCCTTCGTGGTCATCGACGAGGCGCAGAACCTGACCTACGGCCAGCTGAAAATGATGCTGACCCGGCTCGGCTGGCACTCGACCATGGTGGTGACCGGCGACCCGAACCAGTCGGACCTGCTCGAAGGCCTCTCGGGCCTCTCGGACGTGGCCAATCGGCTGGAGGCCCTGCCCGACGCGGCGGTGGTCCGGCTCGCCGACAAGGACATCGTCCGCCACCCGCTGGTGGCCTCGATGCTGAGCGTGCTGTAGCTAGAGCGGCCGCTCGGGCGCGCCGATCACGTAGGAGGTCATGCTGATCGAGGCGAGGTCGATGGTCGGGGTCAAGACCTCGACCGTTTCCCCCGGCCGGCGGGCGCCCATCGGATAGAGCAGGGGCAGATAGTGTTCGGCGCGCGGCACGCTCAGCCGCGCGTCCTCGCCCTGCGCCTCATAGCCCGTCAGCACCGCATCGTCCTGGGCCTCGACCCCGGCGCGGATGGCGGCGTCGAAGCGTTCGGCCCAGGGATAGGGCGGCGCGTCGCCCTCGCGGCGCATGGCGCGCAGATTGTGCACCACATTGCCGCTGGCCAGGATCAGCACGCCCTCGTCGCGCAGCGGCGACAGGGCCTTGCCGATGGCCAGATGGGTCTGCGGCGGCAGGCTCAGGTCCAGCCCGAACTGCACCACGGGGATATCGGCCTCCGGATAGAGGTGGTGCAGCACCGACCAGGTTCCGTGATCCAGGCCCCACTCCTGATCGGCCGCGACCGGTTCGGGAGCCAGCAACTCGCCGACCCGCGTCGCCAGGCCAGGGTCGCCCGGCGCCGCGTATTGCATGTCGAATAGGGGCTGGGGGAAGCCGTAGAAGTCGTGAATGGTGCGCGGCCGCGACATGGCGGTGGCGGCCAGGCCGCTGGTTTCCCAATGGGCCGAGATGGCCAGGATCTTCTCGGGGCGCGGAAGGCGTTCGCCCAGCGCCCGCCAGACAGGGGCGTAGGGGTTTTCGACGATGGCGTTCATCGGGCTGCCATGGCCGATGAAGAGGGCAGGTAGGGTCATGCCCTGCCAGATAGACCTCAATGCGCCTATCCGCAACAACATCGGTTGCGGTTGTTATCGGAAAGGGGCGCCGCCGCTGCCGGTTTGGGCGTCTTGGCCGCGACCTGCAAAGCTTGCGTGCGGATGCTTGCGCGCGGAACGCGATGCGGCTTCCCTGGCGGCATGAATCAGCTCCGCGCAGTCCTCTTCGCCTTCATGACCCTGATGCTGGCCGGCCCCGCCTTCGCCGCCGCCAAGCCGATCCCGATCAAGGTGGTGGTGGTCACCACCTTCGAGGTGGGAGAGGCCGAGGGCGACCGCCCGGGTGAGTTCCAATTCTGGGCCGAGCGGCTGCCGCTGAAGACCAGGCTGACCGTTCCCGGCATCGAGGGACCTGTGCGGATGTCCGACGACGGGGTGATCGGTCTGGTGTCGGGCATGCGCGGCCGGATTCGCGACAGCGTCGCCGCCCTTGTCCTCGATCCGCGTTTCGACTTCTCCAGGACCTATTGGATCGTGGCCGGGATCGCTGGGGTCGACCCCCAGGTCGCCTCTCCCGGCAGCGCCGCCTGGGCCAAATATGTGGTCGACGCCGACCCGGTGTTCGAGATCGACGACCGTGAGATCCCCAAGGATTGGCCGTGGGGCATCTATTCGCTGCGGAGCGACCGTCCCAGCGTGAGGGGCTCGGCGGAGGGCTCCAGCGATATGGTCTGGGCATTGAACGCCAAGCTGGCCGACTGGGCCTACCGCACAACGAAGGACGTGGCCCTGCCCGACACGCCGGAATTGGCAGCCTATCGCGCCACCTTCCCCGAGGCCGCCGCCAAGGCGCCGCCCAGAGTTTTCATCGGCGATGCGCTGGCCACCGTCCGCTACTGGCACGGCCACAAGCGGACCGCCTGGGCGCGCGACTGGGTGAAGCTGTGGACCGACGGCAAGGGCGTCTTCGCCATGACAGACTGCGAGGACCAGGGCGCGCTCGACGTCCTGGCCAAGTTCGCTCGCCAGAAGCGGGTCGATATCAGCCGGGTGATGGTGCTGCGCACCGCCTCCAACTTCTCGCAGGAGCAAGTCGAGATCACCTCCGCCCAAGGGCCGGGCGGATCGCCGGGCGACGGGCACGGGGCGCCCGGCGGCGGCCTGGCCGGTTTCGAGAGCGCCTATCGCGTCGGCGCGCCGGTGGTGAAGGCCCTGGTCGCGGGCTGGTCGCGTTACGGGAGCGCGACCCCCGAGTAGCTAGTCGAGATCCTCGGCCAGGATGGCCATCTCGAACATGAAGGATCCGTCGTCGTCCTCATCCTGGTAGACGACGCCGATGAACTCGTCGCCGATATAGACCTCCGAGCTGTCCTTCTGCTTGGCGCGCGGCTTCAAGAGCAGGCCGGGGTTGCCGAAGGTGCGCCGCAGGTGGGCCTCGACTTTTTTGGTGTCTTTATCGTCCACGAGGGGCTCCGGCTTTCAGCGTGACTCAGATGACGTAGTCGTAGACCACTTCGGCCAGGGTGTGGTCCATCGATCGCGCCGGATCCGAGCAGGGTCGGCAATTGACCAGACGGGCGGGCACCCCGGCGGCGGTGCAGCCGGCGGGCACGGGCTTCAGCACCACCGAGCCCGAGGCGATCTTGGCGTAGTCGCCGATCTCGATATTGCCCAACACCTTGGCCCCGGCTCCGAGCAGCACGCCCTTGCCGATCTTGGGGTGGCGATCGCCGCGCTCGGCCCCCGTGCCGCCCAGAGTCACGCCGTGCAGCATGGAGACATCGTCGCCGACCACGGCGGTCTCGCCGATGACGATGCCGGTGCCGTGGTCGAAGAACAGGCCCCGGCCGAGCTTGGCGGCCGGGTGGATGTCGACCTGGAACAGCTCCGAGGAGCGGCTCTGCATGTAGAAGGCCAGGGTTTCGCGGTTCTGGCGCCAGAGCCAGTGGGCGATCCGGTAGGTCTGGATGGCCAGGAAGCCCTTGAAATAGAGGAAGGCCTGCAGATAGCCCTTGCAGGCGGGGTCGCGTTCGAAAATGGCCATCAGGTCGGCCTCGGCGGCGGCGACCAGGCCCGGATCGGCGGCGTAGGCGTCCTCGAACACCTCGCGCGCGGTCATGGCGCGGATCTCCATGTCGCCGAGCTTTCGCGCCAGCTGGTAGGAGAGGGCTTGGCCCAGGCTTTCGTGGCTCAGCACCACCGCGTTGACCAGCGAGCCCAGGGCCGGTTCGGCCTTGGCGGCGCGCAGGGCTTCGGCCCGCAGCGAGGTCCAGACCGGCGGCAGCTGGTCGGGATGGATGACTTCAAGCTTCTGGCTCACGGCCTTGGCCTCCAGGTCGATCGATGGGCTTATAGCGCGGAAGAGGGTGGATGGCCTAGCGTCGCGCGCGCGAGTGGTTCGGGCAACTCGCCCGTCACCGCCATATGGTGGACCCGGAGCAGGGTCGCCACCGTCATGGCGTCGATGATTCTCCCCGAGGTCGCGGCGGCCAGCGCCTCCATGAAGGGGACCCGCGCCAGGGCCAGGGACTCGGTTGGATCGGGCTCGACCGCCGTCTGGCTGAGCCCCGTAGCGAGGTAGCAGATGCAGGTTTCGTCGGTGGAGGCGTTGGAAGGGGTGAGGTTCAAGACCTCCCGCCAGTCGGAAGCCAACAGGCCCGCCTCCTCGCGCAGTTCGCGCCGGGCGCCCGCGAGGGGCTCCTCGTTCATTGGCACGCCGCCCTCGGGCATCTCCCAGAAATAGGCGCCGAACGGAAAGCGCCATTGGCCGACCAGGGCCACGGTCCCGTCCTCGAACAGGGCCAGCACCCCGACCGCCCGGTTCTTGAACCGCGCCACGTGATAGCGCGACGGCGCGCCGGTGGGCGCGACGGCCTCGTAGTCGTCGACGGCGAACCAGGGATTGTCGAACACGCGCTTGGGCGGACCCGAGTTCCAGCCGCGACCGTGGGACCGCAGCCAGGCGGGCGGGCTTTGGTCGTCCTGATCGTTCATCTGCCGCTCCTGTTGCGCTCGCCGCCGCTTATGGATAGCCCATGACCTCTTGCTGGAGAGTTTCATGAGCGCCGCGGTTCCATCGTCTCCCGAGTTCGGCCTGTCTTGTCCGATCGTCTCCTCGCCCCAGACCCTGGCGCTGCTGGCCGGACGCCGATCGAGTTCGGCCGCCTTGCTGCAGGCTCCGGGCCCGAGCGCCCACGAGCTCGATGACCTGATCCGGCTTTCGGCGCGTGTGCCCGATCATGGCAAGCTGGAGCCTTGGCGGTTCGTGGTGCTGGAGGGCGCGGCCAAGTCTCGGATCGTCGAGGCGCTGAAACCGCTCGCGGCCGAGGAGTCCAATCCGGAAAAGGCGGCCGCCGCCCTGGCCAAGCTTTCCGGTCCGCCGGTGAGCGTTCTGGTGGTTGCCAAGGCCCCATCGCCCAAGATGCCGGCCTGGGAGCAGGAGCTGTCGGCCGGTGCCGTGTGCACAGTGATGCTGATCGCGGCCGAGGCCATGGGCTATGGCGCCAATTGGATCACCGATTGGTACAGCTACGCTCCGGCGGCGACAGAGGTGCTGGGCCTTGAGGAGGGCGAGCGGGTGGCGGGCTTCATCCACCTCGGAACTCCGGCCGAGCCGCCGCTCGAGCGTGAGCGGCCCGATCTGGGCGCCCTGGTCAGCCGGCCCCTCTAGCCACGACCCCGATAGGGGGTAACGCCCTGGTCTGGCAGCCACAGCCCCTCAGGAGCCGGGCCCGTTTGGTGGAACACGTCGATCGGAATGCCGCCGCGCGGGTACCAGTAGCCGCCGATTCGCAGCCACAGGGGGTTGGCCGCCTCGACGATCTTATTGGCGACCTGCAGGGTGCAGTCCTCGTGGAAGCCGCCGTGGTTGCGGAAGCTGGTCAGATAGAGCTTCAGCGATTTTGACTCCACGAGCCGCTCCGCCGGGGCGTAGTCGATCACCAGCTGGGCGAAATCGGGCTGGCCGGTCACCGGGCAGAGCGAGGTGAACTCCGGGGCGGTGAAGCGGACGAGGTAGAGCTTGCCGGGCTGGGGGTTGGGCACGGTTTCCAGCACCGCCGCTATGGGGTCGGTGGGTTGGACGGCATCGCCGCCGAGCTGGGTCAGGCCTCGGGTGTCGGTGGTCATCCAGCGGTGCTAGCGCCGGCTTGGGCATGACGCAACTGGTGGAGCGCGCGGTCCACGGTTAGCCAACCCTTAAGGCCCAAAGCCTAGGTTGCGTCTGATGTCCGTCAAAGCCCCCAACCTGATCAAGGTCATCGATGCGCGCCTCGCGCATCAGATGATCGAGGATCACGGCCGCTATCTCGGCGGGCGCAGCGGCCGCCGGGCCAATTTCGCCTATACCGACCTATCGAACATGGCGCTGGAGGGCGTGGACCTGTCCGACGCCGAATTGACCGGCGCGCGGCTCAACGGGGCGGTTCTGACCGGCGCCAAGCTGAACGGGGCCGTGCTGTTCGGTTGCGACCTGCGGGACGCCGATCTGCGGCGCGCCTCTCTCATCAAGGCCGACCTGAGGGGAGCCTGCCTGCGGGGGGCCAACCTGGCCCAGGCGGACCTGTCCGGTTGCGACCTGCGCGAGGGGCTGATCGCGCTGCAGGATCTGACCTCCGGCTTCCGCATCCTCAAACACGAAAAGAAGGCGGGCGAACTCTCCTACGCCGTCCTTTCGGGCGCGACCTTGCAGGGCGCCCAGATGGGCGGCGCCCTGGCCGCGGCGGCTGACTTCTCAGACGCCGACATGACCGGCGCCGTGCTGTCGAGCGCTCGGCTCAACAACGCCATCCTCGACGGCGCAGACCTCTCCGGCGCCCAGTTGCATCAGACCGACCTGTCGGGCGCCTCCCTCCGCCGGGCGATCATGAACGGGGCCGAACTTGGCGGCGCCACGGTGGACGACGGGGCGCTCGACGACACCCTGAAGGCGCCGGCCCCGATCTTCTATATCGACGACCAGCCGCTGCATGAGGTGGTCGCCGCCCATGAGCAATGGTGCGTGAGCAGCGGAGCCGCGGGGGTCGCAGGCCGGCTCAGGGAGGTCGACTTCCGCAGCATGAAACGGCTGGCCGGCCGCAAGTTGACGGCTCTGTCGGCCCCCCATTCGATCTTCTTCGGCATGGATTTGAGGCGCGCTCAGCTGCAGGGCGCCGACCTCACCGGCGCCGACCTGCGCACCGCCGACCTGCGCGAAGCCGATCTGCGCGGGGCCAAGCTGGTGGGCGCCCAACTGGTGCGGGCCAAGCTTGCCGGCGCCAACCTCGGACCGCTGCCGATCATGGAAGGGCGGGTCGCAAGAACCGACCTCTCGCGCGCCAGCCTACGTTACGCCGACCTGTCCGACTGCGACCTGCGTCGCGCCCGCCTCCTGGAGGCCGACATGGCCGGGGCCATCCTGGAAGGCGCCAACCTGAAGGATGCGGAGCTGGAGGCTTAGGACCCAAGCAGCGTGACCCGAAGCGGAAGACTCGCTTGGGTTCCGCCGGAGGATGACGGGGGGCTTAGATCAGCGCTCCGTGGCAGTGTTTGAACTTCTTTTCCGAACCGCACGGGCATAGGGCGTTGCGGCTGGTCTGTTCCCAGCCGCCGGGCAGGGCCGAGACGGGAAGCGCCTCGCGCTCTTGCGGGGTCAGATCTCCGCCATAGCCGCGTTGGCCAAACTCGCCAGAGTCGCCCTCGCCGCCTTCCAGGTGAGTTTCCTGGCCGAACTCCCCGCCCTCGAAGCCAGGGGCCGGATCGAAGCGGAACTCCACCGTCATCACCCAGCGGGTGACGTTGTGGCGAAGGTCGCTGAGTAGCTTTTCGAACAAGGCGAAGGCCTCGGTCTTGTATTCGTTCAGCGGGTCGCGCTGGCCGTAGCCGCGCAGGCCGATGACCTGGCGCAGGTGATCCAGGTGCATCAGGTGCTCGCGCCACTGCATATCGATCATCTGCAGCAGGAAATTCTTCTCCAGCCCGCGCATCTGGTCGGCGCCGATCAGGGCCAGCCGCTCTTCGGCGCGCGCGTCGACCGCGGCGACGATCCGCTTCTCCATCTCGACGTGATCGATGCCTTCCTCGGCGGCCCAGTCTGCGGTCGGCAGGGTGAGCCCGAACAAGAAGTCCAGCCGCTCGTCTAGGCCCTCCAGGTCCCACTGCTCGGCGTAGGCCTTGGGCGGCAGGTGGCGGGCGACGATGTCGCCGACGGTGTCGCGGCGCATCTCGGCGACAATTTCCGACAGGTCATCGGCCTCCATGAACTCCTGGCGCTGCTCGAACACGGCCTTGCGCTGGTCGTTGACGACGTCGTCGTACTTCAGGAGGTTCTTGCGGATCTCGTAGTTGCGCTGCTCGACGCGCTTCTGGGCGGTGGCGATGGCGCTGTTCAGCCACTTGTGGGTGATGGCCTCGCCTTCCTGCACCCCGAAGGAGCGCATGATGGCGTCCAGCCGGTCGCCGGCGAAGATGCGCAGCAGGTCGTCTTCACAGCAGAGGAAGAACTTCGAACGGCCGGGGTCGCCCTGACGGCCCGTCCGGCCGCGCAGCTGGTTGTCGATCCGGCGGCTTTCGTGGCGCTCGGTGCCCAGCACGTAGAGACCGCCCTCGCGAAGGGCGTGAGCCTTGGCTTCTGCGATCTGGGCCTCGAACGCAGCCTTCTCCTGCGCCTCAACCTTGCCGTCGGGCTCGATGCCGAGACCCAGCTGTTCCTGGCGCCATTTGGCCAGGTGCATTTCGACGTTGCCGCCCAGCTGGATGTCGGTGCCGCGGCCGGCCATGTTGGTGGCGATGGTCACCGCTCCGGGCACGCCGGCGTCGGCGACGATCAGGGCTTCCTGGTCGTGGTAGCGGGCGTTCAGCACGCTGTGCGGGATGCCCTTGACGGTCTTGCCGTCGATTTCGAACTTGTGCTCGGACAGCAGTTCCGACAGCTGCTCGGACTTCTCGATCGAGACGGTGCCGACCAGGATCGGTTGGCCGCGACGATAGCAGTCCTCGATCTGGGCGATGATGGCGACGTTCTTCTCGGCGGCGGTGCGATAGACCTCGTCGTCCTCGTCGATCCGGGCGACCGGGCGGTTGGTCGGCACCTCAAGGACGTCCATCTTGTAGATGTCGCCGAATTCCTGGGCCTCGGTCGCGGCCGTGCCGGTCATGCCGGACAGCTTGGTGTAGAGGCGGAAGTAGTTCTGGATGGTCACCGAGGCCAGGGTCTGGTTCTCGGGCTGGATG
>CANJKM010000122.1 GCA_947474805.1 Caulobacterales bacterium | reverse complement strand
GTCGTTCATCGGCGGTTGAACGGCCGGGGCCGCCATCGCCGGCGCCGAAATCAAGCCCGCCGCGAGAGCGGCGCGGGCTAGAAACATGGCCTTCATCTTCACGCTCCTTCCTGGATCAAGGCCCCCAAGCGGGGCCGAAAGTGCAGCCTAGCTCACAATGGCCAGGCTCTGCACCACTTCGCTCAGCGCGGGTCCAAGTTCGTCGTGCAGAACCAGATCGGCGACCGGGTCGAGGTCAGTGGGATCGCGGTTGAGGATGGCCAGTTTGGCCCCGTTGCGCTTGGCCAGCAGGGGGAAACCGGCGGCCGGATGCACCACCAGGGACGAGCCGAGGACGAGGAAGAGGTCGCAGGCCAGGGTCTCCTCGCGCGCGGTCCGCATGGGCTCCTCGGGCATGGGCTGGCCGAAGGAGATGATGGCGGTCTTCACCAGGCCGCCGCAGTGGCGGCAGGTCGGGATGACGCCCCGCTCCAGGAAGGGTTCTCTCAAGTCTTTGAGTTCATGACGGGTTTCGCATTCCAGGCACTTGGCGTAGCTGGAGTTGCCGTGCAGCTCGATCACCCGGTCGCCGGGGACGCCCGAGGCCTGGTGCAGGTTGTCGACGTTCTGAGTGATGACGGCGGCGACCTTGCCGGCGGCGACCAGTTTGGCCACGGCGTGGTGGCCGGCGTTGGGCTGGCGGCCGGTCCAGCCGGCGCTGTCTGAAAAGGCCCGTTCCCAGGCCTTGCGGCGCTGGTCCTCGAAACGGAGGAACTCGTCGAAATAGATCGGCTTCATCTTGCTCCAGACGCCGCCGGGGCTGCGGAAGTCGGGGATGCCGGACTCGGTGGAGATGCCCGCGCCGGTGAAAGCCACCACATTGCGGGCGTCGGCGATCATCTGGGCGAGGCGGGCGCGGGCCATGATTTCGCCTTTAATCGAACACCGGTCTGGCACCGGTTCGCCCCATTTCGGAGGGGCCGGCTCGACCGAAGAACAGGCGCGAAACGAATCGTGACCGAATCAGCGACACCCGCCGATTCGGACTTTGTTCCCTACTAGATATGGTGGCCGATTCAGTTGGTGGCCACAACCGGGTTGCGCTGCTCGACCTCGTCGAGGGCGCCTTTGACGGTCAGCTTGGTCAGCACCAGGGTGGCCTGGCCGAACCGGGTGTCGGCCTTCATGGTGTTGATCACCCAGGGGCCGTCGAGGCCGACGCGGGCGATCTCGGCGACCACGTCCTTCTTCAGGCCTTCCTGCTTCTCCTCGGCCGACTTTTTCTTGAAGCCGGCGACGGGGCGGTAGTGCATCCGGCATTTCACCGCCTTGGTCAGGCCCAGCCGCTTCTCGCGCTCGCCGATCTGGCCGGGGCCTTCGGGGATGAAGTCGACGTCGTAGCGCTGCTTGCCGTCGAAGAAGCGGCCGCTGTCGCCGCAGGGGTTGTCGCCCTTGACGGTCTTGAGCGCGATGCGGACGAACTGGGAGAGGGGGTCGATGGCTTCCAGCTTCTGGCTCTTGGTCGCCGCCGGGTCGCCGAGGAATTCGAAGGGGGGCTCGGACGCGGTGGCCACGTCGGTGCGGGTCCAGGCCGTCTTGACCCGGCGCTCTCTCTTGCCGTCGGTGTTGTGGTGGAAGAAGGCGCTCGGGATCACCTTGTCGCCGACGATGCGGCCGACCGAATTGGCGTGCAGGTTGATCTTCCGGAACAGGGCCAGCACGCCGTAAGTGCGCAGATGCGCCTTGGCGGCGTAGGCCTTGGGGCCGGCTTCCTCGTCGATGTCGACCTGCAGGATCTTCACCACCACCTTGCCGTCGTAGCTCATCGACAGCTTGAGCGGCAGGGCGTCGGCGGGCGGCTCGGGCGGCGCGTCCAGGGTGGGCGCGGACTGGGCCAGAGCCGAGGAGGCCAAAGCAATCAGAGCCAGCGCCGCGAGCGGCGCGGGAGCCAATTTCGTCCTAAACATACTGTAATCCATCCCCTACAGGCGGGCACACATAGACGAGTGCGCCGCAGCACGGAAGGGGCAGGACGCCGCGCCCCGACCCGGCGGGGGTCTTTCGCCTTGACTGACTCGGAAGGGGCGGCCTATATCCGCGCCTCTTTTCGCGGGTACTTCGGTTCTCCGCGCCCATTGTCGTTGGCTTGAAGGTTCTAACATGTCGCGCCGCTGCGAAATTACGGGCGTCGGCCCCATGGTCGGCCACAACGTGAGCCACTCAAATATCAAGACCAAGCGCCGGTTCCTGCCGTCGCTGTCGGATATCGCACTGCAGTCCGACGCGCTCGGCCAGAGCTTCCGGCTGAAGATCACCAACGCCGCCCTGCGCACCCTCGACTTCCGGGGCGGCCTGGACGCGGTGCTGATGAACACCAAGGACGAGCTGCTGTCGACCCGCGCCCGCCGCATCAAGCGTCAGGTGAAGGCCAAGCTGGCCGGCCAACAGCCCGCCGCCTAAGCAGAATGACCTGCTGGTCCGCCTCCATCGCTATGATCGCTCGCTCGGCTTCCGCCGTGCGGGTTATCGTGGCTTGGGGGGACTGACCGGCTCGATCCGCTAGCGATCGAAACCGAACAAGCCCCTCCGGTGGAGGGGCTTTTTTATTGCCCGCATTTCACCGGAGCTCCCGCCCAGCCTAGGAGCCCCGCCGTGCCGACCCTCGAAATCTTCAAGCCCGAACTGTTCGCGGCCCTGTGCCTGTTCGCCTTCGCCTCCTCGATCACGCCGGGGCCGAACAACATGATGCTAATGGCCTCGGGCGCAAATTTCGGCTGGAGGCGGACCCTGCCACACTGGCTGGGGGTGGTGGTTGGCTTCACCATCATGATCGTCGGCTGCGGCCTGGGGCTGGGCGGCCTGTTCAAGGCCTTCCCGGTTCTGCACGAGATCCTGAAATGGGTCGGCGCCGCCTATCTGGTCTGGCTGGCGGTCAAGGTCGGGCGGTCCAAATCCCTGTCGGGCGGCGCCTCGTCGGGCAAGCCGATCAGCTTCCTGGGCGCCGCGGCCTTCCAGTGGGTGAACCCCAAGGCCTGGGCCATGGCCCTGACGGCGGTGACCCTCTATCTGCCGCCGGGCGGGAGTTACCTGGCCAATCTGCTCGTGGCCGCCCTGACCTTCGCGGGGATCAACGCTCCCTGCGTCGCCTGCTGGCTGAGCTTCGGGATCGGCATGCGCCGGTTCCTGGACAACCCCAAGGCGCTGCGGGCCTTTAACCTCGTGATGGCGGCGCTGTTGATCGCGTCGCTGATCCCGCTGTTCGTCTAGGGCGCGTAGTCGAAGGCCATCATCAGGCTGCGCTGGCTGGCCGAGAAGTTGTCGTCGGCGATCAGATAGAGGCGGACGCCCCGACCGGTCTTCACCGCGGCGATCCCCTCCATATTGTCGACCAGCAGCGGCGGCTTCAGCTCCAGCAGCAGCTCGCGCCTTTCGAAGCCGCCCTTGTCGGGGTCGCGCCAGAGCGAGACATGCACGGTGTTGCCCCGGCCCGGGACATAGGTGCGCTCGAGCACGAACAGGCCGCGCCCCAGGGGGTCGCGGTCGAGCGAGGTGATCCGCATCTCCGCGTCCTGGATGGTCGGGGGTTCGGGCGGGTCGGCGAGCGGCAGGCAGCGGTCCTTGCGGCAATGCCAGACCCCGCCGGATTCGGCGGCGGCGTAATAGCCCCGGCGTCCGTCGCTGGCGACGGCCTCGAAGCCGTAGTTGAAGTCGATGGCCATGGGCGGGGAGATCATGGCGCGCGGCAGGTCGGGGCCGGAGCGGTCGACGCCGTATTTCCAGACCCGCTGGTGGTGCTCGAAGGAGACGAGGACCTGGCCGCCCGGCAGGAGGGCGAGGCCCTCGGAGTCGGCCCAGGTGTCGTAGTTGTCGGGGCCCCGGCGGGGGCGGTCGAACAGGCGGTCGCCAAGCTCGCCCAGCAGGGGCTGCATCCGGCCCTTCTCGATCCCGACGAGGCGGCCCGCGTCGTCGAGCTTCACCCGCGCCCCGGCCATCCACCCCTCGTCGGAGACGGCCAGGAAGTCGGTCGAGGAGGTGAACTTCAGGTCCGACAGCCCGTGCAGCCGGTCGATGTCGGGGCTGGTGATGTCGAGCGCGCCCATGAAGGTCACGCCCGGGGCCAGGGCGTCGGGTCCGTTCAGGGGGAGGGGCGCGGCCTGGATGGCGATGTCGCGCCAGCCGACGCCCGAGTTGGCGGCGGTCGGGGAGGCGTGCTCGGAGGCGCTGGCTGTCTGAGCCAGGACCAGGGCGGCGGCGATGAGGACGATGCGGCGCATGGCCTAGCGATAAGGGGGCGGAAGGCTTCGCGCTAGCGCCGGAATGTGACGGGCGCGAACCGGCGCCCAACCCATCAGAGGTCCCCGGCGAAGGCCGGGGTCCAGGTTCGGCCCGCCCGGCCGGTTATCATCGCGGTCGGCTGTCTTCATGCGGGGCGCCTCCTCACTGGAGGTCCCTTCAACTGGGCCCCGGCCTTCGCCGGGGAAGTCGGGAGGGAGAGCTTCAAGCTAAAGGGAGCGCGAGCCCTACGCCGGGCCCCGCCGCACCTTGGGCTGCGCCCCCGGCGCCGGGCCGTTGGCGACGGCCATGGCGGGCAGCACAGAGGCGCCTCGGCGCAGGGTCGGGCGCAGGCTCTCTTCGAACAGTTCGGCCAGCTTCTCAGTCATGGCGCCGCCGAGCTGCTCGACATCGACGATGGTCAGGGCGCGCTTGTAGTAGCGGGCGACGTCGTGGCCGATGCCGATGGCGATCAGTTCGACCGGGGAGGCGGTCTCGATCCCGGCGATCACCTGGCGCAGGTGCCGCTCCAGATAATGGCCGGAGTTGACCGACAGGGTGCTGTCGTCGACCGGGGCGCCGTCGGAGATGACCATCAGGATCTTGCGGGCCTCGGAGCGGCCGATCAGCCGCTGGTGGGCCCACATCAGCGCCTCGCCGTCGATGTTCTCCTTCAAGAGGCCCTCGCGCATCATCAGGCCGAGGTTCTTGCGCGCGCGCCGCCAGGGGGCGTCGGCGGACTTGTAGATGATGTGGCGCAGGTCGTTGAGGCGGCCGGGATCGGCGGGCTTGCCGGCCTTGATCCAGTCCTCGCGCGCCTGGCCGCCCTTCCAGGCGCGGGTGGTGAAGCCCAGCACCTCGACCTTGACGCCGCAGCGCTCCAGGGTGCGGGCCAGGATGTCGGCGCAGACGGCGGCGACCATGATCGGCCGCCCGCGCATCGAGCCGGAGTTGTCGATCAGCAGGGTCACGACCGTGTCGCGGAACTCGGTGTCGTCCTCCTGTTTGAACGACAGGGGGGCGGTGGGATCGACCACGACGCGGGTCAGGCGGGCGACGTCGAGCACGCCTTCCTCAAGGTCGAAGCTCCAGGCGCGGTTCTGCTGGGCCAGGAGCTTGCGCTGCAGCTTGTTGGCCAGGCGCGAGACGACGCTGGAAAGGGTCGCCAGCTGCTGGTCGAGATAGGCGCGCAGCCGCGTCAGCTCCTCGGGCTCGCACAGGGTCTCGGCGTCGACGATCTCGTCGTGCAGGGTGGTGAAGACCTTGTAGGGCGGCTCGACCTGGCCTTTGTCCTGGGCGTTGGGGCGGGCGGCGAGAGGGGCGTCTCCCTCCTCGGCGGACTCGTCGGCCGTCTCCTCGTCCATTTCCGGCGGCTCGTCGCTCTCGCCGGTTTCGGAGCCGCGTTCGGCGTCGTCTCGCTCTGAGCGGTCGGCGAGGGCGTCGGACTGGTCGGTTTCGCCGCCGGGGGCCTCGTCCTGGTTCTCGGGCTCGGCGTCGGGGCCTTCCTGCTCCTCGTTGGTCTGGGCGTCCTCGGTCTCGCTGGCGGTGTCCTCGGCAAGATCGAGGTCGGCGAGGATGGCGCGCACCGCCTTGGCGAAGGCCGGCTGGTCGTCCTGCAGGGCGGCGAGTTTGTCGAGACCGGGGCCGGCCTTCAGCTCGATCTCGGGGCCGAGGGCCTGGACCAGGGCCAGGGCGCTGCCCGGCGGAGGCTGGCCGGTCAGGCGCTGGCGGGCGATCAGGCCGACGACCTCGGCCATGGGCGGCGGACCCTTGTCGGGGACGCCCCGGGTCATGCCACGCTTGTCCAGCCGGGCCTCGAGCGCCGCGGTCAGGTTCTGCTTCACCCCGCCGAGCGCATTGGCGCCGATGGCCTCGATGCGCGCCTGCTCGAGGGCGTCGTAGACGGCGACGGCCTCGGGATCGACCGGGGCGGTGCGGGCGTGGACGGCGTTGTCGTGGTGGGCGTGGCGCAGGGCGATTTGGTCGGCCAGGCCCCGGATGCGGGCGGCCTCCGGACCGTTCAGGTCGCGCGGCGGGTGGGGCAGGGTGGCGCGGTTTCCGAACAGGCCCGGCGGCTCGGTCGAGAACACGACTTCAAGGTCCGGCGTCTCGGCCAGCGAGCGGGCGGCGTGGGCCAGGGCGCGCTTGAAGGGTTCGGTGGGGCTCTCGGGCTTGTTGGCCATCAACAGTCCATAGCGCGGGGGCGCGGCGCGGGTCTAGGATGGCTCCGAACACGGAGACGAAAAGCGATGATCGGTTTGCTCATCAGGGGTCTTTTGGCCGCCGCCGGGCTGTATGTGGCCTCCAGGCTGATCAGCGGCATCAGCTACACCAAGACCGAGAGCCTGATCGCCGCGGGCCTGATCCTGGCCCTGGTCAACGCCTTCATCAAGCCGGTGGTCACCCTGCTGACCCTGCCCCTGACCGTGGTGACTCTCGGCCTGTTCCTGTTCGTGATCAACGGGTTGATGCTGATGCTGGTGGGCGCCCTGCTGAAGGGGTTCAACGTCAACGGCCTGTGGTCGGCGATCCTGGGCTCTATCGTGGTCAGCGTCCTGGTCTGGATCGGCTCGCGGCTGCTCAACGCCTAGGGCGCGGACTGCCCGAGGTCGGGCACGATCCAGATATTCAGCAGCCGGCCCTCCTCCCACAGGGTGCCGACCGGCTTCCAGTCGCCGATCGGGAAGGCGTGGCTGACGATGCGCGTGCCGGGCTTCAGCGCCAGGAGCTTGGGCTTAAGCCGCTCCTGGATCACCGGGAAGAGGTAGAGGGTGATCACCGTGGCGTCGGAGAAGTCGGCCTCGAAGATGTCCTGGTTGGAGAAGGTCGCCAGGTGGGAGACGCCAGCGGCCTGCGCCTTGGCGCGGGCCTCCTCGACCAGCCGGATGTCGAGGTCGAAGCCGACCGCGCGGGCCCCGAAGTCCTGGGCCGCCAGGATGGGGATGCGCCCGTCGCCGCAGCCGAGGTCGTAGACGACGTCGTCGGGTCCGACCGCCGCCATCATCAACATCACCCTGCAGATGGAGTCCGGAGTGGGGACGTAGATGACGGTCGGATCGGCGAGCCGTTCGGCCAGCTCCTCGGGCGTGCTGGCCTTGGGCGGCGTATCGGCCATCTCAGAAGGCCGTGACGAGCAGCGCTCCGGCGCCGAGGAGCAGCGACGTGTGATTGAGCATCGTGCCGCCCGCGATCAGGGGCAGGACATTCCTCAGCATGCCGGTCACATGAAACAGCCGTCCGAGTCCGAACAGGCCCGAAAGGGTCCAGAGCAGCGGCGTCGCCGCGCCGCCGGCCTCGTTCAGCGCCAGCAGCAGGAGGAAGATCGGCGCGTATTCGATGAAATTGCCCTGGGCGCGGGCCCGGCGGCGCAGGGGGTCGTCGCCGCCATAACCGGTCTGCACCTGCACCTTGATGCGTCTGAAGCTGACGTAGAGGCTGAGGGCCACGAGCACGATCGCCACGAGGGCGGTGACAAGCGAGGTGATGGGCAGGGCCGGCATGGTTCTCCCCCAGGGTTGGGACCCCAGACTGCGGCGAACGGGGAGCGGGGTCTAGCCCAGGGCCGCCATTTCGGCGGGGGTCGACACTGTGGTGTCGAGGTCGGTCACCAGCCCGGTGTGCAGGGAATAGACCCAGCCGTGCACCGACAGGCTCTGGCCGCGCGCCCAGGCGTCCTGGACGAAGACGTCGGCGGCGACGTTGCGGACCTGGCGCAGGACGTTGAGTTCGCACAGCCGGTCGTGCCGGGCGGTCTCGTCGGGGAGGGCGTCGAGTTCGTGGCGGTGCTCGCGGGCAGTTTCGCGGATCGGGTGCAGCCAGTGGTCGACGAGGCCCCGCCGTCGGCCGTCGACCGCCGCGCGCACGCCGCCGCAGCCGTAGTGGCCGACCACCAGGATGTGCTCGACCTTCAGCACATCGACCGCGAACTGCAGCACGCTGAGATAGTTGGCGTCCTGGGGCGGGGCGAGGTTGGCGACGTTGCGGTGGACGAAGACCTCGCCCGGGGCGAGGCCGGTGATCTGATTGGCGGGGACCCGGCTGTCGGAGCAGCCGATCCAGAGGTAACGCGGCTCCTGCAGTTGGCTCAGCCGCGAGAAGAATTCCGGGTCCTCAGAGATCTGCCGCGCGGCCCAGGCGCGGTTGTTGGCCTTCAGATCCTCGAGCATGAGCGATCTAGACCACAGTTTTGCCGGACACGCTCTAGGCCACCTTCACCCGCACGGCGCTCTCGGGGAGGTCGGTTCCGAAGGCGCGCTGGTAGAATTCGGCGACGGTGGGCCGTTCCAGTTCGTCGCACTTGTTGAGGAAGGTCAGGCGGAAGGCCATGCCGACGTCGCCGAAGATCTCGGCGTTCTGGGCCCAGGTGATGACGGTGCGCGGGCTCATGACGGTGGAGATGTCGCCGTTCATGAAGGCGTTGCGGGTCATGTCGGCGACGCGAACCATGGCCTCGATGGTCTTCTTGCCCTCAGGGTTGGCGTACATCGGGGCCTTGGACAGGACGATCTCGGCTTCCACGTCGTGGGCCAGATAGTTGAGCGTCGTGACGATCGACCAG
>CANJKM010000121.1 GCA_947474805.1 Caulobacterales bacterium | reverse complement strand
ACCGTGTTGGAGGCGTGGCCGTTGGCCATGCCGATGTCGAACTCGGTGCGGCCCATGTAGAAGTTGTTGATGTTGTTGGCCGTCATGGCGGCGCGGATCGGCGCCGGTAGGTAGGCGGTGTCGCGGTGGATCAACAGGTAGTCGACCGGCGTGATGCCGTTGACCGGCAGCGGCGTCTGCACCGCGAACTGGGTGGCGGGAATCCCGGCGGGCCGGGCCGAGAGCGCCGGCTGGTTGACGTCGCGGCGGCTGGCGGTCTGGAAGAAGGTCCTCGAGCGGCCGGCGTTCAGCTGCATGGTGAAGTTGATCTTCGGCGTGATCTCATACTCGAAGTTGGCCATGCCGATGTAGCGCTCGAGCTCGGGCGCCAGCCACAGGAGGCGGCTGCCGCCCTCGCCCGGTACGCCGCCCCCGATGGTCGAGGTGCCGAACACCTGGCCCCGCTCGAACGGCACCAGGGCGCCGCCCGTGCCGAAGCTGATGTCCTGGTTGGCCCCGAAGCGGAAGGCGGTGTTGGCGTTGAGATAATTCTTGATCGTGGCCGCCGCGGCGCCCTGGATCACCCCGCCGAAAGTGCCGTTCTGCAGGTTGCGGACGTTCGCGGAGACGATACGCGAAGGGTCCGAGCCCCGGTTGGCGGTGGCCGGATAGGTGACGGTGGCAATCTCGCGCCGGCCCCACGGGCGGGCATAGACGTCCTTGACCCCCGAGGCGTAGCCGTACTCGGCGCCGACCACTAGGTGGCCCTTGCCTTCATTGAACGAGCCGCCGGCGGTCAGGTTGGCCTGGTACTGCTTGTTGTCGCCGTACTTGGTCTGGCCAGTCGAGATCTGGCCGTCGAGACCCTCGAACCGCTTCTTGGTGATGAAGTTGACCACGCCCGAGACGGCGTCCGAGCCCCAGGCCGCCGAGGCGCCCCCGGTGACCACTTCGGCCCGCTCAATCATATTGGTCGGGATCTGGTTCAGATCGACCGTGCCGTTGGAGGAGGCCGGCACGAAGCGGTTGCCGTCCATCAGGGTCAGGGTGCGGCGGTTGCCGAGGCCGCGAAGGTCGGCCGAGACCGGGCCCGAGCCGCCGAAAGCCGGGCGCGAGATCTGCGTCACCGTCGGCCGGAAGGCTGGAATTTCATTGAGCAGGTTGATGGCGCTCTGCGGCGGCCGCACCTTCATTTCCTGCTGACCCAGAACCGTGGTCGGCGTCGGCGCGGTGAAACCCTGCCGCTCGACGCGGGACGCGGTGACCACCACCTCCTCAATGTCGGCCCGCTGGTTATCGGGCGCCGCGGCCGCGTGGGCCGCCGTGGCGAGCCCCAGGTACGCGGCGGTGCAGAGCAGAGTCGATTTCAGGTTGGCTTGAAGTGGCCGCATCCTAACCCCTTGAATTATTTTATTGTTATAAGGTAACCTTACAAATATTTCGGTGTTGTAAGAAACCCATATGCCCCTTTTCCGAGGCTCCAAGTCAATCGAAGGGGTATGAGATAACTGGGGATGGACATGACCAAATGGTCATGCGCGCCCGGCCGGGGGCCAAAACAGCGCCGCCGATGACGAATTATCGGGTGACTTAGACCGGCTCGGGCCAACACGAATCGGCCTGAAGCACCGGGCTATTGTTCAAAGACTTCAACGGGGTCTCCACCGAAGACCCCGCTCAGCTCATCGCTACTGTCACTGTTTCGGCTGCACTTGGGCGCGCGGCCCTGTCCGCCGCCCTCTACTGACCCTTGGCGGTGAGGATATCGCCCAGCCGGTCGGGCGCCCCGGCGATCCGCTCCAGCCGTGGATAGCGATGGCCGCCGACATAGGCGAGCTTCACTGCGCGGTAGCGTTCGCCGGTCCGGACGATCAGCTCCAGCGGCGCCGCGCCGCCCTTGGTGGCCGCGACGACCGCCTTCAGCCGGTCGGCGTCATAGGCCAGGCCGTTGACCGCGATCAGCCGCGTCCCGACCGTCAGCCCGGCCTTGAAGGCGGGGCCTTCCCACTGCACGCCCGTAAGGTCGCCGTCGCGCCCGACCGTGAGGCCGATGGAGTAGGTCAGGTCAGTGCTGCGGGCCCGGGCCTCGGTGTTCTTGTAATAGTCGGTTGGGGTCTCGGTGTAGACGAGTTTCCAGCCGCCCCGCGTCAGGCCGTCTAGCGGGGCCGGGCCGTGGCCCTCGAGCCGGGTCTTGAGGAAGCTCGCCCAATCGTAGGGCATCACCCCGTTCAGGGTCCGCACCACCTCGTCGAAATCGTAGGTCAGCTGGCTCCAGTCGCCGTCGTTGACCCCGAAGAAGGCCTTGGCGAAGTCGTCGAGCGACTTGGCGCCCTTGCTCTGCTCGCGGATCAGGGTGTCGGCGTCGAGCCAGATCAGCAGGCCCTCGTTGTAATAGTCTTCGCTCCTCTGCCAGCTGAGGAAAGGGAAGGGGCGGCGCGAGGCGACGATGGGGTCGTTGGTGGTGTCGATCAGCTGGCGCCAGCTGCGCCCCTCGCGCACGTCATAGGCGGCGGCGATGGCGGCGATGGCGTCGAGCGTCTCCTGGCGGGTGACGATGGCGGCGCGGCCGCCCAGCACATAGCCCCAATACTGCGTCTGGCCCTCATAGACCCAGAGGCCGTTCCCCCGCATGGGCGTGTTGAAGTTGGGCGTCCACAGGTCGGCGGGGCGGCGGTATTTGCCATTCCAGCTATGGGTGAACTCGTGCGGCAGGACGTTGCGGGCCGGGGCGGTGTGCTCCCAGTCGGTGAAGAATTTGGGGACGCTGCCGTTCTCGCTGGAGCGCTGGTGCTCCAGGCCGATGCCGCCCATCCGGTCGGTCAGGGCCAACATCAGGTCATAGTGGTCGAAATGGCGCGCGCCATAGAGGCGGTCGGCCTGGACGACCAGGTCGCGCAGCGCCTGGACCTGCTCGGGCTTGGTCTCCAGCAGGCTGGGATCGTCGGCCATCACATCGAGGGTGATGCGCGAGCGGCCGCCGGGATCGAGCTCGATCTTCTTGAACCAGCGGCCCGCGAACATCGGCGAGTCGACCAGGTTGTCGAAGCTGATCGGCTTGAAGCTGACGGTGTCGCCGGACTTGGAGGCCGTCTCCAGACCGGTGGCGTAGTCCCAGCCGGTCGGCAGTTTGATGTCCGCCTGAATCTGGACCTGGCGGGTGAAATAGCCTGCCGGATAGAGGGCCAAGTTGTTCCACTGGACGTTCATCATCTCGGGCGTGACGACGATACGGCCCTGGTCCCCGGCGGTCGGAGACAGGTACTGGAACTCGAGCTCCAGCGTCTTGGCGCCCGCGGGGACGTTGAGGTGGAAGGCGGAAACCTCGACCGGGTCGCGGGTCCACTCGATCCGCTTGCCGCCCGCGGTGACGATCAGCCCGGCGAAGTGGTTGAGCTCGCCCCGCGCGGAGTGGGCGCCGGGGAGCCACATCGGGAACAGCAGGGTTACGGGGCCGGACCGGGCGACCGGGATGGTCTCGCGGACGCGGAAGATGCGGTGGTCCAGATCGGTGGCGTCGACCGACAGTTTCAGGAGGCCCGGGTAGGGAACGTCGCGCGGCGCGGCGATCGCCGGCGTCGGGGCGGCGGGCTGGGGCGGCGGCTGGATTCGGGCGGCCAGGGCCGGGGTGGAGAGGAGGGCGGCCGCGGCGGCCGTCAGCATCAGGCGTTTGATCATCTGGTCCACCGGTTCCCGGGAATGCTCGGCGGCAAGCTGACGCCCGCCGCCGCAAAAAGAAAAGGGCCGGCCCCTCGCGGAGCCGGCCCCTGGTTAGAAAGACGTCTGCTTAGAACTGGAAGCGGACGCCGACCTTCGCGGTCCGGCCGATCAGGCCGGCGTAGTGGAAGGTGGTCAGGAAGTTCGGAGCGCTGCCGTAGGCGCCCGGCGCGATCGGGGCGCGGGCGTCGAAGATGTTGCCGACGTTGCCGAACACCGTGATCCCATCACGAACCTCATACGAGACGTTGCCGTCCACGTTGATGAACTTCTTGATGTAGCAGAACTGCGCGCCCAGAGCCGTGTTGCCGGTGGCGTACTGGTTGTTGGTGACGCAGTCGTTGCTGGCGCGCTGGTCGGTCGCGACCGACTTGATCTTGCCGATGTAGTAGATGGTCGTCGACAGGGTCAGGCGGCCCACTTCCAGGGTGTTCTGCCAGTTGCCGCGGATGCGTGGGGTGCCGTTGCCCGACGACAGATCGTAGGGGCCGAGCGTCCCGGCGTACTTCTGGATCACCCCGCTATCGGTGATCAGATTGTACTTCATCGTGTGCGTGACTTCAGCGTGGGTGGTCCACTTGATGTCATGCGGCAGGTTGAAGTTGGCGTTGATCGCGTAGTCCACGCCTTCGGTCGAGGCCGAGTTGGCGTTCACGAAGGGCGCGTTGATGATCAGCACGCGCGGCATACCCGCCGGGAACAGCGGATCGACGGCGTCGATTAGGTTGCAGGAATAACCGGGGCCAACCCGTGCGACGGCGGCGCAGCCGGCGGCGCTGGTGGACTGCGAGTAGTAGGCGTTGCGCGCGGCGCCGGCGTCCGGACCGGCGACGATCAGGTTCTTCTTCTTGACGTTGTAGTAGTCGATCGTGGCGCTGAACCAGCGGGCGGGCTGGAGAATGATGCCGCCGGTGAAGCTGCGCGAGGTCTCCGGTTTCAGGTCCGGGTTGCCGCCGAAGCCGCCGCCGAGGTTGTAGGACTGCGCATAGGCGTTGGTGTTGCCGCCCGAGGTCAGGCCGCCGTGCTGCAGCTGGAAAGCCGCCGGTGGGGTGAAGGTCGAGAAGCCGGCATATTGCGAGCGCGGGCCCGATTCCGCAAAGGTCGGGGCCCGGAAGCCGCGCGAATAGGTGCCGCGGAGCTGGAGCTGCTGGATCGGCGCGAACTTGGCGCCGAACTTCGGCGAGAAGCGTCCGAAGCCTTCCGAATAGTGGTCGTAACGGCCCGAAACGTTCAGGTCGAGCTTCTCATGAACCGGAGCGTCGATTTCGAAGAAGGCCGCCGAAACCGTGTGCTCGCCGAAGGCCGAGGAGGTGGTCAGGGTATAGGTGTCGAGCTTGGCGTTCTGGTTATTGTTCTCCAGCTTTTCCTTGCGGACCTGACCGCCGACGGCCAGCTGCAGTTCGCCGCCCGGAAGGGTGGCCAGCACCTTGGTGATCGAGGCGTCGAGCGAATACATCTCAGAGAACGACGGGGTGGTCACGGTCGGCGACACGGCGTTGCGGACCTCGGCGGTGTTGGCCGCCGGATTCACGAAGTTGTAGGAGCCGGTGTTGATCGCCTTCAGCAGGCCGGCGACGTTGAAGAAGCCGTACTGGTTGATGGACAGGTTGTCGCGGGCGTAGACGCCGTCGATCTTCCAGTTCCAGTCGCCGCCGAAGTCGCCCTTCAGGCCGGTGGCGAAGCGATAGACTTCGTTCTCCCGGTCGCTGCCAGCCGGCAGGTCGCCGCCCAGGTAGTAGATGCGGGCCGCGCCTTGCGCCGGGGTGGCGGCGAAGGCCGCCGCGAACGGGTTGTTCGGGTTCAGGCGGCGGTCGGCGGCGGTCGAGCAGTTGACGCCGGTCGAGCAGATATAGACGGGCAGCACGATGCCGGGGTTGTTGGAGGCGATCGCCGGGTTGCCGCCGAAGGGCTGGGTCGCCCGGATAGCGCGGGGCTGGTTCTTGATGCTCACGAAGCT
Organism: Caulobacterales bacterium; assembly: GCA_947474805.1. Classification (GTDB taxonomy): domain Bacteria; phylum Pseudomonadota; class Alphaproteobacteria; order Caulobacterales; family Caulobacteraceae; genus CANJKM01. The sequence continues at coordinate 3,174 of CANJKM010000121.1, read as the reverse complement.
GCGCGAATACATGCCCGAGACATAACCCTCGACGTTCGGCGAGAGGCGGACGCTCAGGCGGCCGTTCAGCGCGTAGCGCTCCTGCAGCGGCTGCAGCTGGTTGTACTGGTCGACCAGGTCGTACTTGCAGCCCGTGCCCTGGGCCGCGCCGGTGGTCACCGTGTAGGTGCCGTTCGGGCAGTTCGGGTTCAGCAGCTGGTAGGAGGTGGTCAGGGGCGCGCCAATGCCGCCGGCCAGGGGATTGTTCAGGTCCGACTGGCTCACGCGGGTGACGACCGCGTTCGGGGTGGCGGTGGTCAGGGTGCTGTCGGCGGTGTTCTGGTCGAGGCCGCCGATGCGGCTCAGGTCCTGGGTGTTGTACGGAAAGCCGCGGCTGTTGCTGGTGACCCGGCCGTCGCGCTGGTACTCGCCGTTGACATAGAAATTCCAGTTCTTGGCGCGATAGTCGCCAAAGCCGAGCGTCAGGTCGCCGCGGACATGCGAGGCGTCTCCGCGCCAGGCTTCGCCGCCTTCCAGGCTGCCCTTAACGCCGGTGAAGGTCTTCTTCATGATCAGGTTGACCACGCCGCCGATGGCGTCGGCGCCGTAGGTCGACGAGGCGCCGTCCTTCAGGACTTCGAGGCGGTCGATCAGGCTGAAGGGGATCGAGTTCAGATCGACATAGGCGTTGTGCCCATCGTCGTTGATCGGGAAGTTGGTCGAACGCAGGCCGTCGACCAGAACCAGGGTCGAGGAGACGCCCAGGCCGCGCAGCGAGACGGCCGAGCCCCCGGCCGAAAAGCCGCTCTGGAAGCCGGTGCCGATCGAACCGGCGCCGTCGGCTGAGATGGTGCGGATGGCGTCGGTCGCGGTGACGATGCCGGCGCGAGACAGGTTTTCGGAGGTCACGACCGTCACCGGGGAGGGCGTGTCGAGGTCGAGGCGGCGGAGCAGCGAACCGGTGACGACAACGGCTTCAACTTCGTCGGTCGCGGGCGCGGGGGCCGCGGCGGCCATGGCCGAAGTGGAGGCGAGCGCCATGACGAGCGGCGCAGCGGCTGAAAGCAGCAGGGTGCGCTTTGCAAGTCGATTGGTTCTATTCATAAAATATATCCCCTCAGGACGTGGTGGAGTTTGTTTCACAGGAATCCGACCAGGGTACACCCGACCCTCAGTGGAAGGTCAAGCGGCCCAACCAGGCCAGACGAGGGACTCGCCGAGCGTCCGGGCGCCACAAAGTTGTCCAAACTCGGCCAAAGTGACGCTTGTTCAGTCACTTTTGCGGTTAAGCTTGCTTCCGCGATTACTCGAAAGACTGCCAAAGGGGCGCGAGAGGAGCTCGCGTGTGTTGTCCAAAAGGCACAGTTTTTTGACGGTGGCGGGCGGGGCGCGGGGCTCGCGGCTAGGCGCCTCCCCCGTCATCGGTCATCCTCCTTCAAAACAAGAATAGAGGGCGGACATGGCGCGGTTGGCTTTCCTGGGAGCGCTGGCCGCTTTGGTTTGCGCCTTTCAAGCCGGTGCGGCAGCCCCGGCGCGCGAGGTCTGGATCGGGGCCTGGGGCGCGTCGCCCACGCCGGTCAATCTGGTCGCCACCGCCCGTAACCGGGTGAGCGCCAGCTTCAACAATCAGACTTTGCGGCAGGTGGTTCGGCTCAGCGCGGGTGGAACCAAGGTCCGGATCCGTCTCAGCAACGAATACGGCGCCGCGCCGCTGCGGATCGGGGCGGCCCATGTGGCCCTGGCGGGCGAGGGTGGAGCGGTCCAGCCGGGTTCAGACCATGTCCTCACATTCGGCGGCGACCCGGCGGCGGTGATTCCACCCGGTGCGCCCCTGCTCTCTGATCCCGTCGACATGAAGCTGGCGGCCCTGTCGTCGCTCGCGGTCAGCCTCTATCTGCCCGGCGAAACCGGGCCGTGCACCTGCCACCCGGTCGGGGTGCAGACCGGCTATGCGTCCGGTCCCGGCGACTTCACCGCCGCGCCCGCCTTCCCGGCCAATCAAACCTTTCTTTATCGGGCCTATCTGTCGGGGGTCGAGGTCGTCCCCGAGCGGCCCGGCGGGGCGGTCGTGGTGCTGGGCGACTCCATTTCCGACGGCACGGCCTCGACGCCCGACAGCAACCAGCGCTGGCCCGACCGGCTCGCCGAGCGGCTGGCGGCGCGCGACGGAGGCAGACGCGCCTGGGGCGTGATCGACGAGGGGATCAGCGGCAACCGCCTCCTGGCCCCCGGCGCCGGGGAGAGTGCGCTGGCCCGGTTCGACCGCGACGTGCTGGGAGCGGCCGGCGCGCGCTATCTGGTCGTGTTCCTGGGCGTCAACGACCTCGGCCTCGGGCTTGGCCCGAACGCGCCGCCGGTCAAGCTGACCCCCGCCGAGCTGATCGCCGGCTACCGCCAACTGATCGCGCGGGCCCATGCGCACGGGCTGAAGATCTATGGCGCCACCATCACGCCCTATGAGGGCGCCGCCTACTGGTCGCCCGAGGGCGACGCCGCCCGTCGGGCGATCAACAGCTGGATCCGCACGAGCGGCGCCTATGACGCGGTGATCGACTTCGACGCCGTGTGGCGCGATCCGGCCCGGCTCTCGCAGATCAAGCCGGGCCTGGGGGCGCCCGACCACCTGCACGGCAGCGATCTTGGCTACCGCGCCCTCGGCGACGCGGTGAACCTCGAGCTGTTCCGCTAACTCGCGGGCCTGGGCGTTGGGGGCGGGGCGGTCGGATCGAACTGGCCGAGGCCGACGATCTGGCCCGAAGCCAGCACATGGCCGGTCATGCCCGCCTTGAGCTGGTCGAAGGTCATCGCCGGATTGGCGTCGAGCGGCCGGTCAAGCGCATAGACCTGGAAGTGATAGCGGTGCTTGGGGCCGGGCCCCGTGCGCGGGCCGGTGTAGGGGTAGTTAGGGCCGCGGACATTGGGACCGAAGCTGGCGCCGGCGGGCGGGGCGGTCATGCCTGGAGGCAGGCTACGCAACTTGGCCGGCACATTGTACATCGTCCAATGCAGGATCGCCTCGCCGTTGTTCAGGGCGTCGGTGTCCTGGAGGATCACGGCATAGGCGGCGGTCCCCTTCGGACCTTTGCTCCAATTCAGGCCGGGAAAGATGTTCCCCCGGTACTGGGTGTTTTCGAACGGAATGTCGCCCATGTCCTTGAAGGCCGGGCTCGAAACCCGGAGCGGCTTGGCGCTCTT
>CANJKM010000120.1 GCA_947474805.1 Caulobacterales bacterium | reverse complement strand
TTTTCGGAGGTGCGGGCTCGATAGGTCGCGATCACCCGCGCGCCGGGCTGCAGGAAGGGCTTCATCCGGCGCGAGGCGGCCCCGGCGACATGGGCGGCGTAGCGGCCGTGGTTCTCGGTCAGAAGCTCGACGACGCCGCCGGTCTCGCCGAACGGGCGGGCCGAGAGGACGAAGGCGTCGTCGGTCCACTCCGCCATCCGGTCAGACGTCGAAGTCGAGGCCGGTGTCGCGGTAGAAGGCTCGCTGCTCCTGCCAATTCTCGATCACCTTCACGTGCAGGAAGAGGTGGACGGGCTGGCCCAGGATCTCGGCCAGCTCCTCGCGCGATTTGGAGCCGATCCACTTCAGGGTCTGGCCGTTCTCGCCCAGCACGATGGCGCGCTGGCCCTCGCGCTCGACATAGATGGTCTGCTCGATGCGGATGCCGTTCTTCTGCTCTTTGAAGTCGGTGGTCTCGACGGCGGCGGCGTAGGGCAGCTCCTCGTGCACGCGCAGATAAATCTTCTCGCGGGTGATCTCGGCGGCCAGCAGGCGGCTGGGAATGTCGGCGGTCTGGTCGGCGGGATAGAGCCACGGCCCCTCGGGCATCAGCTCGGCCAGGCGCTTCCTCAGGTCCTCGACGCCCGAACCGTTCTGGCCCGAGACCATGAAGACCTGGTCGTAGACGCTGGTGGCGAACTGGGCTTCGGCGATGGCCAGCAGCTTGTCCCGCTTGACCATGTCGATCTTGTTCAGCGCCAGGATGGCCTTGCGGCCGGAGGCCTTGAGCCCCTCGACAATGGTTTCGGCGTCCTGGACGCAACGCTTCTGGGCCGAGGTGGCGGTCTTCTCGGCCACGGCCATCTCGGCCTCGGCGTCGACCAGATGCACGATGACCTCCGCGCCCTCAGCGCCGGCCCAGGCCGAACGCACCATGGCGCGGTCCAGGCGGCGGCGCGGGGTGAAGACGCCTGGGGTGTCGACCAGCACGATCTGGGCCTCGCCGGCCATGGCGACGCCGCGCACCGGGAAACGGGTGGTCTGCACCTTCTTGGTGACGATCGAGACCTTCTGGCCGACCAGGCGGTTGACCAGGGTCGACTTGCCGGCGTTCGGAGCGCCGATGATGGCGACAAAGCCCGCTCGGGTGCCTTCCGGGCCCCCAATCGGACCAGAGCCGGAGGTGTGGGGAGTATCGGTCATGCTGCGCCTTCGCGGGACAGAAGCGCCTGGGCGGCGGCCTTTTCGGCCGCCTGGCGGGAGGAGCCTTCGGCGCGGATGGGGCTGAACCCCTCGATAGCGACCTCGACGGTGAATTGGGGGGCGTGGTCGGGGCCGGTGCGTCTGACGATCTCATAGGCCGGGGGCGGCTTGCCGCTGGCGGCGGCCCACTCCTGCAGCGCGGACTTGGGGTTGTGCGCGCGAAGCTCGGCCGGAGCGTCCAGCTCCTCGCGCCAGAACCGACGCCAGATCTCGCGGGTCTTATCCAGGCCCGCGTCGCGGTAGAGGGCGGCGATCACCGCCTCGCATGCGTCGCCCAGGATGGTGTCGTGCTCGCGGCCGCCGTTCTTGGTCTCGCCGGGGGCGAGGCGCAGGGCAGGGCCGAGGTCCATGCGCCGGGCCGCGCGGGCGCAGGCGGTGCGGTCGACCAGCATGTGCAGGCGCGCCGAAAGCTCGCCCTCCTTGGCGTCGGGGAAGGTCTCCGACAGGTGTTCGGCGACCAGCAGGCCGAGCACCCGGTCGCCCAGGAACTCCAGCCTCTCATTGTCCCGTCGGCCCGCGCGGACATCGGGCACGACGCTGGCGTGGGTCAGGGCCCTTTCGAGCAGGTCCTTGTCGGCGAAGCTGTGGCCGAGGCGCTGTTGCAGAGCCTCGACCGCCTCGGCGCGAATGTTCACCCTCACCCCAGCCTTTGGCCGAAGCGGTTGGCCCGGATGTGGGTCACCCAGGTCCAGGGCTTGAACAGGGTCGCGCCCGGCTCCCAGGAGAACAGGATCAGGTCGGCGCGCCCCACGAGGTTCTCGGCCGGCACGAAGCCGACGCCGATCTCGGTCGGGAAGCGGCTGTCGAGCGAGTTGTCGCGGTTGTCGCCCATCATGAAATACTGCCCCTGGGGCACCTGATAGACATAGGTGTTCTCGGCCTCGCCCTCGGGTCCGAAGCTGTAGGTCACATAGGATTTGCCGCTCGGCAGGGTCTCGCGGAAACGGGCCACGGCGCGCGGCGCGCCGAAGACGTTCTCGACCATTTCCGGCGTCATGGTCGTGCGCGGGAGGGCCTTGTCGTTGATATAGACCACGCCCATCCGCACCTGCAGCTTGTCGCCCGGCAGGCCGATGACGCGCTTGATATAGTCGGTGCGGCCGTCGCGCGGCAGCTTGAACACCACGATGTCGCCCCGCTTGGGCTCGTGCATGCCGATCCGGCCCTTGAACAGGGGCGGGCTCAGCGGCAGCGAATGGCGGCTCCAGCCGTAGGCGAACTTGGAGACGATGATGTAGTCGCCTTCCAGCAGCGTCGGCTCCATCGAGGCGGAGGGGATGGTGAAGGGCTGGAACAGGATGGCCCGCAACGCCAAAGCGATCAGCAGCGCATAGACGATGGTCTTGCCGAGCTCGAACAGTTCGTGGACGGGACCCGACTTCACCTGCGGCGTGGCCGGCTTGGCGTTGGACGGCTCAGAGGAGGCTTGCGTCATACGGGGTCTTTCGGGTCCGGGCGACAGTGCGGACGATTGGCTGGGCGTTACCCCCTCAGGCCCTCGCGGGCAAGTCGCCTCTCGCCGCAAGCCCGGGAAGAGGAAAGCTAGACCGTGACCAAAACAAGGAGGCTTTGCGCCTTATACCGCCTCGATGATCACGAAGGCCTGGGCGTAGGGATGCTCGTCGCTGAGGCTGAGGTGGATGATCGGAGTCTTCCCGGACGGGCAAAGAGCGGCCAGCCGGGCCGCCGCGCCGCCGGTCAGCTCCATGGTCGGCTTGCCGCTTCGGAGGTTCACGACCCCCATGTCGCGCCAATAAACCCCCTGGTGCATGCCGGTGCCAAGCGCCTTGGCGCAGGCCTCCTTGGCCGCGAAGCGTTTGGCGTAGCTTGCGGCCTTGTCCGGTTTGCGCTCGGAACGGGTCCGCTCGATCTCGGTGAAGATCCGCAGGGTGAAGCGCTCGCCGAACCGGTCCAGGCTCGCCTGCACTCGGCGGATGTCGGAGATGTCGTTGCCGACGCCGAGGATCACGCCTCGACGCCCCGCGCGTCGTCCATCAGCGCCCGCATCCGTCGGATCGCCGGACCCAGGCCGACGAAGATGGCCTCGCCGATCAGGAAGTGGCCGATGTTGAGCTCGACCACCTCGGGGATGGCCGCAACCGCCTCCACCGTATCGTAGTCGATGCCGTGGCCGGCGTGGACCTCAAGGCCAAGACTCGCGGCTTGGCGGGCGGCGATCATCAGGGCGTCGAGGTGGGCGCCCGCCTCCCTCACCCGGCTCTCCCGGGCGGCGTCGCAAAAGGCGCCGGTGTGGAGCTCGACAACCTGGGCGCCGGTGCGGGCGGCGGCCTCAACCTGCATGGGGTCGGCACCGATGAACAGAGACACCCGGCTGCCGGCGTCCTTCAGCTTCATGACGAAGGGAGCGATCCAGTTGTGGCCGCCCGCGACGTCGAGTCCGCCCTCGGTGGTCCGCTCCTCGCGCCGCTCGGGCACGAGGCAGACGGCGTGCGGGCGATGGCGCAGGGCGATCTCCCGCATCTCAGCGGTGACGGCCATCTCCAGGTTCAGCGGCCGGCCGCGCTCGGCCAGCATGGCGGCCAGGGTGTCGATATCGGCGTCGGAGATATGGCGACGGTCTTCGCGCAGGTGGGCGGTGATGCCGTCGGCGCCGGCCTCCAGCGCCTCGACCGCGGCGCGGGCTGGATCGGGATAGAGGCCGCCGCGCGCGTTCCTGATGGTCGCGACGTGGTCGATATTGACCCCCAGCCGCAGCCGCCGGTTCACTTGGAAAGCCTGCGCGAGCCTGGATCCTCGATCGGGATCGCCGCCAGTTCCGGCGGCACGGCGTCCGGCTCGTAAGCGGGCACCTTCAGGCTGGCGAGCGCCACCAGCGGCACGCCCACATCGGCCGCCCCGCCAGAACGGTCGACGATGCATGCGGCGCCGACGACGTTGCCGCCGGCCTCCCGGATCGCGGCGATGCATTCGCGCGAGGAAAGCCCCGTCGTGACGATGTCCTCGACCATGACCACCCTTTGGCCCGGTTCCAGATGGAAGCCGCGCCGGAACTTGAAGCCTCCGGCCTCCCGCTCGACATAGATCGAGTTCACGCCCAGGTGCCGGGCCGTCTCATAGCCGGGGATGATGCCCCCGACGGCCGGCGAGACCGCCACGTCCACAGGACCGAGCTCGGCGGTGATCTTCTCGGCCAGAGCCTTGCAGAGTCGCTCGCAGCGCTTGGCGTCCATGAACACCAGGTTCTTCTGCAGGAAGATCGGGCTGTGTTGGCCCGCGGACATGACGAAATGGCCTTCGCGCAGGGCGCCGGCGGAACGGAATTCAGCAAGGACGTCTTCGGAGGTCATCATGGCGTCCCCGATACTGCACCGGCGAGCGCAGGGAAAGCCGGCTCAGCCCTTCGCCCGCTCCACAGTCTCGATGGAAGGACAGGCTCTGAGCGCCGCCGCGATATGGGTCAGGTGCTTGGCGTCGACGACCTCGATGTCGAAGTCGGCGTCAAAGAAGTCGCCCTGGCGATGGTACATGCGCAGATTGACGATATTGCCCTTGGCCTCGCCAATCAGGGTGCAGGCTTGGCCCAGCACGCCAGGCGCGTCGCGGATGGTCGCAGTCAACCGGGCTTGCGAGATGGTGTTGCGCTCGGCTTCCGGCGTCCAGTGCAGGTCGCGCCAGACCTCCTCGCGGTTCTCGAAGGGGATCAGATTGGTGCAATCGATGGTGTGAACCACCACCTCGCCCTTTGCTTCCGCGATCCCGACGATGCGGTCGCCCGGCACGGGCGTGCAGCAGCGCGCGAAACGCAAAAAGGTGTTGGCCGCCAGATCGCCCCCGCGCACGAACAGCCGCGCGGCTTTGCCGTCCTCGATCTTGGTGCGGGCGGCGGCGGCGGCGCGCTCGGATTCCTTAAGGCCCGGGAACACGGCTTCCAGGACCTGGGTCGGGGTGATCTGCCCACGGCCCACCAGGGCGTAGAGATCGTCGTCCGAGGCGACCGCGAACCGGTCGAGCGCCGGGCGTAGGGTGACGTCGGCGCGCTTGCGCTCGGCCTTGGCGAAGGCGTGGTCAACGGCGGCCTTGCCGAGCCGGACCCCCTCCTCCTTCTCGCTCTGGCGGATGTGGCGGCGGATGGCCGACCGGGCGCGGCCCGTGACGGTCAGGGACTGATAATCGGGTATGGCGGCGGGCTTGGGCCCGATGATCACCTCGACCACGTCGCCATTGGCCAGGGGCGTGCGCAGCGGCTTCAACTCGCCGTTGATCTTGGCCCCGACGGTGGTGTCGCCGATATCGGAGTGGACCGCGTAGGCGAAGTCCAGTGGCATGGCCCCGCTCGGCAGGCTGATCAACTTGCCCTTGGGGGTGAAGACGAAGACCTGATCGAGGAACATCTCCATCTTGGCGTGTTCGACCAGCTCCTCGACGTCGCCGCCGTGCTCCATCAGCTGCACCAGATGGCGCAGGTTGATCAGAGGGTCTCGGCCGCCGCCGGCCTCGGCCGCGTCGGCGTCGAAGCCGTAGGAGCGACCTTTGTAGCGCCAGTGAGCGGCGACGCCCTCCTCGGCCACCCGATCCATGGCCTCCGTGCGGATCTGCATCTCGATCCGCATGCCCTTGGGCCCGACCACAGTAGTGTGCAACGAGCGATAATTGTTCCGCTTGGGGGTCGAGACATAGTCCTTGAAACGGTCGGGCACGAACGGCCAGACGCGGTGGATGACGCCGAGCGCCCGATAGCAGTCGTCCTCGTCGGCGACGATGACGCGGAAGGCGTAGATGTCGGACAGGTGGGCGAAGCCGACCGTCTTGCGCTGAAGCTTTCTCCAGATCGAATAGGGCTGCTTCTCGCGGCCATAGACGCGAGCCCCCACTCCGGCAGCCTCAAGCCGTCCCGAGATTTCGCCTGAAACATGCGCCACCGCGGCGCCCTGGTTGGCGCGCAGCTTTTCCAGCCGCTTGATGATCGCGTCGCGGGCCGTGGGGTTGAGGTGCTGGAAGGCCAGCTCCTCCAGTTCCGAGCAGAAGCGGTGGCAGCCGATCGAGCGGGCCAGGGGCGCGTAGATGTCCAGCGTTTCCCGAGCGATCCGCTCACGCTTGGCGGCCGCCTTGATGTAGCCGAGCGTCCGCATGTTGTGCAGCCGGTCGGCAAGCTTGACCAGAAGCACCCGGACATCCTTGGAGATGGCCAGGATGAACTTGCGCAGGTTCTCGCCCTGCTTGGTGTGTTCGGCGGTCAGTTCGAGCTTGGTGAGCTTGGTCACCCCCTCGACCAGCTCGGCCACTTCGTCGCCGAACCGCTCGGCGATGTCGTCGCGGGTGGCCTGGGTGTCCTCGATGACATCGTGCAGCAGGGCGGTGATGATGGCCGCGCTATCCAGCCGGTAGTCGGTCAGGATGCCGGCCACCTCGATCGGATGCGCGAAATAGGGATCGCCCGAGGCGCGCAGCTGCGAGCCGTGCATCCGCATGGCGTAGACATAGGCGCGGTTGAGCTGCGCTTCGTCCGCGGTCGGGTCATAGGCCTTGACCCGCTCGATCAGCTCGTACTGACGGAGATACTTCTGGCGTGGTGCAGCGGTGGTCGCCGGAACGGCGACCGGGTCGGTCCGGATGGTTAGTGCGTCTGTGCCCTCGGGGCTCAGAAGCGCTCCTCTTGACCGCCGTCGCGGTCGCTCTGCAGGGCGCGAACCAGTTCCTGTTCGGACATGTGCATGTGCTGCGGATCGGCCAGCAGGGCGAGGGTTTCGGCTTCTTCCTCGGCTTCCGTACGCTCATCGACCCGCTGCAGGGTGACGATCAGGTTTTCGCGAAGGCTTTCCGAATCCACGGCTTCCTCGGCGATCTCGCGCAGGGCCACGACGGGGTTCTTGTCGTTGTCGCGGTCGATGAGCAGCGGCGCTCCGGCCGACACCGCACGGGCGCGGTGAGCCGCCAGCAGCACGAGGCTGAAGCGGTTCGGGACCTTCTCGACGCAATCTTCGACAGTGACGCGGGCCATGGGTACTTCCGGTAGACGTGGCGGGAACAGTTGCAGATAGAGGTTTAGCCTTCCTTTTGCAATGCGGCGAAAGCCCTAGAGAGAGGGCGCGGCGTCTTTACCGACGCGGGCGGCGGTGGCCAGCTGTGTCGCCGTCTCGCCCAGCACAGGATGGCGCCAACCGGGCGCGATCTCGGACAGAGGGCCCATGACAAACAGCCGTTCAGCGGCGCGGGGGTGTGGCAAGACCATGGCTTCCCCCTCCCCCGTCACCGTGCGTCCGTGGGCGATCAGGTCTAGGTCGAGCACCCTTGGGGCGTTGGCCAGATCTCGCCGCCGGCCGAAGCAGACCTCGACGGCGTGCAGGACCTCAAGGGTCTGCGAGGGGTCGAGGCTCGTCTCGACAAGCACGACGGCGTTCAGGTAGTCAGGCAGGGACGGGTCGGGCCAGGAGGCCGACCGCCACCAGGACGACCGCTTGACGATCATCAGTCCCGCGTCGGCGAACAGCGCCAAGGCCGCCTCCTGCGCGGCCTTGGGCGAGCCATAGTCGCCGGCAAGGTTGCCCCCGAGAGCCACCACAACGGCCCTGTCCAGAGTATCGGAAGCGTCCCAATCCATGATCCTTCGACCCTATAAGGCCTCCCGCGGCGGACGTCATGGCGGCTGAGAGCGTCGCCGTCGAAAACTGGGGCGCCGAGCCGCCGCGCGACTGCCCGCGCTGCCCGCGGCTCGTGGCTTACCGGATGGAGAACCGCGCCGCCCACCCCGACTGGTGGAACGGGCCGGCGCCGTCCTGGGGCGATTCGTCAGGGCGGCTCCTCATCATGGGCCTGGCCCCCGGCCGCCAGGGCGCCAACCGCACCGGCCGGCCCTTCACCGGCGATTACGCCGGCAAGCTGCTCTACGAGACGCTGGGCAAGTTCGGCTTCTCCCACGGCCAGTTCGAGGCCAGGCCCGACGACAGCCTGCAGCTGATCGACTGCATGGTCTCCAACGCCGTGCGCTGCGCCCCGCCGGGCAACAAACCGCTGCCGATCGAGGAGACAACTTGCCGCCCCTTCCTGGTCGAGCGGCTAGCCTCGATGCCGAACCTCAAAGCCATGGTCTGCCTCGGCGACGTCTCGCGGAAAAATGTCCTGAAGGCGCTCGGCTACAAGGCCAACGCCGCGCCCCCAGGGCACGGGGTCGAATTCCAGGCCGGGGCGATCCGAATCTGGTCGAGTTATCACTGCTCGCGGCTGAACACGAACACCGGGCGGCTGACCCCCGCCATGTTCGAGGACGTATTCGCCAAGGTGCGCGCCCATCTGGACGCCACCGGTTGAAAGCCCGCACCTCCGGCAAGGCTGCCCTCGCCTTCATCTTCATCACCGTCCTGCTCGACATGATGGCGCTGGGGATGGTGGCGCCCGTGCTGCCGAGCCTGGTCTCGCGCTTCGTCCAGGACGCGCCGACGACGGCGGCGATCTACGGCCTGTTCAACACCGTCTTCGCCCTGATGCAGTTCTTCTTCTCGCCGATGATCGGGGCGCTGTCGGACCGGTTCGGGCGGCGCCCCTTGATCCTGGCCTCCAACATCGGTCTGGGATTGAACTACCTCCTGATGGCCTGGGCCCCGACCCTGCAGTGGCTGTTCGTCGGCCGGGTGATCTCGGGCATCACCGGGGCCAGCTTCGGCACCGCCAGCGCCTATATCGCCGACACCACCTCGCCGGAGGAGCGGGCCCACGCCT
>CANJKM010000119.1 GCA_947474805.1 Caulobacterales bacterium | reverse complement strand
TCGTCCGCTCGGCCAACTTGCGGTAGGCCTCGAGGTATTGGGGGTCGTTCAGCAGCACCAGGGCCTGCAGGGGCGTGTTGGAAATCTTCCGGGCCACGGTCGAGACGTTGCGATCGGCGAGGTCGAACACCACCATCGACGGGAACTGGGCGTTGCGTTGGATGACGGTGTACATCGAGCGCCGGTGCATCTGGTCCTTGGGCACCATGTCCGCGTCCGGATAGGCGTGAATGCCCACACCCGCGCCGTCCCAGACCTTGGGCGGCTGATAGGGGAAGACCGCGTCGCCCCCGACCGTCCGCACCAACAGGCCCGAGGCCATCAGCGCGTTGTCCCGGATGGTTTCGGCCGGCAGGCGGTAGCGGGGCCCGCGCGCCAGCAGGAAGTTGCGAGGATCGCGCTCCAGGCCTTCCTTGGTGATGTTCGAGCTCTGACGATAGGTCGCCGACATCACGATCAATTTCTGCATATGGCGGATGTCCCAGCCCGAGCGCTGGAACTCGATGGCGAGATAGTCGAGCAGCTCCGGGTTGCTGGGGTTGGAGCCCTGGGTGCCGAAGTCCTCGACGGTCTCTACGATGCCGGTCCCGAAGTGCTGCTGCCAAAGGCGGTTGACGTAAACGCGGCTGGTCAGAGGATTTTTCGGGTCGAACAGCCACTGGGTCAGGCCGAGCCGGTCGCGGGGACGCTTGTCGCCCCAGTCGAACACGCGGGGCAGGGCCTGCACCGGCACGATCTTGCCATGCTGGTCGAAGTTGCCGCGATCCAGAATGTAGGTGGGCCGGGGCTTCATCGAGTCCTTGACCACCATCATCTGGTTGATGGGCGTGTCGGCCCGGGTCTCAGCGTCGCGCGCGGCGCGAAGTTCGTCGGCGGCCTTGATCACCCGCGGATCATAGGCGGCGGCGACGTCCTGCAAGGCGGGAACGCTGGCGACGGCGGTACGCGGGTTGTGCAGATAGGCGACCTCCAGCGGGGTCAGCGCCTTGGTAAAGACGCGGATCTCGTCGAGCGCCGCCTTGTTGAGCTCGACCATCCCGAAGCGTCGTCCGAAGGCCAGGCCCATATAGCTGCCGAACTGGCCGCTGCCCCCGCGCGGAACGGTCGCGCGGGTCAAATGGTCGTGCAGAACCTCGGTCTTCAGAGCGGTCCCGTTGGCGTAGACGCTCAGGCCCGAGGCTTTCGACGAGCCGTCGTAGGTGGCGGTCAGGTGTACCCAGCGGCCGCGCGGCAGGACGTCGAGGCTTTGGACCGTCACCATATTGTAGGGGGTGACGTGCTGGACGGTGAACACCAGGTGGTTGTTCACCAGGTTCAGCTCGTAGCCGGCGCCGCCCTTGTCCGAGTCGAACAGGATGTTGGCTTCGTCATAGGGCTTGTCGACCCGAAGCTTGACCCACACGTCCAGGCTGAACGGATCGCTGCGGTCGAAGTGGCCGACGCCCTTGCCGGCGAAGCCGATGGTGTCGTCGATCAGCACGGCATCGCCCTTGCCAGGCGGTCCTGCGACGGCGTGGCCGTTGTTCACCCCGCCGGGCGGGCCCCCGGCGACGGCGTTAGGCGTCCAGGCGAATACCGCCTCGGACAGGCCCGTCAGCAGGGCGGTGGGCGACAGGCCGCTGGCCCCCGCGCCGGTCTCCCCCGACTTGCCGGCCGCGATCACCTTGGCGACAGCCTTGGAAACATCGTCGTTGAGCGTGCGGACACGACCGGGGTCGCTGGGCCCTTGAACGATGGGCGGTCCGCGACGGCTCACGGGGGCCGAGACCTTGACCACGCCGGGCTTCGCGCCGGGCTTCGCGCCGGGCTTGCCGCCTTGGGCGGCCTGTTGCGCCAGGGTGTAGGACCGGGTCGGCGGCCCGTCGTTGCGGTTCTGAAGGGCCTCGGTCGAGGCCTTGTAGGTCGTCTCCAGCGGATAGTAGGCCTGCTGCCAGCGGTTCAACGACGCGCTCACCAGGGGGCCGGCGGCATTGGCCGAGGTGATCCCCGACTGCGCCCGCGCGAGCTGCAGCGTGGCTTCGAGCGCCAGTTCCTTTTCGCGCACCTTGGCCTTGGCGGCGGCCAGGGTCTTGCTCTGCAGCGCCGTCGGCCAGGCCTGCGTCGGACCCATCGGGGTCGAGCGGCCGGCGCCCGAGGCGATGCCGCGCTCGTCGATGGAGTTGAAGAAGCCGCCCATCGAATAATAGTCGGCCTGGCTGATCACATCGTACTTGTGGTCGTGGCACTTGGCGCAGCCGACGGTCAGGCCGAGGAAGGCCTTGCCGATCAGTTCGGCCCGCTCATTGACGTACTCGACGCGGTACTCTTCGTCGGTGATCCCTCCCTCGTTGGATCGCTTCCCGGCGCGAACGAAATAGGTGGCCAGGATCTGCTCGCGCGTCGCGTTGGGCAGCTTGTCGCCCGCGAGTTGCCAGGTGACGAAGCGGTCGTAGGGGATATTGCGCTTGAAGGCCGAGATCACCCAGTCCCGGTAGGGGTGTTGGAAGCGCCCGATCTGGTCGTTCAGAAAGCCGTCGCTGTCGGCGTAACGCGCCACGTCCAGCCAAATGTTGGCCTGGCGCTCGGCGTAGGGCGTCGACTCCATCAGGCGGTCGACCAGCTTCTCATAGGCGTTGGGGCTCTTGTCGGCGACGAAAGCGTCGACCTCGGCCAAGGTGGGCGGGAGCCCCGTCAGGTCCATGGTGACCCGATTGATCAGAGTTTCGCGGTCGGCCTCGGGAGAGGGCGCCAGCTTGGCCTTGCCGAACTTGGCGAAGACGTAGCGGTCGATCGAGTTGACCGCCTGCTTGTCCCACTGCGTCCGCGACGGTTTCGCTTCCTTCGGCGGGATATAGGCCCAGTGTTGCTGATACTTCGCGCCCTGTTTGATCCACCGCTCCAGGATGGCGACCTCGCGGGCCGTCAGCGTCTTGTGCGCCTCGCGCGGCGGCATTCGGGTGTCTTGGTCGGTCGAGACGATGCGTTTGAACAGCTCCGACCGGTTCGGATTGCCGGGAATGATGGCGCGCTTGCCGGGGTCCTCGGGCAGCTTGCCGTAGGCGGCTTCGGAGACGTCGAGCCTCAGGCCGGCCTTACGATTCTTGGCGTCGTTGCCGTGACATTGGAAGCAGTTCTGCGACAGGATCGGCCGGACGTCCCATCGGTAGTCGATCTTGTCAGGGATGGCTTCGGCGCCGGAGGCGTTGGCCATGGACTTCGGCTGGCCATAATATTGGCAGGCGGCGAGGAGCGATGCGGCGATCGCAACGCCTCCGATCGTGACGAGCATCGGAAACTTGCGGCCGGCCATTATCAATTCTCTCGCGCGAGTTCGTAAGCGTTACGCACTATAGCACGCGGTAGAAATCTAGATCGACCGCATTGGGCCATCTCTTACCTACACAGACGAACGTATTTTCCATCAGCCAGCCATGGGGGCCGGGCTGGACCTCGAACTGCGGCGAGGCTCTGAAGTAATATAGGGTGGGATCAACGACTTCGCCCGCGGCCAGCTTGGCCATCACGGCGGGCGGACCCCGGCGGACGCCGGGATTGATCACCGAGACGATGGTCCCGTCGTCATGCTTCAGCGTGTAGCGGGCGTAAATCTGGGTGTTGCCGTCGGTAGCGCGCAGCGACTGCCAGTCGTTGCCGCCCGGAAGAATAACGCCCTTGAACCGCGGGCCTTCGACCTTGCCGCCATTGATGGGCACGATCCGCTTGCGCTGGTTGTCATAAGTGCCGACTTCGATCGGCGGCTCCAATTCGACCGTCGCGCGGAAGACGAACTCCAGCCCGGGCTTCACTTCGCCGGACGGGCGAGCTGTCGCCGCGTCTGCGGCCGCAGCCGCACCCGTGGCTGCGGCGGCTGTCGCGGCGGCTCCGGCTCCGGCAACTCGGATGACGTCTCGTCGGTTCATCGGCCTCGCCTCACTTCACCACCCCATCGGCCAGAATCGTCCGCGTCACCCCGTTGGCGTCGACCGGGTTGCGGTTGTTCTCCAGGCAGATATTTTCCATGATCTGGAAGTCAGGCTTCAGCGTGTAAGTTCGCTTGACGGTCCAGGGCTCCTTGAGCGCTTCCGGATCTATCGAGGTGATGTCGTCCACCAGCTTGGTCGGACTTTCCTTGTAGATGCGCTCGACGACGGTGATTTTGTCGGAGTGGGGTATGCCCGTGGCGTCGAACATGGTGTCGCCGCGCATGCCGATAGTCTCAATCACCAGCACGTCGCCCTCCCAGTGCCCGATCGAGTCGCCGAGGTAGGTCGGATAGATGTCCTCCGGGTGCTTGCGACCGTCCAGGAAGATCCGGCGGACTTGATTCTGATACTCGAACAGCATCGTCACCCGATCCTTGTTGTGAAGAATCTCCATCGGGTAGGGGTTGACCATGATCCTGGGCATGCCGCCGGGCAGGCAGTTGGCCCCGGGGTCGTTGGTCACCTTGCCCTCAGCCGCCGCCTTGAGGACAGTTTCGTAATCCGCCGCGTACTTCCCCTTCAGGGGGGGATGCTGACGCTGACCACGCGCGGGATAGGAGTAGATGTTGCTCTGATCGGGCGTCCAAATCCCGCTGAAGTCCCGCTTGTCTGCCGAGGGATTATGCAGCGGAGCGGTGGAGTTGTACTGGGCCATGGCCACCGGAGCGGACGCCCCGAACGCCAGGGCGGCAATGAGGCTAACTTTGAAAATACCGAGTCTCACTATCGCTTCCTCTAGAAGCTGAACCGGGCGCCGACCTTCGCGTACCGGCCGATCACGTCATAGAAAACCGACGGGCCGGTGAAGGGGGGGCTCTTGTCGAACACGTTGTCGATAACAGCGTAGAATTGCAGCTTTCTTTTGTCGCTCCGCAGCACGTCGTACTGCGCCGAGAGGTTCCAGTATACGAGCGCCGGGTTTCTGTTGATGTTGACAGAGTTGGTCAGCGCCGGTGAGTAATTCCTATCATCGGGGCCGATCAGCGTCGGGTTAAGCTTGACCGAGTCAAGGATGCGAGTCTGCAGCGTGCCAGAGAAGCGCTCGTACCGGTAGGTGGTGGAGATGGTCCCCATCCAGCGAGGCTGGCCGGTCAGCAGCGCCCCGGCGTTCTGGGTGCGACCGCTGGCGTCGAAGTTGCTGTTGTCCTGGGTGTAGGTGGCGAAGGCGCGGACGCCCAGGTTGCCGCCCAGGAGCGCGTGGCTATAGGCGGCCTCGAAGTCGAAGCCGCTCAGCGTCTGGCGGTTGATGTTGAAGGGCACGGTGGTGATCCGGGTCACCGCCGGGGCAGGCCCCGCGCCCTGAAGCACCAGCAGGTTGCAAAAATAGCCTCGCCCCGCCCCGTTTTGCTCGTTGAGGCAGTTGTCGGCGATGGTCTGCGCGGCGTAGCTGGCGATCGCGTTGCTGATCTTGATGTCATAGTAGTCGACCGACATCCGCAGACCGGGAACCTGCAGCGGCTGGACCACAATGCCGGCGGTCAGGGTGTTGCCAATTTCGGGCGTCAGGGTCGGGTTGCCGCCGGTGATTCCCTGGATGGGGCCCGTCGACACGCGAGTGAAGGGGTTCACGATGGTGGTGGTCGCCGTAGAGACGCCGAACAGATCCTGCAGGTTGGGCGCACGGATGTCGCGCGAGCGGGTGAGCCGCAGGCGGACCCCTTCGACGGGTTCATAGGTGCCACCGAGTTTCCAGGTCGTGACGGTGCCGGAGGTCGAATAGTCGGTACGGCGAACGGCGCCGTTGAACTCCAGCAGGCGCGCGAAGGTTATGTCCTTGGCCAGCGGGACAACCGTTTCCCCGAAGACTTCCTTCACGTTGTAGCTGCCCTTGAAGGGCTGCGGGTTCAGATAGTCGAAGCCGCTGCGGATCGAGATTTCGTCTGAGTGGGCGCGGATGCTCTCGCTGCGGTATTCGCCCCCGGCGGCGACCGAGACCGGGCCGGCCCAGGTTGAGAAGGGCTCGCCCGAGATGCCGAAGGCCGCCACCTGTTGGCGGTAGTCCGAGGTGAAGAACATGTCGCCTTCGATGTAGTCCTCGGCCGCCTTGGACGGAGAGCCGTTGCCGAAAAGGTTAAGCGGCACGCAGGCAGAGTCCGTGACGGCTGCCTGGTTCACGCGGCAGACGATCTGCCCGGCCGCGTTGCGGACGGAGTCGTAGGCCTTCTGGTAGTTCGCCTCGATCGAGACCCCGTAGTAGGGCTGATCGTAGATGTTGCGGCCCAGATGGTAGTAGGCGTTCCACTTCCACTTACTGCCGAACAGGCTGCCGTCGAAACCGAAGGCGATACGCTCAGTTCGGTTGATCGCATTGCCGTCCGTGTTGCCGAGGTCGTGGCCGAGCCGGCCCATGTAGAACTGGGTGATCCGGTTAGCGTCCATGATGTTGGCGACCTGCGTGGGCAGGAAGGCGTTGTCCCGCTTGATCAGGATGAAGTCTTCGGGGTTGTTGCCCGTGTTGAAATCCTGGCGGGTCGGGACCAGGTACTGGGCGGCCGAGCGGGCCGCGGCGGCCTCCACGAAGAAGTTCAGCGAGGGCGAGATCTCGTAGTTGAAATTGCCCATCACCGAATAGCGTTCGAGCGCGACGCTGATCTGCGAGTCGCTGCCCGGCGAGCTATCCATGTAGTTGCCGCCGTCGATCCCCGAGTTGCCGAACTGCTGGCCATAGGTGAAGGGCAGCACCGTGCCCCCGGGACCGAACTGGATCCCTCGCAGGGCGTCGACGCCGTTGGCGGCGTTGGTGTCGGCGTTCGGGCCGATGATGACCCCGCCGCCGGCGAGGACCACCGAGCGGGTGTGTTCCGCATAAAGGCGCGATGGCTGGCCGGCGGGACGCGCGGGCGAGGCCGGATAGGTGGCCAGGGCCACTTCGCGGCGGCCGTAGGGGCGGGTGTAAGGGCTGCCGGCGGGGCCTTGGTCGACATACTCGCCCCCGATGACGAAGTGACCGCGGCCACCGGAGACGGAGCCTCCAATCACGCCGCCGAACTTGGCCTGCTTGGCGTCATGGTATTTGGATTGACCGTAGGAGACGTCAAGGCGCACGCCGTCCAGGGTCTTGTTGAGGATGAAGTTTGTGACGCCCGCGAGCGCGTCCGAGCCGTAGGCCGCAGAGGCGCCGCCGGTCACCACGTCGATGCGGTCGACCATGATGGTCGGGATCAGGTTCAGGTCGACGACGCCCACCTGGGTCGAGGGCACAAAGCGCCGCCCGTCGACCAGCACCAATGTCCTTTTGTTCCCCAGGCCTCTCAGGTCGGCCGTGCTTTGACCGGCGCCGGCAAAGACCGTGCGGGTTGTTGGCGTCTGTGTCGGCCGAAAGGAGGGAATCTCATTCAGTATGCTGATGATATTAGTGGGAGAGCGTTGATCGATCTGCTCGACACCGAGGACGGTCGTCGGCGTGGGCGCTTCAAACCCGGCGCGTTGCACGCGCGAAGCGGTGACGACGACCTCGCCAATCTCGGCGGGCGAAGCAGTCTGCGCGGAAGCCGTCAGCGGCGCGCCGAAAGCAAAAGTCAAATACAAGCCACCGGAAGAGAGGAGAAGGCACGAGCGGAGGCTACTCTTCTTGATTGTTATAGTCTTCTTATTCACGATCTTCCCCATTATTATTGCTATATGGCGGCCAGTAGTCGAGCGTAACTGGGGCCAATTTGAAGGGGCTGACTGACTTTATCGGCCACTTCTTGATGTGTTATCGACGCGCTGCGGAGATGCCTTATGCAGCATCATCGTTATGGTCTATAACATCCGAAATGTTGTCAATCATAGCATTTCTGGCCCTGCCCGCAGCGCGATGCGCCAGTATCCAGGGGGGCGGAATGGCTCGCCGTTGATGAGGAATTCGCTGTGGTTGAAGATGTCGAACTGCGGCTCAACCCGGATTTGAGACCGCTTGAATTCCGCGAGGCGTTCGAGCGGGATGGCTATGTACAGATCCCAGGTCTACTTGAGGCAAGATGCGCGGAAGTGTTGGCGAATGTTCTGGAACAGCAGACGCCCTGGGCACTGACCTACTTCAACCAGGAGGCGCTGCCGATTCGGGTCGAGGAGCCAGAGATGCGCCAGATAGGCCCGGAGGTGCTAGGGCGTAGGATTGAAGAGGTGCTGAAGACGGCCTCGCGCGGGTTTGCCTACATCTATCTCGGCTACGACATGATCGATGCCCTGTTGCAGGGCCGCGATCCAGAGCATCCGATTCATCTCCTGACGGAGCTTCTGAATTCGAGCGGCTTTATTGACTTCTGCCACGAGATTATTGGAGGGCAAAAGCCGACCAAGGCTGAGGCGCATGCGACTCTCTATCGGCCGGGCGATTTTCTCAATCTCCACGATGATTCCTACAAGGGGCAGCGGCTAGCGGCATATACCCTAGGCTTCACTAGGCAATGGCGCGCCGATTGGGGCGGGCAGCTCCTTTTTCACGACCGAGATGGAGAGATTGTTCGTGGGCTTCAGCCCGGTTTCAACGTGCTGACGCTATTCAGAACTCCGCGACCCCATTCGGTGGCGCAGGTAGCGTCCTATGCGGCTTGGCCGCGTATTTCCGTTGTCGGTTGGCTAAGGGGTGACCCGATTGGGCAATCGTGATTTTCATGCGGCTTGAGAAGGTCGAGCAGATGACAAAGGCAGCATGGAAAGGCGGTTCTGGCGGCAAACGTAGTCGGACTCGAAACCGTCTGCACCGATCCTGAAGCCTCACTGCCATTTTTGGTGACTGCCCGCCGCCTGAAGGTGAAGTCAGTCTGACACTAACTCGTCTCCAATGACGGCCGGGCGGCCGGGCGGAGACGACGTTGAATTCCATTTCCTACAAGCGCCACCGCTTTCCGTCGGAGGTGATCCGTCACGCGGTCTGGCTGTATTTCCGCTTCACCCTGAGTTTCCGGGAAGTTTAGGAGTTGCTCGCGCGACGCGGAATTGAGGTCAGTTACGAGACGATCCGGTGCTGGACGCTGAAGTTCGGCCGGCTCTTCGCTCACAACCTGCGGCGCTCGCGGCCAAAACCCACTGGCCGCTGGCATCTGGACGAGATGGTGGTGAAGATCGGCGGC
>CANJKM010000118.1 GCA_947474805.1 Caulobacterales bacterium | reverse complement strand
GAACGCCGCGGTTGGAGCGACGTCCAGGTGCACCCCGCCCGGCCAGTCCGGGCTTTCCTCAGTGCAGGGGCAGGTTTTTCGAAGCCCCCGAATGAGGAATTGGGCATGCCCCACACAGACCGAGCTTGGCCACGTTTGGCGCCGCGCCCAAGCGCGGGCGACGTGCATGTCAGCGCCGAAGACTGATGGCCGCTGCAGATCTCGATGGCCTGGGGCTTGAAGCGCTTCGCGCCATCTGGCGAGAACGCTATGGCGCGCCGCCGGCGCTGCGTTCGCCTGAACTGCTCGGTTTGATGCTCGCCTGGCGCATCCAGCTCGATGCCGGCGGTCGCCTTGACCGGGATTCTCGGCTGGCGCTTCGGCGTCCCCTTGGTGCTCGCAATGCGCTTGAACCGGTTCCTGGCGCGAGCCTCAGACGCGAATGGCAGGGCGTGCCCCACGAGGTCGTCGTCCTGCCCGACGGCGGCTTCCTCCATCGGGGCGAACGCCATGGGAGTCTGTCGGAGGTCGCGCGCAAAATCACCGGCGTGCGTTGGAACGGGCCCCGCTTCTTTGGCCTCAGAACCTCGAAGGCTGCGGCATGAGCGATCGAAAGCTGGTTCGGTGCGCGATCTACACGCGCAAGAGCTCGGAGGAGGGGCTCGATCAGGCCTTCAACAGCCTGCATGCCCAGCGCGAGGCCTGCGAAGCCTATGTGAAGAGCCAGGTCGGAGAAGGCTGGCGCGTGCTTCCGACCATCTATGACGATGGCGGGTTCTCGGGTGGGAATATGGACCGACCTGGCCTGGCTAAGCTCCTTGAGGACGTGGACGCTGGCCGCGTCGATACCGTGGTGGTGTATAAAGTCGATCGCCTGACCCGGTCCCTGCCGGACTTCGCAAAGATCGTCGAACGGCTGGACGGGGCCGGCGCATCGTTCGTCTCGGTCACCCAGGCGTTCAACACCACCACATCCATGGGGCGCCTGACGCTGAACGTCCTTCTTTCGTTCGCCCAGTTCGAGCGCGAGGTCACCGGCGAACGCATCAGGGACAAGATCGCAGCTTCCAAGGCCCGGGGAATGTGGATGGGCGGCACTTTGCCCCTCGGCTACGACGCTCCGACCGACCCTGTAACGCGCGCCCTGGTGCTCAACCCGGTCGAAGCCGCGCTCGTGAAACGGATTTTCCAAACCTACCTTGAACTGGGCTCGGTGCATGACCTCGCCGCCCAACTCGAAGCCGAAGGCGTTCGCTCCAAGCAGACGCTAAGCCAGAGGGGGAACGTGAGGGGCGGCTGCCGACTGGCCCGAGGGGCGCTCTACCACATGCTGCGCAACCGCCTTTACGTCGGCGAGATCGTCCATCGCGGCGTCGCCCACCAAGGCAATCACCAGCCCATCGTCGAGCGCGATCTCTTTGATGCAGTTCAAGCTCGCCTTGAAGGCAACCGCCGCGCCCGCCGCGAGCGCCCGCTTCGGTCGGCGACGATGCCGCTGAAGGGCAAGCTCTTCGACGCCGACGGCGACCCGATGACCCCAAGCTTCACCCACAAGAGAGGAGGCAAGGTCTACCGCTACTATGTGTCGGCGCCGCTGATGCAGGGCAGGGCGGTGCGCAGTGATCCTGAAGCCATCCGCCGCGTGGCGGCCGCAGAGGTCGAAGGCGTTCTAGAACGCGAACTCAACCGACGCATGGGCTCTGAAGGCGCGTCCCTATCCAGCCTGATCGGCCTTGTTCAGCGGGTCCAGCTTCAGCACGATCAGATCCAGATCGCGCTCATGTGTGCGAAGACCCCACGTCGTGCGCTGGCGGAGGCTGTAACCGACGAGCGCGAGCCGAGCCTTGCCTGGGTGATGCTGACCATCCGTTGCAAGCTGCGGGGCGGGCGCACCTGGATCCAAGGCCCCGGCGGATCGGTGGCGGCGCTGCGCGCTCGACGTGACCCGACCCTGGTGAAGGCGCTTCAACAGGCGCATCGGATCATCGGCGCCATCGGCTGGCGTTCCGACGGCAGTCTCGAAGATGGGCGCAAGGCGAGCGCGCCGACCTGCGCCTATGAGCGCAAACTCTGCCGGCTGGCGTTCCTCGCGCCCGATATCCAAAAGCAGATCCTGCAAGGTCGCCAGCCCCGCGACCTCACGCTTGATCGCCTGATCAACGCCCGGATACCGACCGCTTGGCCGGCCCAACGCGCGGCGTTCGGATTTGCGGAAATTTCCTGACGAGCAGGTTTTTCTCCCTGTTTCGTCTCCACGCGATCGCTGTTTTCCGCAAAAATGATCCCTGTTTTCGCGTCGCGAATTCCCTGTTTTTAGAACGGGAATTCTCGGCATCGAAATGGACGTAACTCGCTGAAGCGTCGCGTGAATTGTCGTTCAGCGCCGCGCCGTCGATTACAAATCCGTCCCATGATTTTTTGCGATAACAGGGAAACTCCACTGCGGGGTGTTCCGCTGGAGACGCCGCGGCAAGTTTTGGGAAACCGTGCATTTTTGAGCAGGGAAATGGCCGCGCGCACGGCGGTTTGAGGCCGAAATCCCTTAGGATTTTCGCGAATTGGCGGTTTTCAGGGGATTTGGAGACAAGTCGCCGGGCTGGCTGGCGGATGGGGTGGGATTCGAACCCACGGTGAGCTCTCACCCACGGCGGTTTTCAAGACCGCTGCCTTAAACCACTCGGCCACCCATCCACTTGAAGGTGCTTAGCAAACGCCGCGCGGCGGGGCGAGGGGCGCGCGTCGCGAAGATGTCCGCCATTTTAACCACGTCGCTTAAGCCAACCTTCAAGGGCTGCCCGCTAGGGTTCTGATCAAATGAGGCCGAGACCGTAGAAATGGTCGCCGGCAACGAGGTGTCAGAATGATGCAAGCGTATGCGCTCCCGTTGCGCAATTGTGCCGCCGTGGTCGCCGCCGCCTTGAGCCTCGGGCTCGGCGCCTGCGCCTCGACCGGCCAGGCTTCGGCCGGCCCCGCGTCCAACCGTCCCATGCTCGCGTCGGCCGCGTCCCAGCCCAGCGGCGCGGGCGCGACCCGCTACAGCGTCGGCGCGCCCTACCAGGCCGACGGGCTATGGTTCGTGCCGGCCGAACAGCCGCGCTATGACGACATCGGTCAGGGCGCCGTCTACATGCCCTCGGCCAAGGGCCTCGCCGACGGCGAGCGTTTCGAGCCGGGCGTGATCTCCGCCGCCCACGCCACTCTGCCCATGCCCTCCATCGTCGAGGTCATCAATATGGAGACCGGCCGTCGGCTGGAGGTGCGGGTGAACGACCGCGGCGCCACCCAGCCCGGCCGGGTGATCGAGTTGTCGCGCGCCGCCGCCGACGCGCTCGGCTATGGCCAGAAGTCGGTCGCCAAGGTCCGTGTCCGCTATCTGCGTCCGGCGCCGCTCGACAGCGCCGCGCCTGCGCGCACCTACGCCGCCGTCGCTCCGGCGCCCGCGCCGCTCGTGGCTCCGGCCGCGCCCCCGGCCAAGGCCGCCATCGCCGTTCAGACCATCGCCCCGCCTATAAGCCGCGCCGTCGTTGCAGGCGGCTACGCCGTCCAAGCCGGGGCCTTCTCCGACCGCGCCAACGCCGAGAAGGTAATGGCCAAGCTGGGCGCCGCGGGGCAAGCGGCCATCCGCCCGCTGGAGCGCGGCGGGATCCAGCTCTACCGCGTGGTCGTCGGCCCGTGGAGCGATGAATCTGCCGCCACCTCCGCCCGCGAACAGGTGGCGGCGCTGGGCTTTGGCGACGCCAAGGTGGTCAAGGCATTCTAGAGCGCGCCGCTTGCATGAGCGGCCGTTCCGGTTGAAGAACGCCCGGTGAGCGCCGGGCTTTTCATCACCTTTGAGGGCGGGGAGGGGGGCGGCAAGTCCACCCAGGCCCGCATTCTGGCCGAGCGGCTGCGCGCCGCCGACCATGAGGTCGTTCTGACCCGCGAACCGGGCGGATCGCCGGGCGCCGAGGCGTTGCGGAACCTCCTGCTAGAGGGCGACGCCGACCGCTGGTCGCCGCTCTCCGAGACCCTATTGATGTACGCCGCGCGCCGGGATCACCTGGAGCGGACCATCCTGCCCGCCCTGACGGCGGGGAAGGTCGTGGTCTGCGACCGCTTCTATGACTCGACCCGCGCTTATCAGGGCGCCGCCGGGGGCGTCGATCCGGGGGTGATCGCCGCCCTGGAGGACGCCGTGGTCGGCCGGCATGCGCCGGACCTCACCCTGGTGTTCGATCTGCCGGTCGAGACCGTCCTGGCGCGCGCCGCTGAGCGCGGGGCGGCCGAGGCGAGGTTCGAAAGCAAGGGCCGCGCCTTCCACGAGCGGCTGCGCGCCGCCTTTCTGGAGATCGCCAGGCGCGAGCCTGCTCGCTGCGTGCTGATCGACGCCGACCGGCCGGTCGAGGCGATGTCGGACGCCATCTGGACTGCCGTCGAGGCCAGTCTTTCAAAGGCGATCCTCAGGTGAGCGAGCCGCTGCATCCGCGCGACAGCTTCGCCCTGGACGGGATCGAGGCCCAGGCTCAGGCCTTCGAGGAGGCCCTGGCGCGCGGGCGGCTGCACCACGCCTGGCTGCTGACCGGGCCAGAAGGGGCGGGCAAGGCCAGTTTCGCCTATCGCGTCGCCCGGCGGCTGCTCGGGGCCGCGCCGGCGCCGACCTATGGCCCGCTGGGCTCCGCGCCCGGGGACCATGTCTGCCGCATGGTGGCGGCGCGCTCGCATCCGGACCTCCTGGTGATCGAGCGGATCGGCGAGGACGGCAAGGTCCGGCGCAATATCCCGGTGGAGGAGGCGCGGCGCCTGCCCGACTTCTTCAATAAGTCGCCCAGCATCGCCCCCTATCGCGTCGCTATCATCGACGCGGCCGACGACATGAACGTCAACGCCGCCAACGCCGTTTTGAAAACGCTGGAGGAGCCGCCGCCCAAGGGGGTGTTGCTGCTGGTCGCGCACGCGCCGGGCCGGCTTCTGGCCACCATCCGTTCGCGCTGCCGCACCCTGGCCTTCCCGCCCTGGAGCGAGGAACGGCTGGCCGGCTTCCTGGTCGCGCGGGAGGGGCTGGACCGCGAGGACGCCGCGCGGCTGGCGGCCATGGCGCAGGGCGCGCCCGGGCGAGCCCTGTCCCTTCACGCGGCCGGGGCGCTGGAGCTCGACGCGGCGGCGGGCCTGGTGATCGACCAGCTCGGTCACGCCGACGAGGCCAAGCTCTTGTCCCTGGCCGACGGTTTCCGGGGCGGGGAGGGGGGGGCGCGGTTCGCCCTCTTGATGGAGCGGCTGGCCGAGCGGGCGAGGGGGCTGGCGCTTTCCGGCATCGGAGGGTTGCCGCAGGCCGCCGCCTGGGCCGAGGCCTGGGAGAAGCTCCTGCATCTGGCGGCCGAAACCGAAGCCCTGAACCTTGATCGCGCCGACGCCTTCTGGAGCGCGCTCGGCGAACTGCGTCGCGCCGCGCGGGTCGCGGCCTAGACCATGCTGATCGATTCCCACGTCAACCTGCACGCCCCCCAATTCGCCGAGGACAAGGACGAGGTGATCGCCCGCGCCCGCGCCGCCGGAATCGGGCTGATGGTCACCATCTGCGACCGGGTCTCCTTCTTCCCGCGCGTGATCGAGATCGCCCACACCCATGCCGACATCTGGGCCACAGTCGGAACCCATCCTCACGAGGCGCGCGAGAACCCGGACCTGACCGCCGACGCGCTGATCGCTCTGGCCGCCGATCCGCGCGTGGTCGGGATCGGCGAGACAGGGCTCGATTACCACTACGACTACAGCCCGCGCCTGGTGCAGCAGGCGGTTTTCGCCGCCCATATCGAGGCTGCGACCCGTTCGGGACTGCCGCTCGTTGTCCACACGAGAGAGGCGGACGACGACATGATTAGAATAATAGAAAAGGCCTATAAGACAGCACCATTCAAGATTCTTCTGCACTGTTATACCAGCGGCGCGGAGCTGGCGCGACGTGCGGCCGATCTTGGCGCCTATTTCTCCGTGTCGGGCATCGCCACCTTCAAGGCGGCCGAGGACGTGCGGGCGGTGATCCGCGATATGCCGGGAGACCGGATCATCGTCGAGACCGACTGCCCCTATCTGGCGCCCATTCCGATGCGCGGCCGGCGCAACGAGCCCGCCTTCCTGCCGCACATCCTCGACAAACTGGCCGAGATCCGCGGCTGGACCCGCGAGGAGGCGGAAGCGAAGACCGAGGACGCCTTTTTCAATCTGTTCGATCGGATCCCGAGGCCGTGAGCCGGCTGGAGTTCACCATACTCGGCTGCGGCTTCTCGGGCGGCGTCCCGCGCGCCGACGGGACCTGGGGCCGGTGCGATCCGGCCGAGCCGAAGAACCACCGTTCGCGTTGTTCCTTCATGGTGCGCCGAGGGGAGGGGGAGGCGGTCACGACCCTTCTCGTCGACACCTCGCCGGACCTACGGCTGCAGTCCGTGGCGGCCGGGATGAAGCGGCTGGACGCGGTGATCCTGACCCACGACCACGCCGACCAGAGCCACGGCATTGACGACGTGCGCGGCTTCTACATGCGCCAGGGCGCGGCCATTCCGGTCTATATGGACGCCGCCTGCCGGGCGAGCATGACCCGGCGGTTCGAGTACGCCTTCGAGGGCGTCGGCGGCTATCCGGCCATCTGCGAGGCCCGCGACGCGCCGCCCCACGGCCAAACCTGGAGCGTCGAAGGGCCGGGCGGCGCCATTCCGATCACGGGCTTCGACCAGGACCACGGCGAGGTCCGCTCGATCGGGCTGCGCTTCGGCAGCGTGGCCTATTCGAGCGACGTGGTCGACTTCCCTGAGGTCTCACACGCGGCTCTGGAAGGGCTGGATGTGTGGATCGTCGACGCGCTCAGGCTGGCGCCGCACCCCACCCACGCGCATCTGGACAAGACATTGGGCTGGATCGAGCGCTTCCGTCCTAAACGCGCCATACTCACCAACCTACATAACGAGTTCGACTATAAGGCCCTCAGCGCCCGCTTGCCTGAGGGCGTGGAGGCGGCCTACGACGGCCTTCGGTTCGAGACGCCCGTCCCGGCCGCGTGATTGGAGAAGCGCCATGCGTAGCGTTCTGAGCTTTCTTGCCGCCCTGGTGATCGCGCCGATGTTGGCGCTGAGCGCCCAGGCCGCCGCGCCAGCGAAGACCGAGACCGCGATTTTTTCCGGCGGCTGTTTCTGGTGCATGGAAAGCGACATGGGCTCCATTCCGGGGGTGATCTCGGTCGAGAGCGGCTATACCGGTGGGACGCTGAAGAATCCGAGTTATGAGGATGTGGTGACTGAGAAAACCGGTCACTATGAATCTGTCCGTGTGAAGTTCGATCCGGCCAAGGTTCCCTACGTCCGCCTGCTGGCCCGCTACTGGAAACTGGTCGATCCGACCGATGCCGGCGGCCAGTTCTGCGACCGCGGCCCGTCCTACAAGACCGCCGTCTGGGTCACGCCGCAGCAGCGCCCCATCGCCGAGGCTTCGCGCGCCCTGGCCGCCAAGGACCTGAAGACCGGCAAGATGACGACCGAAATCCTCGACGCCCAGACCTTCTATCCGGCCGAAGACTATCACCGCGACTACGCCAAGCGGAACCGCATCCGCTATTCGATCTATCGCGAGGGCTGCGGCCGGGACCGCCGTCTGACGCAAGTCTGGGGACAGGCGGGCCATTAATGGCGGCGGCGACTCCGGCCACACAGGCGTTGGTACGCGCTGGCGTTAACTACAAGCTTCACGGCTACGACTACGATCCGAACGCTGACAGCATCGGCCTGGCCGCCGCACGCAGCCTGGGCGTCGATCCGGCCAGGGTGCTGAAAACCTTGATCGTTCGTGCTGACGGCAAGTTCGCTTGCGTGATCCTGCCGTCGGACCGCGAGGCCTCGATGAAGCGAGTCGCGGCGGCGCTGGGCGCCAAGGCGGCCGAGATGGCCAAGCCGATCGATGCAGAGCGCGCCACGGGCTTTAAGGTCGGCGGGGTCAGTCCCTTTGGTCAGAAGCGCGCCGCGCCGACTGTATTAGATGCATCGGCGCTGAGCCACGCCACGGTGTTCGTGAACGGAGGCCGGCGCGGCTTGCAGGCCGAGCTCGATCCAGGCGAGATCGTCCGGGCGCTGGGAGCCGTGACGGCCGATATCGCCTGAGCCCGTCAAGATTTTCCGATAATATATATTAGGCGCTAAACTGATGCGGCTTTGCAGGGCTGGGGACGCCGACCTCTCTGCTGTCGTGAATCTCGCCAATCTGGCGTTCCGGGCCAAGGATGTCGGAGCGAGCTGGGCCACCGAGGCCGACTACATCAAGGGCCAGCGGCTCGACCTGCCGATGCTGCGCGCCGATATCGCGAACAGTCCCGAAGCGCGGCTGCTGCTCTGGCGCGACGATACCGGCGCTCTGGCCGGCACGGTCTGGCTTGAACCCGCCGGCGGCGGCGCCTGGTGTCTCGGCCTTCTGAGCGTCCACCCCGAACTTCAGGCCAAGGGCGCTGGCCGCAGGCTGCTCGCGGCTGCAGAAGACGCGGCGCGCGAACTTGGCGCCGAGCGGATACGGATGACCGTGGTCAATGTGCGCGAGACCCTGATCGGCTGGTATCTGCGGCGCGGCTACCGCCTGACCGGCGAAACCAAACCCTTTCCCTACGGCGACGGGCGGTTCGGAACGCCGCTTCGTAGCGATCTGGAGTTCGTTCTCATGGAGAAACTCCTCTAGTCTCCGGCGGCAAGCTTCAGGAGTCGTTCGTGCCCACCGCCGCCAGTCTGATCGCCTTCGCCCTGATCTCGCTCGGGATGGTGCTGATCCCCGGGCCCAACATGATCTATCTGGTGTCGCGCTCGATCTGTCAGGGCAGAGTGGCCGGGCTGATCTCGCTGATCGGGGTCGGGATCGGGTTCGTCTTCTATCTGCTCTGCGCCGCCACCGGCATCACGGCCCTGCTGCTCGCCGTTCCGCTGGCCTATGAGGCGCTGAAGTTTGGCGGGGCGCTCTATCTGCTCTATCTGGCCTGGCAGGCTGTCAGGCCCGGCGCCGCATCGCCATTCCAGGTCCGCGACCTGCCCAAGGACAGCCCTCGGAAGCTGGTCCTGATGGG
>CANJKM010000117.1 GCA_947474805.1 Caulobacterales bacterium | reverse complement strand
TCCTCGCGCGGCTTCAGGTCGATCAGCACTCTGCCCGAATTGAGGGTGGTGTTCTGAGCGTCCACCCCGACGAAGGAGGAGACGGAGACCACGTCCGGGTCCTTCAGGATGTCGGCCGCCAGATCGCGCTGGCGAGCGGTCATGTCGGAATAGGAGATCGACTGGCGGGCCTCGGTCATGCCCTGGATCAGGCCGGTGTCCTGGACCGGGAACAGGCCCTTTGGAATGACGACATAGAGCAGGGCCGTGAGGGCGACCGTGCCGGTGGCGAGCAGCAGCACCAGCGGGCGGTGGTCAAGGCACCAGGTCAGGCCGGTGTCGTAGCGGCGGATGACCGCATCGAAACCCTTCTGCGACCAGCGGCCGAACCTGCTCTCCTCCATCTTGTGATTGGGCTTGAGCCAGAGGGCGCAAAGGGTCGGGACGAGCGTCAGGGAGACCACGGCCGAGATGACGATCGCGACGGCCAGGGTGACGGCGAACTCGCGGAACAGGCGCCCCACCACATCGGCCATGAACAGCAGAGGGATCAGCACCGCCAGCAGCGACAGGGTGAGCGAGATGATGGTGAAGCCGATCTCACCGGACCCCTTCAGGGCGGCCTGGCGGGCCGGCATGCCGTTCTCGACGTGACGGGAGATGTTCTCGATCATGACGATGGCGTCGTCGACGACGAACCCTGTCGCAATGGTCAGGGCCATCAGCGTCAGGTTGTTTAGCGAGAAGCCGAACAGATACATGGCCCCGAAGGAGCCGACGAGCGACAGGGGCACGGCGATGGCCGAGATGGCCGTGGCCGGGACGTTGAGCAGGAAGGCGAAGATCACCGCCACCACCAGGATAACGGCCAGGGCGAGCTCGATCTCGACGTCGTGCACCGAGGCCCGGATGGTCACGGTGCGGTCGGTCATCACCGCCACCTCGATCCCGGCCGGGAGCTGTTCCTGCAGGGCGGGCAGGATCTCCTTGATCCGATCGACCGTGCCGATGACGTTGGCGCCCGGCTGGCGCTGGATATTGAGGATGACCGCCGGCTCGACATTCTTCCAGGCGCCGAGCTGGTTGTTCTCTGCCCCATCGACGACCTTGGCCACGTCCTTCAGTCGGATCGGCGCGCCGTTTTTGTAGGCGAGGATCAGGTTCTCGTACTCGGCGGGGCTGGAGAGCTGGTCGTTGGAATTGATGGTGTAGGTGCGGGCCGGGCCGTTGAAACTGCCCTTGGCGCCGTTGACGTTCGACTGGCCGATCGAGGTGCGCAGGGTCTCCAGCGTCATGCCGTAGGCGGCGAGCGCGCGGGGGTTGGCCTGGATGCGGAAGGCGGGGCGCTGGCCGCCGGCCAGGGTCACGAGCCCGACCCCGGCCACCTGGCTGATCTTCTGGGCCATCCGGGTGTCGGCCAGATCCTGGACCTGGGTCAGGGGCAGGGTCTTGGAGGTCAGGGCCAGCGACAGCACCGGCGCGTCGGCAGGGTTGACCTTGGCGTAGACCGGCGGCGAGGGCAGGTCCGCCGGCAGCAGGTTTCCCGCCGCGTTGATCGCTGCCTGAACCTCCTGTTCGGCCAGGTCCAGGGTCAGGTCGAGGTTGAACTGCAGGGTGACGATCGAGGCGCCGGCCGATGAGACCGAGCTCATCCGGCTGAGGCCCGGCATCTGGCCGAACTGGCGCTCCAGCGGCGCGGAGACCACCGAGGTCATCACCTCGGGCGAGGCCCCCGGATAGAAGGTCTGGACCTGGATGGTCGGGTAGTCGACCTGGGGCAGGGCCGAGAGCGGCAGGAACTGGAAGCCGACGATCCCCGACAGGAAGATGGCCAGCATCAACAGCGAGGTCGCGATCGGCCGCTGGATAAAAATGTGCGAGGGCGACAGGCGCGAGAAGGCGCTGCGCGGCGCCTCGTCCGTCTGATCGTCGGTCAGGGCTGGATCAGGCCCCTCCGCGCCGGCGGAGGTCTGCGTCATTACTGGCCACCGCCGCCGAAGCCGCCGCCACCGCCGCCTCCGAACCCGCCGCCGCCGCCCGGACCTCCACCCTGGCCGCCGCCGAAGTTGGCGCGCGCGGCTTCAAGCTTGGCCTTCTGATCGGGGCGCAGGATAGCCATCACCTGCTCCATCGCCTTGCGGTTGGCGCCGCGGAAGTCGCCGCTGGCTTCGGCCTCGGCGCGCGCGGCCGCGAAAAAGCCGTCCGCCTTGGCCTGCTGGGCGGGGTCGAGGCCGAGCTGGGCGATCAGCCGCTGCTGGCCGCCGCCGCGTTGGCCCTGGCCGCCCTGGGGGCCGCCCTGGGCTTGGCCGCCTTGGGCGCCCGGGCCTTGCTGTCGGGGCGCGCCCGGACGAGCCGAGGTCGGAGCGCCTTCGCCTTGAGCCGGCGCGCCTTGCGCCGCCGGGCCGGGCGCTCCGCCCGCGCCGGGGAAGCCGCCGCCGCCGTTGAACTGACGCATCGGCCGGCAGCCGGCCGGGGCGCCGGCGTTGGTCGACACGGGCTTCTTCTTGAACAGTCCGAAGAGGCCGCCTGGTTTCGGCGGAGCGCCTCCATTCGCGCCCGGCGGGCCGCCGTTGGCGCCGGGCCGGCCGCCGCCCTGGCCGAAGCCGCCCTGAGGCGGCGGGCAGTCGCCGGGAAGCTGGACCCGGCCGCCTTCACGCAGGCGGTCGGTGCCGTCGATGACCACGGTCTCGCCGAGCTGGAGACCTTCGAGGATGGCGGTGTTGGCGCCGGCCACGGCGCCGGTCTTGACCGGGCGGGTGGTGACGGTGCGGTCCTCGTCCACGACATAGACGATGGTGCCCTGCGAGCCGCGCAGCACGGCCGAGCTCGGCACGGTGACGGCGCCCTTCAGGGTGTCGACCTGCAGGCGGACGTTGACGAACTGGTTGGGGAAGAGGGCCGCGTCCGAGTTGGCGAAGCGGGCCTTGACCTTGACCGTGCCGGTGGCGGTGTCGACCTGGTTGTCGAGGGTCAGCAGCTTGCCCTGGGCCAACTCGTTCGACTGGCTGCGGTCGAGCGCGGTCGCCGGCAGCTGGGCGCCGGCGCGGATGCGCTTGGTGATGCTTGGCAGGCTGTCCTCGGGAATGGTGAAGAGGACATCGATCGGGGCGACCTGGGTGATGGTCGCGATCCCGGTGGTGCCGTTGGGGTTGGTACCGCCGGTGGTGACATAGTTGCCGACATCGACCTGGCGCAGGCCGACGCGGCCCGAGACCGGGGCGGTGATGGTGGCGAAGGAGAGGTTCAGCCGGGCGGCGCCGACCTGGGCTTCGTCGGCCTTGATGGTCGCCTCGAGCGAGCGGACCTGGGCCTGCTGGTCGTCGACCTGCTGACGGGCGATCGAATCCTGGGCCAGGAGGGTCTGGTAGCGCTGAAGGACGACGCGGGCGTTCTGCAGGGTGGCGGTGTCGCGCGCCAGGACCGCGGCGGCCTGATTGACCGTCTGCTGGAAGGGGCGCGGATCGATCTGGGCCAGCACCTGGCCGGCGCTGACGTTCTGGCCTTCGGCGAAGGCGATGCGGACCAGCTGGCCTGAGACCTGGGCCCGGACCTGGACCGTGGCTGTCGGGGTCACTGTGCCGAGTGCGTTAAGATAGATGGGCACGTCGGTCGAGACAGCCTTGGCGACATTGACCGAGGCGATCCCGCCGCCGCGCCCGCCGCCGGGAAAGCCGCCGCGTCCGCCAGGGGGGCCGCCGGGGAAGCCGCTGGGCTGGCCGGGTTGGCCGCCCTTGTTGCCGTGCGGGATGACCACCCAGACGATCAGACCGATCACCACTAGGCCGGCGATGATCCAGCCCCAGGGCTTCTTGCCCTTGGGTCCGCGCGGACCGGCGCTGCCGGGATAGGGCCCGTAGGGGGAGGGCGAATCAGGCCCCGTGCTCGGGCGCGGCGCGGCGCGGGGTCCTTCGGCCAGGCTCGGGTCGGGAGAGGATGGGCGGCGCGTTCCAGTTTCAGACACAGGCTTCCGGGCTCCTGGGGAGAGGGCAGGCTTTGAACTGGGACCTATCTACTGGGTTCGTGTCTCGATTGCATGTGGACAAAGCCCGAAAGATTTCACGGCGGTAACGCATGGCCGCGAAGCCGCCCAAACCATGACCAAAGCGGGGGTGAAGCGTGAGCTAGGACTTGGAGCCCAGAAGCGACCTGGCCGTCTCGACGTCGCGGGCGATCTGCAAAGTCATGTCCTCCAACCCGTCGAATCGGTGGTCGGGACGCAGGAAGGCGACCAGCTCGGTCTCGATCACCTGGCCGTAGAGGTCCTCATCGAAGTCGAACAGATTGACCTCGAGCCGCTCGCTGGTGCCGTCAACGGTGGGGCGGCGACCCAGATAGGCGGCGGCGTCGAAGCGGCGGCCGTCGGGTAGCCGCGTCCGGGCGGCGTAGATGCCATAGGCCGGGCGCAGATAGTCGTTCATCGCCACATTGGCGGTCGGGAAGCCGATGGTGCGGCCGAGGTGATCGCCGTGGACCACCTCGCCCCGGACCGCGAAGGGGCGGCCCAGCATGGCGGCGGCCAGTTCGGGCCGGCCGGCGCCGAGCGCGTTGCGCACGCCGGTCGAGGAGCATTTGACCCCGTCCGGCCCGGTCTGGGGCGCGACGATCCGCACCTCGAAGCCGTGGGCGACGCCCAGCATGGCCAAGCCTTGCGCGTCCGCGGCCCGGTGCTTGCCGAAGGTGAAGTCGAAGCCGACCGAAACCTGGCGCACGCCAAGTCCCTCGACCAGCACCCGTTTGACGAAGGCCTCCGGCGAGAGCCCCGCCATCTCGGCGTCGAAGGGCAGGCGGTAGAGCCGTTCGACCCCGAGCAGGGCCAGGGCGCGGGCCTGCTGGTCCGGGTCGGTCAGGCGGAAGGGCGGGGTCTCGGGCACGAACCAGCGGCGCGGGTGGGGGGCGAAGGTGATGACCCCCAGCGGCGCCCCCATCCTCTTGGCGGCCTCGGCGGCGGCGGCGATCACCGCCCGGTGGCCCAGATGCACGCCGTCGAAGGCGCCCAGCGCCACGGCCGCGCCCTTCATCGCCGAAGGAACGTCGCGCCAGTCCTCGATCAGCTGCAGGCCCATCAGCTCGCCTTCGCCACCGGCAGGGCGACGACCGCCTCGCCGTCGACGGCCAGCTTGCCGCGCACCAGCACCTGGGTGGAGAGGATGGCGCGAGGCGGCTCGACGGCCGAAACCGTGACCTTGACCGTGACCTCGTCGCCCGGACGGATCGGCCGCTTGAAGTCGAGCTTCTGCGACAGATAGACCGCGCCCGGCCCCGGCAGCTCGGTTCCGAGCAGCGCCGAGATCAGGGCCCCGGCCAGCATGCCGTGGGCGACCCGGCCCTTGAACATGGAGCGGGCGGCGTAGTCGTCGTCGAGGTGGACGGGGTTGTCGTCGCCCGAGAGGGCCGCGAAGGCGCGGATGTCGGCGTCAGAGACCACACGGGTGCGGACGGCGGTGGCTCCGACTTCCAGGGCGGTATGGCTCAAAAGCACGTCCTCTTTACGCGATCTTATCCGGACGTTCTTAGCCTGTGCGTCATGCGGGGGCGAGGCCCCGCGCTGTGAACGGCTCCCGGAGAGGCGGAATGGCGCTCGCGCTCGACATGCCGGTCTTGGTCGTCGACGACTACAAGACCATGACGCGCATCCTGCAGAACCTGCTGAAATCGCTCGGGTTCACCAATATGCACGAGGCCGCCTCCGGCGAGGAAGCGCTGAAGATGGCCAAGGAGACCCCGTTCGGTCTGATTGTCTCCGACTGGTATATGGCGCCGATGAGCGGGATCGAGTTTCTGACCGCCATCCGGGCCGACGAGTCGCTGAAGTCCACGCCCTTCATCCTGGTCACCGCCGCATCCAAGACCGAGAATGTGATCGCGGCTAAGCACGCGGGGGTCGACAACTACATCATCAAGCCGTTCAACGCCCCCACCCTGAAGGCGAAGATCGCCGCGGTGCTCGGCGAGTTCTGATCGCGAGGAAGCGCCGGGGAGCTCTGATCCCTCTCCCTTTCCGGGAGACTCACTGCTAGAAGGCGCCCACTCTTGCGGGGTCGCTCATGAAACTTCTGGCCGGCAATTCGAACGCCTCGCTCGCGGCGGCGATCGGCGATTATCTCGACATGCCCCTGACGCACGCCCAGGTCCGGCGCTTCGCCGACATGGAGGTCTTCGTCACCATCGACGAGAATGTGCGGGGCGAGGACGTCTTCGTGGTCCAGTCCACGAGCTATCCCGCCAACGACAATCTGATGGAGCTCCTGATCTGCATCGACGCCCTGACCCGGGCTTCGGCGCGGCGGATCACGGCGGTCATCCCCTATTTCGGCTACGCCCGGCAGGACCGGAAGACCGGCGGCCGCACCCCGATCTCGGCCAAGCTGGTGGCCAATCTGATCACCCGCGCCGGCGCCCACAGGGTGCTGACCCTCGACCTGCACGCCGGCCAGATTCAGGGCTTCTTCGACATCCCGACCGATAACCTCGTGGCCATCCCGGTGATGGCCGACGACATCAAGCGCGGGCTGAAGGGCAAGGAGATCGAGGAGCTGACGATCATCTCGCCCGACGTCGGCGGCGTGGTGCGGGCCCGGACCCTGGCCGATCGGCTGCGCGCGCCCCTGGCCATCGTCGACAAGCGCCGCTCGCGTCCCGGCGAGAGCGAGGTGATGAACATCATCGGCGACGTCGCCGGCCGCCGCTGCGTGCTGTTCGACGACATCGTCGATTCGGCCGGCACCCTCTGCAACGCCGCCGCGGCGCTGAAGGAGCGGGGTGCGGCCTCGGTCTCGGCCTATGTCAGCCACGGGGTCCTGTCGGGCGCGGCCTGCGAGCGGGTCGAGAAATCGGTGCTGACCGAGCTCGTCATCACCGACACGATCGAGGCTTCCGATCTCGTTCGGGCCTGCAAGAAGGTGCGCCAGGTCACGGTCGCGCCCCTGATCGGCGAGGCCATCCGCCGGATCGCCAATGAGGAATCGGTCTCCAAGCTGTTCGACTAGCGGCGGCCGATTTCCTCCAGCCAAGCTTCAGCCGCGCGTTGACCTCGCCCGCCGGGTCATGGTCAACACTGGGTCATAGCGCTACGGCGCGGGTCGGGGGGCTCGCCGCCCCAGACCCTTCCGTCTTTGATGGAAATATCAAAGACGGATAAAAAGGGTATGGGTTCATAAGTTTAGAGCACGTTGGGCGGCGAAACCGCTCGCACTTTCGCCTAGCCTGCTCTGCCAGCCATCGTCGACCTGGAAGGCCCCCGATGACCCGATCTCCCCTTCGTTTCGCCCCGCTCCGCCTCGCCCTGATCTGCGCCGCCGGCGTCATCGCTCTGGCCAGCTGCGGCGAGCCCGAACCCCTCCCGCCCGTGGTCGTGCCGCCGGCCGCTCCGCCGCCGCCGCCGGTCGCCCTGGCGCAGCCGGTGATCGAGGCCGCCGGGGCCTACCGCGCCTATGTCCGCAAAGCCGGCGAGATCACGCCCGCCTTCGCCGACGGCGCCGCCGTGGAGCAGTCCCTGGCGCTCGGCGAGTCCTACGAACCCAAGCAACTGCTCAAGGGCGCAATCGCCTATGGCGCTCTGGTCGCGCTGCAGAGCCCGACCTTTGTCGCTCAGGTTCGCACTTTCGCGGTCGATCCCTCGGGCCGCCGCGATCTGGCCGCGCGGCTGATCCGCGATCCCAACTACGCCCAGGCTCTGCCGGGCGCGTCCGGCGCCGCCGGCATCGTCGCCGCGACCCTGTCCGCCGACGCCCTCAAGGTGCGCCGCGCCGGAGAGGTGATCAAACAGGCGGCCTATGACGTGCAAAAGCAGAAGTGGGCCATGGGTCCGGTGCCGCAGCCGCTCGACCGGTTGGCCCTGGCCAAGCAGCTCTCGACCCAGCCCCTGGCCGGCCCGCCCGAGGATGTGGCCCGGCTCGGCTCGCTGGTGCAGGGCGGCGACGCGGCCCGCGCTGCCGAGTTCCAGATGATCTCTGAACCGCTCGGCGGGCCTTACACCGCCGTGGTCGCGCGCGCCGTGGCCCTGGCGGCCCTGGCCGCGCTCGGCGAGGCCAGCGACGAGACCGTGCTGCAGAGCGTGATGGATGAGCAGGCGGGCGCCTTCTGCCTCAACCTGTCGAAGCTGAACCTCTATCAGTGCCTCTCGGTGGGCCGGCCCTACTACGAGGACGTCTTCTGCCTGGGCCAGCACGCCCTGATGGACACCGGCCAGTGCCTGCAACGGGCCGCGGTGGTGACGGCGGCCGAGATTCCCAAGGCCTTCCAGGTCTCGACCGAGCCCCCCAAGCCGGCCGTCAAGGCCCCGGCGAGGAAGAAGGCGCCGGCCCGCAAGGCCGCCCCGCCCGCCGCCAAGGCCGGACTGAAGAAGCCGGTCAGCGCGCCGCTCGGCCCGCCGGTCGGCGCGGCGGCCTCGGTCAAGCTGCGCCCCTAGCGCCAGTTCGGTTGCGCCTGGGTCGGGCCGCCGCTATCTAGCGCGGCTCCCTCCGCTCGCCCCCAAGGACTGTTCTCATGGCCGCTCAGCACATCTTCCAGATGCAGGGTCTGACCAAGGCCTACCCGGGCGGCAAGAAGGTGTTCGAGAACATCTGGCTGAGCTTCTATCCGGCCGCCAAGATCGGCGTCGTCGGCGTCAACGGCTCGGGCAAGTCGACCCTGCTCAAGATCATGGCCGGAATCGACAAGGAGTATCAGGGCGAGGCCAAGCCCGCGCTCGGCACCAAGATGGGCTACCTGGAGCAGGAGCCTCACCTCGACGACAGCAAGACCGTCTGGGAGAACGCCATCGCCTGGTGCGAGGAGAAGAAGCTCCTCGACGAATACAACGCCATCGCGATGAAGCTGGGCGAGGAATACACCGACGAACTCATGGAGGAGATGAACACCCTCCAGGAGAAGATCGACGCCGGCGACATCTGGGACATCGACTCCAAGATCGAGATGGCCATGGACGCCCTGCGCTGCCCACCCAACGAAAGCGGCGTGCAGAAGCTCTCGGGCGGCGAGAAGCGCCGCGTGGCGCTGGCCCGGCTGCTGCTGTCCAAGCCCGACATGCTGCTGCTGGACGAACCGACCAACCACCTCGACGCCGAGAGCGTCGCCTGGCTGCAGCACCACCTGGAGGCCTTCCCGGGCTGCGTGATCCTGGTCACCCACGATCGCTACTTCCTG
>CANJKM010000116.1 GCA_947474805.1 Caulobacterales bacterium | reverse complement strand
TGCGGCCCGCCTGATTGTTCTCGGGCTCGGGACGCTCGCCGTCGGCGCCTCCGGAGCGCCGGCTCCCGCCGCCAAACCCGCTGTTGTCTCGCCCGCCAAACCGGCCGCCAAGCCACCAGTCCGCCGCGCCGCGCCGCGCCTCGTCGACGAGGCGCGGATCATCAACCAATCGGCCGGCGAATGGCTCTCGCACGGCAAGGACTACAACGAGCAGCGCTATAGCCCGCTGACCCAGATCAACACTGGCAATGTCAAGAACCTGAAGCTGGCCTGGTACGCCGAACTCGGATCGACGCGCGGGGTCGAGGGCACGCCGCTGATGGTCGACGGGGTGCTCTACAACACCCAGCCTTGGAACATCACCACGGCCTATGACGCCAAGACCGGCAAGGTGCTGTGGACCTACGACCCCAAGGTGCCCGAGAGCACGGGCCGGTACGCCTGCTGCGATCTCGATGCGCGCGGAATCGCCGCCTGGAAGGGCAAGATCTATATCGCCACTCTCGACGGCCGGCTGATCGCGCTCAACGCCAAGACCGGAAAACCGGTCTGGAGCGTCCAGACCCTCGATGAGAAGTCGCCCTGGCCCTACACGGTCACGGGCGCCCCTCGGGTGGCTGACGGCAAGGTCCTGATCGGCAACGCCGGCGGCGAGGTCGCGGCCCAGGGCTATGTCACCGCCTACGACGCCGAGACCGGCAAGAAGGACTGGCGCTTCTTCATCGTGCCACCCGATCCCAAGGTTCACCCCTGGACCACGGCCGACAAGATTGCGGCCCCCACCTGGGGCGACCCCGAGTTCTGGAAAACCGGCGGCGGCGGCAACGACTGGGACGCCATCGTCTATGATCCCAAGGCCAAGCTGGTCTATCTCGGAACCGGCAACGGCGGCCCCTGGTATCCCGACTACCGGGGCGGCGGGAAGGGCGACAATCTCTTCATCGCCTCCATCGTCGCCCTGCACGTCGAGGACGGCTCCTACGCCTGGCACTATCAGGTCGTGCCCGGCGACAAGTGGGACTTCGACAACACCGCCCCTCTGATGCTGGCCGATCTGACGATCGACGGGAAGCTGCGCCACGTCATCATGCAGGCGCCTAAAGTCGGCTTTTTCTATGTGCTGGACCGGATCACCGGTGAGGTCATCTCGGCCAAGGACTACGTGCCCCAGAACTGGAACATCGGCTTCGAGCCCAAGACTTGGCGGCCCATCATCAACCCGGCGGTCGACTACAAGACCGATAAGCCGATCCTGGTGCTGCCGAATGCGTCCCATAACTGGCAGCCGATGGCCTACAGCCCTCGCACTGGCCTGGTCTACTTCCCGGTAAACGAGGGCGGCCGCATCATCGCCAAGGACCCGGACTTCAAGCTCAACCCAGGCTCGATGAGTCAGCTAGGCATCCTGGACTTCGGGGACAGCCCGGAGCGCAAGGCGCTCCAGGCCGAGGCGCGCCGAATCTCCAAGAGCTATCTGATCGCCTACGACCCGGTGAAGCAGCAGGCGGTCTGGAAGGCGCCCTATAGCCGCGGTGGCAACGGCGGGGTCTTGGCCACCGCCGGCGACCTGGTGTTCCAGGGCACGGCCGGCGCCACCTTCGCCGCCTACAACGCCAGGACCGGCGAGAAGGTCTGGGAGATGCCCGTCCAGCAGTCTCCGATTTCCGGCCCGATTAGCTATTCGATCGGCGGCGAGCAATTTATCGCCGTCAACGCCGGGTTCGGCGGCGGCTTGGCCCACGACGGCCAGATGGCCGCCGATCCCAGCCTGCAGCTCTACGATTATGGACGGTTGCTGGTCTTCAAGCTGAACGGAAAGGGCGCGCTGCCTCCCTTCAAGCGCGTCGTCGCCAACCTCGACCCGCCACCTCAACTCCAGAAGACCAACGGCCAGGTGGTCGAGGGCATGAAACTCTACGCCAAGAACTGCCAGGGTTGCCACGGCGAGAACCTTCGTGGCGGGATCAAAGACCTGCGCCGGATGACCAAGGAGACCCATGCCGAGTTCTTCGACATCGTCCTTGGCGGCAAGCGCCAGGCGAAGGGCATGGCGAACTTCTCCAGCGTGCTGACTCGTCAGGACGCCGAACTGATCCAGAAGTTCATCGTCGCCCGCATCGAAGAGGACTGGAGCGACCTGAAGAGCGGCAAGCAATAGCTCAACCCTCAGCTCAACCCCCACTGGGGGAGCTTGTTCTGATGGGCGACCATTAGGGCTGCATGTCCCCCACAGGAGGCGGATAGTGCGAGCTTCCAGCTTAGCGTTCCCATACCCCACCCCGGTCGCCAACGACGGCCACTCCGACCGCTGGAACCGACGGCGTCTCGCAGTCGGCAAGCGCGGCTCATGCGGGTAGGGCGCCCTGATGCGGCTTGACGCAGGCCGCCGCTGCTCCGAGGCCTACAGGGCGGCGCTTTTGGCCTAGAAGGCCGCCTGTAGCGAAAGGAAGGCGGCCCGCTGGTTGCGCGCGGTCCCGATGACGCCGAGGTCGATCAGGTTGCCGGTCAGCGAAATCGTCGGGCTGAAGGCGTAGGCGACGAAGGCGTTGGTCCAGTCGCGCTGCACGGCGAAGGTCAGGCTGGTGTCGGGCTGGGTGCGGTACTCCACCCCGACAGCGAGCCGCCGAGTAGGTAGCCAAGCCGCAGAGGCCTCATACTGTTTGCTGCGTTGAGTCCGGGTGGGCCCCAGCCCATAGAGCCCCGGCCGGCTAACCTTGTTGAACCGGACCGCCCCGCTCAGTACGAGATGATTGTCGAACAGCAGCTTGGTGGCCGAGGCGTAATAATCCTTCCGCTTGCGCGACCCCAGTACCAAGTAGGCCGCTTGCGGCTCGTCGCGCCGGTACTGAATCCCGACCGCCAGCTGGGGGAGCAGTTTGTGCTCCCCGCCCAGGAAGGCCAGTTTCGCGCCGATGATGTCCCGGTTGAAGGTGAAGGCTTGGCCAACGCCGAGCCGCCCGCCGCGCTCGCCGGTGTAGAAGTTTTGGTGCTCGTAGGAAATGCGCATCCGCTGCAGCGCCGTCGATCCGCTCCAGCTCCGCAAGGCGGCGCCCGGCGGTGCGCTGTAGGGAAGGGCGCGAAGCCCGACGCCGGAAAACAGGGCCTCCGGCCTCGGCGGCCCGGCCAAGGGCGCCCTGCCTGCGCCGGAGAGATCGAGCGCGAGGCAGGGCCTCGTCGCACCAAGGCTCGCCGTCGCCAGTAAAGCCAGGAATAAGCCGCGCATCTTAGCCCCCAAGATCGCCAAACCTTGGGGCCTTCTCGCAGGCGTTCGCGACTTTATGGTTACCGGCTCTGTAATAAATCCGTAGAACACGCGTCAGAATACTGACGCCTTACCTACAACAGAGTGCAACAAACGGCGCCCGAGCGATTCGGGCGCCGCCGGGATTACTCGCTCAGCCGCTGCAGGCCCGTCGCCGGGTCGACCTCGATCTTATTATTCTCGCAGACGAACTCGTTCATCTTGTAGTCGTGGCGTTTCGCCCACTCGACCTTCCAGCTGAAGGGCCGGGTCAGATAGACCGGGTCGGTCTGGGTGAACTCGATCGTCACCTTCTCGGGCGCGACGGTGATCTTCTCGTCGATCGACATCTGGTCCGAGTGCGGCGTGTTCCGGTTGCGGATGAAGTCCTTCAGCCCGACCGTGTTGACGTACAGGACATTGCCCTCCCAGTGGCCGACAGAGTGGCCGTAATAGGTCGGCTCGGCGTCCTCGAAGGCGATCTGCTTCTCGTTGAGATAAATGCGCCTAGTCTGGCTGAAGGCCTCTTGAGTGATCGTGATCTGGTTCGGGGTCTGCAGCACCTCGATCGGGAAGACCGGCCCCATCATGCCGGGGAAGCCCGGCGGCTGGCACAAGGCGTTGGGGGTGATCGGCACCTCACCCTTGGCCAGCATTTCGGCGTTCTTGCGCGCCGCAGCCTTCCATTCGGCCAGCGCCTCTGGTTTCAGCGGCGGGTCTGCCGGGGGCGGACCGGCCCGCTCGGGCAGGACGCCGAGTTCGGGCCGCAGGATTTCGCGCGGCATGGGGTCTTCCCAGGTGCCGGTGAAATAGGCCGGACCCATGGTCGGCCCCTTCTTGGCGTCGGCCTGTGAGGCGGACGCGGGCGACGACGCCGTCGCGGCCAAAGCCAAGACGGAGCTTGCGAGCAGGGCGAGACGGATCATCCTAGTGGATCAGCGCCGGGCCGGCGAAGCCGCCGTTGTTCATCACTTTGCCGCTGGGCAGGGTGATCTCCTTCAAGAGAGCGGAGTTGCCGCCCGAGCGCATCGGGGCGACGATCATAACGACCTTGTCACCCGGCTTGATCATGTTGAACTTCCAGCCGACGCGATTGAGAATCCCGGGGCTAGCGCCCTCGATGGTCCATTTCTGCGCCGCCTCTCCCGCCTTGCCGCCGTTGATGGCGATGTAGATATGCGGGTTGGTCCACTGGAACTCGGCCACCGTGCCGGTGATCTTGACCTGGTGTTCGTTGTCGAACATCGCGAACGAATGGTGGGCCGAGGCCGGCGCGCCGACCACAAGCGCTACGGCCGCCAGGGCGACGCCCCGC
This sequence comes from Caulobacterales bacterium, assembly GCA_947474805.1. Taxonomy (GTDB): domain Bacteria; phylum Pseudomonadota; class Alphaproteobacteria; order Caulobacterales; family Caulobacteraceae; genus CANJKM01. The sequence goes on along the minus strand of CANJKM010000116.1, from coordinate 4,676 downwards.
AGACCGCGAAAAATCGAGATTCCCACAAGCGTCTCCTTTGTCGATCCGGCTCCGACCGCGCGGGCGGGATTCTATGTGAATTTCCCTTATATATAGGCCCTGAGGGGCGGCGGGCTCAACCCGCAGATTAGGTTGGCGCCAAAATGCGCCCGGCGCGATATGCAAAAACCTTCGGCGGGAGTGCCGAAATCCACGGTTCCGCCTTCCCACTAAGGTCCCCATGGATTGGCGCCCGGGCGCGCGGGAAGCCAAGTGGTCGGTGCGGGCGCAGTGGCGTCATTTCACTTCTGGTCACCGCCAAATTCCTGATCGATATCGAGCGGCAACTCGAGCTGATCGTCATTTCGGGGTCCGCAGCCGACTTTCCTGGCGGCGCCCCCCGAACTGTGCCTGAGGCGACATTTCCTGTTATATCTTCGAGGCTTGAGATGGGTTTGTCTTGACTAGGATCCATCTGATTTCAGTGTAACTGAACGGCATTCTGTGTAATGATTTAGTAGATTTCTTGTATTTGTTTGTTAACCAAACCGCTTCACCGAGCCTTAAATCGTACCGGTTATTCTAACCCTGCCAAAATGGCGCGGTGTCAAAACGACGCCGGGGCACGAAGTGGGGGCCGATATGGCGCTGAACAGCGTGAATACGAATGCGGGAGCGATGATCGCCCTGCAGAATCTGAACGGGACGAGCGGTCTGCTCGGCGCCACTCAGAACCGGATCAACACGGGTTTGAAGGTCGGCTCAGCCAAGGACAACGGCGCGATCTGGGCCATCGCCCAAAACTCCCGGTCCGACATCTCGGCCCTGGACGCGGTTCGGGACTCGATCCAGCGCGGCCAGTCGACCATCGATGTGGCGATCTCGGCCGGAGAAACCGTCTCCGACCTGCTCAATCAAATGAAGACAAAGGCGCTCGCGGGCGCCGACGCTTCGCTCGACACCAACAGCCGCACCGCCCTGGCCAATGACTTTGTGGCCCTGCGAAACCAAGTCGCCAAGACCATCGCCAGCGCCAGTTTCAACGGCAACAACATGCTGAAGACCGGCGCGACCTCGCTGTTCTCCCTGGCCGACACCTCGGGCGCCTCGAAGATCACCGTGGCCGCTCAGGTCATGGGTCTTGGCACCGCGGCGGGTGCGATCATAACCTTCACCGTCGGCTCTACCTTCAGTTCGGCGGCCACGGCATCGACCCTGGTCGGGGTGCTGAACACCTCGATCACCAACGTCAACGCGGCGGTGGCCAAGTTGGGAACGGGGGCCAAGGCCTTGCAGACCCACTTGGATTTCGTTGGCCGCCAGCAGAACACCCTCACCAACGGTGTAGGCAATCTCGTGGATGCGGACGTGGCCAAGGAGAGCGCCAACCTGACGGCTCTTCAGACCAAGCAGCAGCTTGGCATCCAGGCGCTGTCGATCGCCAACTCCTCGGCGAGCGCACTGCTATCCCTGTTCCGATAAGGTGGCGCGTAACGAACTGGGGCGCCTGGGTCAGGCGCCCCAAATCTTCGCGGCTCTGGGCGCGAAATAGGTGATCACGCCCGCCGCTCCCGCGCGCTTGAAGGCCGACAGGCTCTCCAGGATCGCCCGTTCCTCCTCCAGCCAGCCGTTTCGGGCCGCCGCCATCAGCATGGCGTACTCGCCCGAGACCTGAAACGCGAACGTCGGCAGGGCGAAGGCGTCCACCACCCGGCGCAGGATGTCGAGGTAAGGCATCCCCGGCTTGACCATCACCATGTCGGCCCCCTCGGCGATGTCCATAGCGACCTCGCGCAGGGCTTCCTCGGAGTTTCCGGGATCCATCTGATAGGTCTTCTTGTCCCCCGATAGCGCCTTGGCCGAGCCTATGGCGTCGCGGTAGGGGCCGTAGAAGGCCGAGGCGTATTTGGCCGCGTAGGCCATGATCATCGTGTCCTGAAGCCCTTCGGCCTCCAGCGCCTTACGCATGGCGCCGACACGGCCGTCCATCATGTCGGAGGGGGCCAGGATGTCCGCGCCCGCCTTCGCCTGAATGATCGACTGCTCGACCAGCCGCTCGATGGTGGGGTCGTTAAGGATCCGCCCGTGTTCCAGCAGGCCGTCGTGGCCGTGGTCGGTAAAGGGGTCCAGCGCCACGTCGCACATGATCCCGACCTCGGGCGCGGCGTCCTTCATCGCCTTTACGGCGCGGCAGACCAGCCCGTCCGGGTCGGTCCCGGCCGTGCCGCGGGAATCCTTCTTCTCGCCGTCGATAAAGGGAAAGACCGCGATCGCCGGGATGCCGAGCGCGCGGGCCTCCTTGGCCGCCTCGGCGGCGCGGGCGACCGAAAAGCGTGGCGCGCCGAGCATGGAGGCTACCGGAATCTCCGCCTCCTTACCGTCGTGCACCACCATCGACCAGATCAGGTCGGCCGGGGTGGGCTGGGTCTCGCGCACCATGCGGCGCACCCACTCTGCCTGTCGCAGCCGCCGGGGCCTCAGGTGCGGATAGGCCGCCAGGGGGGGCTTGGACATCAAGCGTCTCCGGGTGAGCGTGTCAGGCGAAAGCGTGAGCGGTTCCGCCGCCCGGACACGTGATAATTCAAAAAGTCTCTACTTCACGCCATGCCCTATCGGACGATTGGCGACCAGCCGCAAGAAGCCGACGAACGAGGCGGCCAAGGTCCATAGCGCCGCCAACCCAAAGAAGAGGAAGGCCGCGACCAACAGCCCGCCCGCCGTCCAGGCCTCGCGGCCCTGACTGTCAGTCCCGATCACCGCCGCCACCTGGTGGGCGTGCGACTCGATAAAGGCGATCAGTTGGCCGAGGGCCAGTCCGCCGCCGAGCAGCGCCGACAGGGTCGCCAGGATCAGGAACAGCGCGGCGGTCAGGACGATGCGGATCTGGAACCGGTAGTGGCTGCGAATCAGCGGCTGGGCGTCGTCGCGGTGGAAAACGGCCAGCGCCAGGGCCGCCAAGGCCGGCACGCCGAAGGTGAAGACCGACACGAACAGCAGACCGTAGCTGCCCAACGCCACGATCCGGTCGAACCCGGCCAGCACCGGATCAACCCGCGGGGGGAAAGCCTGCCCGGGGAAGGGCGGGGGAGGGGGCCGCCGAAACGGAACAGGGATGGGCGGTTCAGCCATGCGGCTCTCTCGAAAATGTCAGCCTGCCGACGGCTCACTCGACTAAGGTGGGTCGGCGGCGGCCGCGGCTCAAGCCCGCCCGCCCTTAGGTTGCAGGGACGGCGTCATGGCGGGTCAGGTCAAGGTCAGGGTTGAGGGGCGTACGGCTCGGCTGAGCCTGGACCGGCCCGAAGCCCTTCACGCCCTCAACCGCCCGATGTGCGAGGCGATCAACGCCGCCCTCTTGTCCTGGCGCGATGATCCGGCCATCGCCCTGGTGATGCTCGACCACGAGAGCGGGCGGGGATTCTGCGCGGGCGGCGACGTGCGCGCCGCCGCCGCCGATCCGGAGGCGGCGCGGGCTTTCTTCCGAGCCGAATACCAAATGAACGCCCTCTTGCACGGTTATCCCAAGCCCACCGTCGCTTTCATGGACGGGGTGGTGATGGGCGGCGGCGCCGGACTCGCCATGCCAGCGCGTTATCGGGTCGCTTCCGAGCGCACCCTGTTCGCCATGCCTGAGACAGCCATCGGCCTCTTTCCCGATGTGGGGGCGGGTTGGTGGCTGCCCAAATTGCCCGGCAAGGCCGGCCTGTGGCTGGCCCTGACCGGCGCGCGGCTGGACGCCGCCGACTGCCTCTTGCTCGGAATCGCCACCGATTATGTAGACAGCGCGCGTCTGACGGAGCTCAAGGCGGCCCTGATCGAGCGCCCGGAGGCCATCGACACCCTGCTGACCGAATACGAGGCCGATGCGGGCGAGCCCGGGGTTGCTCAGAACCACGACGCAATCGACCACGCCTTTTCCGCCCCCTCGATCGAGGCCGTCCTGGCCCGTCTCGACGCCCAGGATTCCGATTGGGCGGCCGCCCAGGCCCAGGCGATGCGCGCGGCCAGCCCCCTGACTCTGAAGCTCGGCCTCGAACTCCTTGCCTCCCGCCCGGCCAGTTTCGAGGCGGAGATGGCGAGAGAGTACCGGCTGGCCTGGCGCCGGGCCGACTCGCATGACTTCCGAGAAGGGGTGAGGGCGCTTCTGGTGGATAAGGACCGGAGCCCCCGCTGGGACCCGCCGACCCTGCGGGCTGCGACGCAATCGCAACTGGACGCCTATTTCGCGCCCCTGGCCGTTGAAAGCGAATGGATTCCGCTCATTTGAAGGGGATCGCGGCGCCCAGCGCGTAGGGGTGGACGGGTTCGCTTTCGAATGCGAAAACCGAGCGCGCTTTATTGCTTGGGCGCAAAACTCTGTATGTGACCGTCGTGTAGTTTGGGTGCTTAGGGTTGGAACGAGCCGAATAATGGACGCTGCTGATTACAGAGCCGCCTTCCACGCCGCCATCGAGCAGGTGAAGGATGAGGGCCGCTACCGGGTTTTCGCCGATCTGAAGCGCCGTTGCGGCGAGTTTCCGCGCGCTACCTTCGTCGGTCCGGAGGGCTTCGAGCGCGAAGTCACGGTCTGGTGCTCGAACGACTATCTCGGCCAGGGCCAGAACCCGGTCGTGCTTGAGGCCATGCACGCGGCCATCGAATCCGCTGGCTCGGGCTCTGGCGGAACCCGCAACATCTCCGGCACCAACCATCTGCACGTC
>CANJKM010000115.1 GCA_947474805.1 Caulobacterales bacterium | reverse complement strand
GTCGTCGTAGAACGTTGGCTTGGCGCGGCGCCGAACGCCGAGGTTCTCGCCGGTGAGCTCAGAGGCCGGCTGGAGGGCCCGCTCGACCGTCGCTCCCACCGCTCCCTTACACCCCTCCTTACCGGCGGCTCGTCTGGGCCCTTCCACATGCTGATGCATGTCGACGTCGCGCCTCCCGGCGCGGATTTGGCAGCCAAAGCGCTTACGGCCCAACGGGACGCGGTCCTGGCCGCACCCGGCGCACTTCAATTCGAGGCCGCCGTCCAATCGGACAAGAACAACCACTTCACTGTCCACGAAACCTGGGCCAGCCGTGCCGCCTACGAGGCCTTCGCCGCCAGTCCGCAAGCACAGCAACTCCGCGAGCAATTCGTGCCGTTCAAGGGCGCCCCCTTCGACGACCGCTTCTACGTCGCCACGTCCACAGGAGATCGGAAATGAGCCAGGCCTTCCTCGAAGAGATGAAGTCGTTGGGGGTGGTCCGCAAAGCCCTTGATGGGACCGGCCAGGATGGCGCCGCGGTCGCTCCTCCCGCCTGAGGAGGAGCGATTCCGTCAGCCGTCTCGGCACTGCTCAGGGCAGCGGCAGAGGTTGGCGAGGATCTGAAAGCGGAGGAATGCGGGCTAGGATGAAGGCCACGACCAAGGCCAAGATGCACAGGCCGCCGGCAAATAGCGCCACACCCGGCCAGCCGGCGGCGACCCAGGCGACGCCGCCAAGCCAGCCGAGCAGGCTGGAGCCGACATAGTAGATCGAAAGATAAAGAGCGCCCGCCTGCGCGCGCCGATCAAAGGCGCGCCGGCTGACCCAGCTGGAGGCGACGGTGTGCGCCCCAAAGAAGCCAGCCGTAACGACGCCCAGGCCCACGATGACGATCCAGAGCTGGGCAAAAACGGTCAATCCGATGCCGACAAGGAATAAGGCGATCGGCCACCAGAAGACTCGCCGGACCCCGCAGCGGCCGGCAAGGCGGCCCGTACACGCCGAACTCGCCGAGCCAAGCAGGTAGAGCAGGAAGATGGCCCCCACGGCCCGGGGCGGCAGGTTGTAGGGCGGCAGGCTGAGGCGAAAGCCCACATAATTGTAGAGCGTCACGAAGGCCCCCATCAGCAGGAAGCCTTCCAGATAGAGCAGGCGTTGCCCCTGATCTCGCAAGAGCGCGCCCGTCTCGCGCAGCACCATCTGAATATCGTGCCGTCTGGAGACAAAGGCGCGCGACCGCGGCGAATATAATGCAAAGAGCGCCGCCGCCCCCAGGCTGACGCCGCCCATGACGGCGACCCCGGCCCGCCACCCGAACCAGTCCGCTATAGCCGCGACACCGACCCGGCCCGCGAGACCGCCAATTGCGGAGCCCGCGATATAGACGCCCATGGCGGGGCCGATCGCTGCAGGCTCGACCTCTTCCCCAACATAGGCCATGGCGACGGCCGGCACCCCGGCGAGAACCAGGCCGCAAAGCAATCGCATCGCCAGAAAGGAGGTCCAATTTGGCGCTCCGGCCGCCAGGACGTTGAAAACCGCCGCGCCAAAAAGCGCGCCGATCATGACAATCCGGCGTCCCACACGATCAGACACGATGCTCGCGAGCAGGATGGTGAAAGCCATCGTCCCGGTCGCCACCGACACCGCCAGACTGGCGCTCGCGGCGCCGACCCGGAAATGAACGGCAAGAAGAGGTAGCAGGGCCTGGACGCCGTACAGCAGCGAGAAGGTCGAAAAACCAGCCAAGACCATTGCGGCGCAAAGACGCTTGAACTCGACCGTGCCAGTCTTGATCAGAGCCGGCGTTAGATCATCGCGCATCAAAGAACCGCCGCTTGGTGGACATCGCAGGCGCACGCCCGCGATGGCGGAGCACTATCAAAAAAGGGGCGTGAGGAGCCGCACAATTTAAGAGAGCCGCAGTACTATTTCAGGTTGGTCGGCGGCGGCAACGCCCAGGTTCGCGCCGACTGCCGTACTCCACCCCCTAACAGCGCGGCGAGGCCCTGGGGCCTCGGGCTACCCCAATCGGCGCTGGTGACCTCCATGACGTTCCGCCCGCGCGGGATCGGCCTGCAAACGACCCTCCGCTACTGAACCGGAGGCACTGAGGACCCCGACAATTCCACGGCCCCTGCTCTCAAAGTCCGATAGCCGGACCGGGAGACCCGATGAGCCTAGGCATTGAAGGCAATGCGGATCTCAGCATGGCTGGAGCGGAACCCTTCAGAGTTCAGAAGGTCTTACGCAGGCGCGCGGTGTAGATTTGGCTACCCTGGAGACGGCGGTCCTCCTGCTGAACCAGCGCGCCTGCGCGGGTCGGGGTGTAGGTGTTCCGGTATCGGTAGATCACCTTGGGGAGCAGGTTGTCGACCTGGACGCGCAGAAGCCAGTCACGCCGGATCGTCCAGTTCCAGGCCAAGTCCACGGCGTAGGGACGCCGGTCGTGGCGCTGCTCGACCAACCTGTACGAGCCCAGATCGTAACCGAACCTCGCGCCGAGGCTGAAGTTCGACCGCCACTTCGGCACGTCCTGGATGAACATTGTGTCGAACAGGGTGGCCTGCAGACCTCCAATCTTGCGGTGTTCGCCCGTCACCGGGTCGACCACCCCCGAGCCGCGAACAGTCGTCGTGTGCCGGATCTGAGTGTGGGGCAGGCCGAACTTGGCCAGCGGCACGGCCAGGGTGAACTTTATGTCGTCTCGCGTCCCTGCCGCGATATTCCCTGGCGCGTCGAAAACGCCGGCTGGCGTGACGATGACCACCCGGTCGTTGACCTGCTGAATCTCGCGGTGGGTGTAATTAAGGACCACAGCGCCCTGACCCCAGAAGCGGCGCTCAAGCGCGCCCTCGAAAACCCAGGCGCGCTCGGGCTGCAGATTGGCGTTGCCGGCGGCGGCCCCGAGGGTCAGGTCGCCCGAGGCGGCGAAATCCTCGAAGTTCAGTTGCCCGACCACCCGTTCGACGCGCAGTCGAAGCTGGCTGCTACTGTCAGGAGCCCAGGTGGCGATCACCCGAGGCTTGGCGAAAGTGAATCTACGTGAGCGGTTTGCATCGCCCGTTTGGCTGATGGTCGAGGTTTCGACCCGAATTCCCAGCTCCAGAGAGGTCCTTTTTGACGGCTTGTTCGACAGGGTTATGAAGCTCTCGCCTCGCTTTTCCGCCACTCGCACATTGGCCGACGGCAGGGCCTGCGGCACGCCGCCAACGATCAAGCCCGAGGTCGAGTCCAGGGTGTTGTAAGCGCCCTCGACCCCGGCGGCGAAGCTGACGCCGCGCCAGGCAAGGCCCTGGATGGAGGTGCGGGCGATCGATTCCCCCGAAACGCCTCGGCGGGTCGACACGGTGCTGGAGGTCGGCGTGGTGAAACTGGAGAGGAGATCGTTCAGCTTGTAGGTGTGCAGGGCCACCATCTGGACGGTGACGCCCGAACCCAGTTGGCGTTCGTAGTCGGCGCTGGCCTCAGCCTTGTCGTCGCGTGAATCCTGCAAGAGCGCTTCGCGGAAAGCGACCCCGGCCAGGGTCCGAAGGTTCGAAATCTCGGACCGGGGCTGCCCCATGCGCTCGGCGCCGAGGTTGAGGTGGAACAGATCCTTGGCGCGGCGGTATTCGGCCGAGGCGGCGAGCTGATAGAGATGGGCGTCGATATCGAGCGCCGTGGGCCCGAAAGCGGTGTAACGGCCGGTCCCGTCTCGGCGGGATAGACTTCCCGACGCGACGCCCGACTGTTTGGAATCCGAGTCGGCCTGGACCAATTCTACAGTCACAGTTCCGTCCAGGGTCAGAGAGCCCGATTTGCGCGTTAGTTGCAGCTTGCCCAGTGGCCCGACCGAGTAGTCGACGTATCCCTTGACCCCGAAATCGAGAGCGCCGGTCAGACCGCCGCCGGGCTTGCGCACGACATTGACCACCACCGGCAGGCCTTGCATGTCGATGCCCGGAGCGCCGCCTCGGATCAGATCGATCCTCTCAACCGCGGCCGTTGGGATACGGGCCAATAGGCTGTCGAGCGTCACTGATTTGGACGAAGGGCGCTGGCCGTCGATCAGCACATTGCCGACCGCTCCCTGGAAGCCGCGCACTTGCTCGCCGGCTGAGAAGGCGAACCCGGGAATGCGGTTGATCATATCCAGCGCGTTGGCGGGCTGGAATTGGGTGAAGTTCTCTGGGCTGAACGAGATGACCCCCGCGGCGGACGCGGTCGCCTCGACAAGGGTGGCGCTGGGCGACTCCGGCCTTTGTGCCGCGGCGGCGCCGGCCCAGGAGGCGGCCACGAAGGCCAAGCCTATAATCCGATTTCCGGCCAAACGATCCCCACATGCGTCCGGTTCACGTCCGCATCGCGGTGGCGTCCGGCTTTCCGACAAAAAAGTCGTCTTCGTAATTTGTGGTACAATGCAGCGGGAAACAAAGCCGCTCTCCACAGACCTGAATTCCACTGACAGGACAATGGGCGCAGTCAGTCTGACCGGCTATCGTTGCACGAGTCGCTCCCCGCTCCGCTTTCAGTTGGCGGCCTCCGCAAACTACCACGCCCACGCCCAATGCGCCTCGGTGCAGAACTAGCGAGGGTCGGTCTGCGCTTGCAGCCCTCTAACTTCAGCGGCCTCAACGCCGCCTGATCGCCGCCGAGCCAAGCCGCGATACAACCGTTAGGTTGCCGGGGGCAACGGGAGTATATTCCACACGAGGCTTCGGGGGGGGCATGCAGTCTAGTTCATTTTGCGCCGCCTTGTTTGCGGCGCTGGCGGCTTTTGCCTTTGAAGGGCGAACCGCCGTAGCGGCGACCGAACCCAACCCGATTCAGGAAGTCGTAGTCACCGCTCAATTGCGGGAACAGCTTTCGATGGCGGTTCCGATGGCGCTGACCGCGTTCACGGGAAAGACCCTCGACGACCGGGGGGTGCAGGATTTCGAGGACCTGGCGCCGCTGACGCCCGGCTTCCTGGTCCAGAGCCCGTCGCCCAATGCGCCCAGTTTCGTGATCCGCGGGATCAGCTCCAACTCCGGCGAAGCGACCAACGAGCCTCGAGTGTCCGTTTTCCAGGACGGGGTGTCGATCTCCAAGTCGCGCGGCTCCTATGTCGAATTGTTCGATCTGGAGCGGGTCGAGATCGCCAAGGGACCACAATCGACCCTCTATGGCCGCGGCGCCCTGATCGGCGGGATCAACCTTATCCAGAACAAGGCGAGGCTCGGCCTGTTCGAAGCTTCGGCGCGCGCTGAGGGCGGCGGGTACGGCTACCGGATGGGCGAGGCCGTGGTGAACGCGCCCGTGGGCGGGACCCTGGCTTTGCGCTTGGCGGCCAGGCTCAAGCAACGCGATGGGTACATCGACAATCTTCTGGGCGGAAAGGCGTTCAATGGCGTGGTCACCCAAGCCTACCGGGCCGCACTGAACTGGTCGCCAGGCGCGGCGCTCCGGGTTGATGTGATCGGCAACTACCAGAAGGACCGGCATCCTGGCACGGGGTTCACATCCCTGACCTATGAGCAGACTGACCCCGTGACCGGGCGCGTGCTGGCCTCCCGCGAAAACTGGCGGGGCGTGGCGTCTATCGCGGCGCCCGGCTTCGAAAGCAGTGGGGCCCTGGGGCTGCATCGGGAGGTTTGGGGGGGGTGCGGTCATCGCGCATTGGCAGATCAACAGCCATTTGAACCTGCTCTCCACTAGCGCCTACCGCCGGTTCAATTCCCTTGGTGTGCTGGATATCGACGGGATTGCACTACCAATCGCCACCGGGGCGGAAGACGCGCGAGGTCGGCAGACCAGTCAGGAGGTCCGTCTGAATTTCGAGGCGGCCCCGCACCTTAAGGGGACGTTCGGCCTTTCTGGGTTCTATGAGAACGGCTCCCAGCGCACCCCCGCCCAATACGACGAGCGCGTGTTTCTGGCCCGCCTGACCAACACGCTGAACGGCGGGGGCCTGTTCCCGGGCCGCGCGCTCGAGGATCCGGCGCCCCTCGCCGCCTTCAGCGCCGCGCCCTTCCTCTCGCAACTCCTGCAGGCCGCCGCCGCCCGCGCCGGCGCGCCCCTAGCGCTCCCTCTGGCCCAGGCGATCGCGGCCAACCTCAAACCGGGACATCTGGAAAGCGCCACGAACTTCGGTCGCACCGACGCTTTCGACATATTCGGCGACCTGACCTTTCACGCGACCGATCGGATCGAACTCGGCGCCGGCGTGCGCTACAGCGCGTCGCGCAAGACCACGGGCTTCAGCTCACAGGTTTTGAACGGCCGATCGATCCTTGGAGGCGTTCTTGCCGCCCTGGCCCAACCGGATCCCGCCCGCCAGACCGTGCTGACCGCGCTGGCCGCACCGGGAGCGGCCAGTATTCCGACCTCGCCGGCCTACCCCCTGCCGATGTTCGGGATGAGCTTCCAGCCGACGGCGGGCGGAGCGGTCGTTTCCGACAAGCTCAACGACAAGGGCTTCACCGGGAGGCTAACCGCCCTCTACGCCCTGGCTCCCAACGCCAACCTTTACGCAAATTATGGCCGAGGCCGCAGGCCCGCGGTGCTGGCGGCGAGCACCCCGGCCGCGCCCATTGGACTCCCCCGCTTCGCTATCGCGCAGGCCGAAACTGTGGACAGCCTTGAGGCGGGCGCCAAGGCGGTCTTTGCCGGCGGCCGGTTGCGGCTCGACGCGGCTGCCTACCGCTATTGGTACGACAACTTCCAGACTCGGGTTCAGCAGGGCACGCTGTTCATCACCAGCAACGCTGGCAAAGCCCGCTCCTATGGACTCGAGACTCAGGCCGCCTATGTGGTCAACGCCAATCTGGAACTGTTCGGGACCTACGCCTTCAACCACAGCCGGTTCGTCATGGGCCTGCGGGAGGGCAATCACCTCCGGCTGTCGCCGGATCACAGCCTGTCTCTCGCCGCCGCGATCCACGCCCCCATGTTAGGCGGCGTTGTCGAAGCCCGCCCCACCTTCGTCTGGCAGTCGAAGGTCTTCTTCGACGATGACAATGACCGGCCCGACCTGCAGCAGGCCCCGCGGTTGTTGATGCCCGACCCCGTTCAGGACGAGCTCCAGGGCGCCTATGGACTGTTCAGCCTGCGCTTCGGCTACACTCCGGCCTCCGGACGCTGGAGCCTCGGGGCCTTTGTCTCCAATTTGTTCGATCAGAAGTATTTCAAGGACGCCGGGGCCATCGGCGACGGCATCGGCATGCCCACCTTCGTCGCAGGGGAACCGCGCTTCTACGGCCTCAGCCTCTCGGTTCGCCGCTGATCACCGGCCGGGCGTGAGCAGCACGATGATCGGCACGCCCGTGATCGGATCGACTTGCCCTGGCGCAGCGCCGATCGACCTCAAATCCCGGGACAGGCTGACGGTCCCGAGGTCCTCGGCAGTAACCGAGGCGGCTTCGGCCTCTCGGCGCAGTTGATTCAGTTGGCCGGCGCTGCAGTCGAGGCCCTGAATGGGCGGTGCGCGGTTCTCCAGAATAGCCTCGCAGCGGTCGAGCGCCGCGAGAGGCTGAATCACCCCGGTCCTAGAGCCGCTCGCAGGACCAGCCGGAACCGGCGCCACGGCTAGGCTCCCCAAACGATTGGGCGACGGGTTGGCGGGCGCCACATTCTGAATCCCCACCGCTCCGCGCGCCGTGGCCCTAGAGCCCCCAACCTGGTTGAGCAGGATGTCTGGATTGGTCGAGGCAGCCCGCGCCGGAGCGAAGCCGCCGAGCAGGACCAAGACCAGGACCGTTAGAGCGTCGGCGCGCAAAGTAGGCTCCCCGATGCTCAATTGACGACGACGTTTGCGCCGCCGGCGTTCTGAGTCACCGATACGCCCGTGACGCCGACGAAGGTGATGCCGCCGGCCACAGTGGAGGTCCCGTTCTGAGTGATGGCGTAGCTGAGGCCTGAGCCGGTCTGGACCAAGGCGGCGGTGTTGGCGTTGTTGGTCTGATCGATCGACCCGGTGAGGTTATTGCCGATCTGCTGCAGGCTGGCGTTGTTGGCGTCGCCCTGCTGGGTCAGACGGCCGCTATTGCCCGAGCCCTGCTGATAGAGGCTGGCGAAGTCCCCGCTCAGGCTTGGCGAAAGGGCGCCCTGGGTGATCAGGGCGGTGTTGGCGTTCCCGTCCTGGCCGATTTCAGCGTAGGCGCGATCGGCGCCCGTTCCCTGCTGGATCGTAGCGGTATTGTTGTTTCCCTCCTGCGCGCTGACCGCGCCATTGCGGAGCGCGAGACCCGACCCCGACAGCAGGTTCAAAAAGGAAGCCGGCAGCAGCGACCCCGAGCCGAGCGTCGTCGCCCCGTTCGCCTGCGACTGGGTGACAGTCGCCCGGTTGCCGTTGCCGTCCTGCTCGACATAGGCGGCCTGGGCCGAGCCCCCGCCCTGGTTGATGCTGGCGATGTTGGCCGAGACCGATCCCCCGGCCTGGACGACCGCGGCCGTGGGGCGATCGCCGCCCTGGGTGATGCAGGCCGCACCGCCCTGCGAACTCGACTGGGTGATGCGGGCCAGGCCGTGATCGGCGGAGGCGCCCTGGGTGATGCTGGCGAAATTGCCGCCCGTCGTGGCGCAGGCCGCCCAAGCGGGGGCCGGACCGACCAGGGCCAGGAACAAGGCCGCCGGAGCGATGCCGACAGGGCCGATCCGCCCGAGAACCTTGCTGAAGGGGATCATTTCAAGTCCGCAGTTTCGCGCTTGGAAAGTCGGCGACCGGAGCGGGATCCGCCACGGTCGCCTGACGCGGTTACTGGTTGACGGTGGCGGTATTGTGCGATCCGCCCTGAGTGATGGTGCTGATCCCGCCGACCACGCTTTGGAGCACGGTGGCGGTGCTGATGTCGCCAGTCTGGGTGATGACGCTGATGCTGGCGGTCGGCGCGTTCTGGGTCACATTGGCGATCGTGCCGTTGCCGTTCTGATTGATCGTGCTCGAGTTTCCGTCCGAGGTTTCCTGCAGGACGTTGATGACGGACCCCCAGCCGCTGCCTGTGATGATGCTGGTGTTGCCGTTGCTGGACTGGGTCACGGTGAACAGGTCGCCGTTGCCCGTCCGGACCGAGGTCGAGATGTTGTTATTGCCGGTCTGGGTCACGGTCATGGTGGCGTTGTTGCCGGTCTGACTGATGGTCGCCAGGTTCTCGCTGCCGGACTGAACGATGGTCGCGGTGTCGTTGCTGCCGAGCTGGACGATCGAGGCGTCGACGCCGGCCAGAGACAGGGTCTGGGTCTGGGTGATGGTGGCGGTGTTGGCGCCGCCGGTCTGCGACACCAGAGCGTTCTGGTCCTGGGTTCCGTTGTTGTTGCTCTGACTCACGG
>CANJKM010000114.1 GCA_947474805.1 Caulobacterales bacterium | reverse complement strand
TGATCTTGACCAGGAAGTTGCGCCCGATCGCCATCGGCTCGAGCTCGGTGTGGTTGATGTTGGCCGGGATGATGGCCCGGCCGCGGGCCACCTCCTGGCGCACGAACTCGGGCGTCACGAAGTCGGGGATGGAGGCGCCGAAGTCCTCGCCGTCGCGGACGCAGGGCGCGGTCTGCTCGCGCCGCATGTTCTCGCGGATGGCCACATATTCCATCTCGGCGGTGATGATACCCTTGCGGGCGTATTCCAGTTGGGTGACGGCGCTGCCGGCCTTGCCGCGATAGACCTTGTGGACGGCGGCGGGGAACTGCGGAGCCAGGTGCTTGCCGGCGGCGAAGCCGTTGTCCTCGGGCCTCACCTGGCGGGGCTGGAGCACCTCCTCGACGTCGCCGCGCGCCAGGACATAGGGCTCGCGCACCCGCGGCAGGCCCTTCTCGATGTCGATCGAGGCGCCCGGGTCGGTGTAGGGGCCGGACGGGTCGTAGATGGTCACCGGCGGCTCATTGGCGCTCGGCTGAACGGCGACCTCGCGGAAGGGGACGCGGATGTCGGGGAACAGCTGGCCGGCCACATAGACCTTGCGGGAGCCGGGACGCTCGCCGGTCGGGATGGTGTTGGCGATAGGGGTCTGGATATTCACGGCCGCGCTCCTGCAAGGTTTGCTGCCCAGAGCTGGCGAGGGATGCGACTGGACGCGCCTGTGGCGCCGTCCGGTTCCCATCCCTTCGCCGGCATGACCCGGAGCAGGTTCGGCGGGTCAGGGCGAGGAAGCCCAATCTCAGCCGCTCGATAGCGGCCCCCCGGAGAACGGAGCGACAGTAGGCGCGGGGCGGGGGCGCATCAATCCCAAACCCCCACGGTTGGTTACAGGCTGGCGTAACTTCCCTGGAAGGTCGTGCAGGCGTCCATGTCCCCCGCCTCGAAGCCGCGCTTGAACCAGCGCATCCGCTGCTCCGACGTGCCATGGGTGAAGGCGTCCGGCATCACCCGGCCCTGGGTCTCCTTCTGCAGGGTGTCGTCGCCCACGGCGTTGGCCGCGGCCATCCCCTGTTCGATGTCGCCCGGATCGAGGAACTGCTCCTTGCGGTTGGTGCGCTGGGCCCAGACCCCGGCGTAGCAGTCGGCCTGCAGCTCGACCCGCACCGAGACCTGGTTGGCGGCCCGCTTGGACTGGGTGCGGCGCACCTCCTCGGCCTTTTCCGAGACCCCGGTCAGGTTCTGCACATGGTGGCCGACCTCATGGGCGATGACATAGGCCTCGGCGAAGCGGCCGGGCGCGCCAAAGCGGCCGGACAGCTCCTTGAAGAAGGAGAGGTCGAGATAAACCTTCTGGTCGGCCGGGCAGTAGAAGGGCCCCATGGCCGCCTGACCATTGCCGCAGCCGGTCGGGTGGGCGTCGTCGTAGAGGACGAGCCTGGGCGGCTGATAGACCTCGCCCTTCTCGGCGAAAACCTCCTTCCAGGCGTCCTCGGTATAGGCCAGGACCACGCTGGAGAATTTGGCGTCCACATCGTCGGCGCGCGGCCCCTGCGGCTCGGAGCGCTCGCTCACGGTGGTGGGACCGACGCCGCCCCCCGACAGCAGCTGGCGCGGGTCGACCCCGAACACCAGGGCCAGGACGACGATGATCACCAGGCCAAGGCCGCCGCCGACCCCGCCCAGGCCGCCGATATTGAAGCCGCCGCCGCCAAAGCCGCCGCCGCCGAAGGACTGGCCCCGGTCGTCCTCGACATTGCTCGACTCGCGATCGTCTTCCCAGCGCATGGCGTCTCCTCGGGCTCAGCCAACGCTCTACATCGGCATAGGCAGCGGCCAAGTCCAGGGGAGCTATGGTTTCCGTTTGCCCGGGCGGGCTAAGTTGTCCTAGCTAGCCGTCTAGCGCCGGACCCTGCCGTGAGCCCGTCAAAACAGATGAACGCCCCCGCCGGCCCGACCCGCCGCCAGCTCTATCCCGAGAACGAGCCCTTCGCCTTCGGCTGGCTGTCCACCGGCGGCCCGCACGAGGTCTATTACGAGGAGTGCGGCCACCGCGCCGGCCGCCCCTGCCTGATCCTGCACGGCGGGCCCGGCGGCGCGATCAACCCGACCATGCGGCGCTTCTTCGACCCGACCAAATGGCGGATGGCGCTGTTCGACCAGCGCGGCTGCGGCCGCTCGCGCCCGAACGCCTCGCTGGAGGACAACACCACCTGGGCCCTGATCGAGGACATCGAGAAGCTGCGCGAGCGGCTGGGCGTCACCAAATGGACTGTCTTCGGCGGCAGCTGGGGCTCGACCCTGGCGCTGGCCTACGCCGCCAAACACCCCGAGCGGGTCGAGGCCCTGATCCTGCGCGGCGTCTTCCTGCTGTCGAAGAAGGAGCTGCACTGGTTCTATCAGGAGGGCGCCTCCATGCTGTTTCCGGACGCCTGGGAACGCTTCCTGGCGCCCATTCCCGAGGCCGAGCATGACGATCTGCTCAACGCCTACCACAAGCGCCTGACCGACCCCGACCGCGCGGTCCAGGCCGAGGCGGCCTCGGCCTGGAGCCGCTGGGAGGGCGACACCATCTCGATCCGCGGCCCCGAGGCCCGGCCGCAGAAGTTCAATGAGCAGGACTTCGCCACCGCCTTCGCCCGCATCGAGTGCCACTATTTCAAGAATGGCGGCTTCTTCCCCGAGGACGGCTGGCTGCTCAATCAGGTCGACGTCTTCCGCAAGATCCCGGCCTGGATCGTCCAGGGCCGGTTCGATGTGGTGACGCCCATGGATGCGGCCTGGCGACTGAAGAAGGCCTGGCCCGAGGCCCGGCTGGACGTGGTCTGGGACGCCGGCCACGCCTCGACCGAGCCGGGGGTGATAGACGCCCTGGTCCGAGCCACCGACGCGGCGCTGAAGCTCTAGTATGGCCCGGCCGCCCTGCTCCTGGCCCTGGCGGCGGCCTCTCCCGATCCGGCGCTGGGCCGCTGGGCCGTCAAGGCCGGGACCCGCACCGTCTGCACCCTGACCTTCACCCATGAGCCGACCGTCGGCGGGGAGGTCCTGCCCGGCAAGGGCTGCCCCGGCCCGCTGGCCGAGGCCGCGCGCTGGTTCGGCGATGGCGACGGCGGCTATGCGCTGAACGACCCGATCCGGCAAAGGGTCGCCGCCGTGGCCGAGACCGAGGCCGGACACGTCCTCACGCTCAAGGACGGCAGGCGGTTCGATCTGGTGAAGCTCGACGCGCCCCGGATGCGCAGCGACACGGAACGCGCGACCGGCTGGTGGTCGGTGCGGACCGACGATCCGGCCAAGGCGGTCTGCCGGATCGAGCTCAAGCCCGGCGGCGCGGTCGGGCCAGCGGCGACCTGCCCGGCCGGCCTGAAGCCTTATGGCGGCGAGCGTTGGAGCGCAGGCGCCCACGGCGTCACCCTCCGCGCCAAGGCCGCACCGCCCAAGGCCCTGCGCTGGGGCGACGCGGTCAGCTTGCTCGCCGACGGCGGAAGGGTGATGCTGCTGCACGACTGACGCTGGCCCGAAAGGGAGAGACCATGCGACCCGCCGTTCTGATCGCCGTCCTCGCCGCCGTCCCGCCGGGCGCGGCCCTGGCGCATCACTCCATCGCCGGCATCTATGAAACCGGCCGCAGCATCACCGTCCGGGGCCGGCTGACCCTGGTCGAGGTGGTCAACCCGCACAGCCGCTTCCAGCTCGATTCCGGCGGAACGGTGTGGACGATCGAGAGCCGGGGCGTCGCGGGCATGGAGCAGCGCGGCTTTGACCGCTCGGCCTTCAGGGTCGGAGATCAGGTCAGCGTGGTCGGCTCGCCCGCGCGCGACGGCTCCAAGTCGATCTGGCTGAACACCCTGACCAAGGGCGGCCGCACCTTCGAGAGCCGGCGCTAGAGCAGCGCACCGCGCCCGGAGGTGATCTCGGCGTAGCGGTGAACCCGCACGGCCATGATCAGGCCAAAGCCGATCATCACCGTCACCATCACCGTGCCGCCGTAGGAGAGCAGCGGCATGGGCACGCCCACCACGGGCGCCAGACCCACGACCATGGCGGCGTTGATCAGGATGTAGAGGGCGAAGGTGGCCGTCACCCCCGCCGCCGACAGCCGGCCGAAGTGGCTGTGCGAGATGGAGGCGATCCGCAGCGAGATGGCGATCACCGCCGCATAGAGGACCAGCAGGCCAAAACAGCCGACGAAGCCGAACTCCTCGCCGAAGGTGGCGAAGATGAAGTCGGTCTGTTTCTCGGGCAGGAAGTTCAATTGGCTCTGCGAACCCAGCCCGTAGCCCTTGCCGAGAAAGCCGCCCGAGCCGAGCGCGATCTTGGACTGCAGGCTGTGATAACCGTTGCCGGAAGGGTCGGCCTCCGGGTTCAGGAAGCTCAGGATCCGATTGCGCTGATAGTCCTTCAGCACGAACAGGATGAAGGGCGGGATGCCGGCGATCGCGCCGATGGCCCCCACGGCCAGCACCCGCGAGGACAGGCCGGCCATGAACATCACCACCGCCCCAGTGAGGGCGATCAGGATGGCGGTGCCGAGGTCGGGCTGGCGGGCCACCAGCAGGACCGGCGCCCCGATCAGGGCGGCGGGGATCAGGAGCTTCCAGGACAGGCGCGCGTCATTGGCCGAGACCCCGTGGTAAAAACGGGCGAGCGCCAGCACCACCCCGATCTTCATGAGCTCCGAAGGCTGGATCTGCATCGGCCCGAGCTTGAGCCAGCGGGTGGCGCCGAGCGCGCTGTGGCCGAAGACCGCGACCGCGATCAGGAGAACGAAGCCGATCACATAGACGGGGTAGGCGGCCAGGAACCAGACCCGCAGGTCGACCATGGACAGGACCAGCATCAAGGCCAGACAGACGCCGAAGCGGATCAGGTGTTTGTCGGCCCAGGGCTCCCAGCTCGAATTGGCGATCGAATAGAGCATCAGGGCACCGACTCCGGCGATCATGCAGAGCAGCAGGGCGAGGCGCCAATCAACCTCGAACAGTTTTGAGGACAGCCGTTCGCGCTGGCCCGGGCGGGTAAGGGCGGATGAGGTCATACGGGCGTATCCGGGGCGCCAGGCAATAGCGTCGGCGGTGGCGGGGCCGCGCCTTCGGCCCCGGCGTTCTCGGGCAAGGCGGGCAGCGGAAGGGGCGTCTCGATCCGGCTGCGCAACTCAGGATCCTTCAGCAGGGCCACCCGCATGATTTCGCGCGCTCGGGGGGCGGCGGCCTGGGCGCCGAATCCGCCATGCTCGACCAGCACGCTCAGCGCGTAGCGGGGGTCGTCATAGGGCGCGAAGGCCACGAACCAGGCATGGTCGCGAAGGGCCCACTCGCCTCGCGCGCCGTAGGCGCCCCGACCGCCCTTGTAGCTATGCGACTGAGCGGTGCCAGTCTTGCCCGCCATCTTGATCGGGCCAAGCCCCAAGTCGGCCACCTGCGCTGCCGTGCCCGAGGTCGTCACCGCCGCCATGGCCCTTCGCACGAAGTCGACATGGGCATGGTCGACTGAAAGGTCCTGGACCATGTCGCCGCGCGGCTGCTCGACCCCGCCGATTGAACGGATCAACCGGGGGTGCAGGGCCTTGCGCCCATTGGCGAGCCGGGCGGCCATCACGCAGAGCTGCAACGGGTTCACCACCGTATAGCCCTGTCCGATTCCCACCGACGGGGTCTCGCCCGGAAACCACTTCTGGTTGGCGGGACTCTTGCGGAAATACCTCCGCTTCCATTCCTGGTCGGGAACGATGCCGGGCTTCTGGCCCGAAATGCCGATGTCGAAGGTCTGACCCAGGCCGAAGCGGCGGGCGACATCGGCGATCTTGTCGACCCCCACGGCCAGGGCGGTCCTGTAGAAATAGATGTCGCAGGAGGTGGCGATGGCGCCCGTCATTTCCAGCGTTCCGTGCACCTTGTCGCACTTGAACACATGGTTTCCGAACGGGAAGGCGCCGCTGCAGGTGTAGCGCGTGTTGGGGTCGATCCCGCTCTCAAGCGCCGCCAGCGCCACCATGGTCTTGAAGGTCGAGCCGGGCGGATAGAGGCCCGAAAGCGCCTTATCCAGCAGGGGCTTTCTTTCATACTGCGCCAGGGCCCGGTACTCGACCCCGGAGACGCCCTTGACGAAGCTGTTGGCGTCGAAGGACGGCGAGGACACCAGACAGAGGATGTCGCCGTTGCGGACGTCCATCATCACGCAGCCGCCGCTCTCCTCGCCGAACACCTCGAGTGCGCGGTTCTGGATGTCGGCGTCGAGGGTGAGCTGGATATCCTTGCCCGCGATGGCTTTGATATCGCCGGCGGGATCCTCGCGAACCACCCGGCCGACGGCGTCGACCTCGACCTTCTGGGCCCCGGGCTTGCCGCGCAGCTGCAGGTCGAAGGCCCGCTCGACCCCCTGCTTGCCGATCCGGAAGCCGGGGTGGAGCAGCAGGGGCTCGGGACTAGGGCCGGCCTTCTGAAGGTCCTCCGCGTTGATCTTCGACACATAGCCGATGACGTGGGCGAAGGCGCCGCCGAAGGGATAGACCCGCGCCTCGCCCATCTCGGCGGTGACGCCGGGCAGTTCGGGCGTGCGCACATTGATGCGCGAGAACTCATCCCAGGTCAGGTCGTTGGCGATGGCCACCGGCACGAAGCGGGGCGAATTGGCGATATCGCGCTTCAGGGCCTTGCGCCGTTCGGGGGTGATCGGGATCAGCTCCGCCACCTTGTCGAGCGTGGCATCGACGTCGCCGATCTCGTCCCTCAGCACCAGGAGACGGAAATCCGGCCGGTTGGAGGCGATCTCCACCCCGTTGCGGTCCAGCACCCGGCCGCGCGGCGGGGTGCGCAGGCGGAAATTGAACTGGTTCGAGGCCGACAGCGACTGATAGCGCCGGCCCTCGAACAGCTGCAGGGCCGCGAGCCGCCCGGTCAGGGCCAGGAGGCCAAGCCCGGCGAAACCGCCCAGGAGGAAGGTGCGGCGGTGAAAGACACCCTGCCGCTCGTTGACCTCGTCGAAGAAGATGTGCGGTTCGAGGCTCATATGCGGAAGAGTCTAACCCAGAATTTGGCTCAAAACGCGGCTCATCTGAACCGCACGTCGGCGTCTTCGAATCGTTCGGTCAGCCAGTAGGCGACCGGATAAAGGGCGACCGTGGCAGCGTATTGCAGCAGGCTGCCCAGCACGTTCGGGGGCGTGCCCGCGCCCACCGCCGCCAGGATGTAGGCGCAGCCGAAGCCCAGGAACACCATCACCGCATAGACGATCCACAGCGCCTGAGGCCCCTGGCCGGCGATCAGCTGCCAGGTGAGCAGGGCGGCGAAATAGACAATCAGCAAGGAGAGACCCCAGAGGCCGAAGGGCGTGCCCCAGAACATGTCGAGGAACAGGCCGAGCAACAGCAGGGCGAAGGGCCCCAGCACCGAGGGCCGGATCACCGCCCAGGCGAAGGCCAGCGCCATCGGGAAGATCGGTTCCGGCAGAGGCAGGCTGAACAGGCGGATCGGAGCCGCGAAGGCCAGGGTCGCGGCCATGGCCACGAGCATCGGCAGGCCGATCCATTCGTGGGTCTGAAGGTGCTGGGAGGGCCGGCCCATCAGTTGCCGCCGGCTCCGGCCAGGAAAGCGGCGTCAGGGTCGCCGAACTGCACCGGCGGCCGGACCACCGTGACGGTCGGCGGCTGACCGGGGGCGGCGGCGGGGCGCGGGCGGGGCCTAGCGGTGGGGGCGCGCGGCCGCGCGACGGGGACGCCCGGAAGGACGGCGGGACGACCCGGAACCGCAGTCGCAGGACGCGGCGGCGACACCGTCGCACCCGGCGGGGCGGCGGTCTGGGGCGCGGGCGACGCGCCCGGCGCCTGGATCAGGGCCTGCCCTGCCGCCTGAGCTTGCGCCTGAGCCTGGGCCTGGGCCTGGGCCTGTTGCTGCTGCTGAATATAGGCCTGCACCTGGGCCTGAACCTGATCCTTCACCTGCTGGTCGATCTGAGCCTGGACCGAGGCGGCGTTGGCGGCGGCCACGGCGGCCTTCTCATCCTCGCTCAGCACCGGGGCCGTCCCCGTCGCCAGCGACGCGGGATCGACCGACTGCGAAAAGTCGTCGAACACCAGGATGCGGACAAAATCGATATTGGCGCGGTCGGCGTAGAGCCGCACCCGCCAGCCGCCACGGGCGTCCTTGGCCGCCACCCCGACCGGCAGGCCGCGCGGGTAGAGGCCGCCGTCGCCGGAGGTCAGGATAAGGTCGCCCTCCCTCACCGTGTCGCGGCCGCGCACATACTCAAGCCGCGGGATGCCGCCGCCGTCGCCGGTCAGGATGGCGCGGGCGTTGGTGCGGTCGACCAGCACCGGCGTGCGGCTGTCGATGTCGGAGAGAAGGAGAATGCGCGAGACGCTGCGGCTCACCCCGACAACCCGGCCGACCACGCCGCGATCATTCATCACCGGATTGCCGAGCTTGACCCCCTGCAGCGCGCCGGCGTCGGCCAGGCGGGCGTTGGCGAAGGGACCGCGCACATCGGCCACGGCGCGGGCGGTGACCATGGGAATGGGCGGCTCGGTGCGCAGGCGCAGCATCTGCTCATAGCGGCCGTTGATGTTCTTCAGCGCGATGGCGGTGTCGCGCGCGCGCTCCAGCTCGATGACGCGCTGGCGCAGCTGACGGTTCTGGGAGGCGGCGAAGAAATAGCCGCCGATGAAGTTGGCCCCCTGCGAGGTCCAGCGGAAGGGCGCGGCCAGCAGGCCGGAGACCGGCTGGGCGACCTGGTCGAACTTGACCCGCGCCTCGCCCCATTTTCCGGCCTGGGTTCCGCCCTTCGCCTGCTCGTCGCGCGAGGCGATCAGCAGACCGATGGCGATGACAAGCACGACAATGGCCGCCGCCACCGCAAGCCAGGTGCGCGGCGCCCGGATGTCGCGAAGCGGGCCATCCCGGAATGACAAGTCTGTGGTTCCTCCGCCCCCGACTCTTGGGTGCTGAATCTAGGAAATTGGCTAGCGAAATTTAGGCGATGGATGCGTCGAGGACGCCCTTCATCCACTTGGGATGCTCCAGAACCTTGCCGCAGCCGAGCGCGACGCAGGACAGGGGGTCGTCGGCCACGGTGACCGGCAGGCCGGTGTGGTCACGGATTTCGGCGTCGAGGCCGCGCAGCAGGGCGCCGCCGCCGGTCAGCATGATGCCCTTGTCGGCGATGTCGGCGGCGAGCTCGGGCGGTGTGGCCTCCAGCGCGACCTTCACGGCCTCGACGATCCGGGAGACCGGTTCGGCCAGGGCCTCGGCGGCCTGTTTCTCGGAGATGCGGACTTCGCGCGGCACGCCCTGCATCAGGTCGCGGCCCTTGACCTCGATGGCCAGGCC
>CANJKM010000113.1 GCA_947474805.1 Caulobacterales bacterium | reverse complement strand
CGAACGTCAGTTGACCCGCCTGCCCGACGCGGCGGTTTCGGCCAGCTGGTCGAACGATGGAAAGATGCTCGCCTTCCTCGACCAGAACGGCGCGGTCTATACGGTCGAGGTCGCGAGCGGCGCGGTGAAGAAGATCCATCCGGCCATGTGGGAGCCGGGCCGGCCGACCTTCTCGCCCGACGGCAAGGTCGTGGCCCTCACCGCCTTCAAGCCCTATTCGGCCCGCTACCGCGAAGGACAGTCCGAGATCCTGACCATCGACCGGATCACCGGCGAGACCTTCTATTATCAGGCCCTGCCCCACCGCTCGCTCGGCACGCGCGGCGACGACGGACCGATCTGGTCGCCGGACGGCAAGAGCCTGGCCATGGTGATCGGTTCACGCCTGCATATCGGGCCGGTCGACGGCAGGGGCCGGCTGACCGCCCCGCCCAAGCCCATCAATAACGAAGTCACGGACGCCCCGAGCTGGAGCGGAAACTCCGCCACCCTCCTCTACCTCTGCAACGGCAAACTGCGGATGATCCCGGCCGCGGGCGGAACGCCCAAGACGATCCCCGTCCCGCTGACCTGGACCCGCGCCACGCCCAAGGACCGGCTGGTGGTGCGCGCCGGGCGGCTGTGGGCCGGCAAAGGCCCCGAGGTGCAGACCAACGTCGATATCGTCATGGCCGGCGGCAAGATCGTCTCGGTCACGCCGCATGGCGGCAAGGCGCCGCCGACGGCGGGCAAGTTCATCGACGCCTCCAAGCTGACGGTCATCCCCGGCCTGATCGATATGCACACCCATCGCCAGATGCAGGGCTATAGCTACGGGGAGCGCCAAGGGCACCTCTGGCTATCGTTTGGCGTCACTACCACCCGTTCGCCGGGCAGCCCCTGCTATCACGCCATCGAGGAGCGAGAATCCATCGAGTCCGGCGCCCGGATCGGGCCACGCTACTTCACCACCGGCGAGGCCATCGACGGCTCGCGCATCTACTACAATTTCATGCGGCCGGTTCAGGACGAAGGGCAGCTGGAGCTGGAGCTCTCGCGGGCCGAAGCGCTCGGCTACGACCTGATGAAGTCCTACGTCCGCGCCCCCCTGCAGCAGCAGAAACTGGTGGCCGAATGGGGCCACAAGCGCGGCATCCCGACCACTTCCCACTACCACTACCCGGCCCTGTTCTTCGGGGTGGACGGGATGGAGCATCTGGGGGCCACGAGCCGCTTCGGCTATTCGCGCACCATCAGCCCGTCCGGCGCCGGCTATGAGGATGTGATCAGCCTCTTCACCCACGCGGGCGCGCGACGCACGCCGACCATCTTCCAGTCGGCGCCGATGTACGCCGAGGATCCCCACCTCGGGGACGATCCGCGCATCAAGGCCCTCTTCCCCAGCTGGGAGCGGGCCAAGCTCGTGGGCCGCACGCAGCTCGCCCTGACCACCGACCAGGGTCCGGCCAACGCCGTGCTGGCCAAGGCCATCGCCCAGATCAGGGACACCCTGCGAGCCGGCGGCAAGATTGTCTCCGGCACGGACTCGCCCATCGATATGAACTGCACCAGCCTGCACATGAACCTGCGCAGCATGGTGAAGTACGGGATCTCACCCTATGAGGCGCTGCTGACGGCCACGCGCTTTTCCGGCGAGTATCTGAACGCGCCGCTGGGCGTGGTCGAGGCCGGCGCCTTCGCCGACCTCTCGATCGTCGAGGGCGACCCGCTCACCCGGATCGAGGACGCCGCGAAGGTCCACTATGTGGTCAAGAACGGCGAGGCCTATACCATTGAGGACCTGATCGCCCCCTTCGCCAAGCTGGCCGTGGCGAAGCTTGATCACAGCCCCATGCTAGAGCCGACGCCGATCCACCTCTCCAGCGCCAGCTGCTGGTGGCACTCGGCCGACTATGTCGAAAGCGGCCGCCATGCCTGCTGCGCCGACAGCTTCTCGGTCGGCGCCTTCGCCAAGGGATCGGGCAAACGGACCCGCTTTGTTGCGGAAGCTATTACCTAATCTCTGCTGCCTTGTTGCGGAAAGGAAATTGACGGTCTGATGGCCCGCTATAAGGTCTCCTCAACGTTAGAGGGACCGTTGAAGAGTCCGCCGACGCCAGGGGACGCGTAACAGTATGTCGGCGCTTAAGCGGCTTAATCCGGGCCTGATCGGTGTGGGCGCAGTCGCCTTGGTCCTGTTCGCCTGGGCCATTTTCCACAAGAAGCCCGCGCCCAAACGCCCGCCGCCGCCGATCACCGCCGTCTCGGTCGCCAAAGTGGCGCAGCGCGACGTCCCGGTGAGCATCAATGGGCTGGGCCTCGCCCAAGGCTGGCAGACCGTCATTGTCCGCGCCCAGGCCAATGGCCGCCTGCTGTCCGTCAACGTCCGCGAGGGCGGCGAAGTCCGCCAGGGCCAGGTGATCGCCCAGATCGATCCGGCCCCCTATCAGGCGGCCCTGATGGTGGCCCAGGGGGCCTTGCGCCGCGACCAGGCCCAGCTCGACCTCGCCAAGCTCAACCTCGACCGCTTCCAAAAGCTGGCCGCTCAGGATTCGATCGCCACCCAGCAGGTCGACACCCAGGCCGCCCTGGTCAAGCAGTTCGAAGGCACTGTGCAGCTGGATCGCGGCCAGGTCGCCGCGGCCCAGGTCAATGTCAACTTCACCACCATCCGCGCGCCGGTCTCCGGCCGGGTCGGCGTCCGGCTGGTCGACGCCGGCAACCTCGTCTCCACCGCCGACACCGGCGGCATCGTCACCATCAACCAGGTCTCGCCGATCGCGGTGACGTTCGCCCTGCCCCAGGGCGAATTCCAGCGGCTGAACCGGGCGACCGACGGCTTCCGCCGCCCCCTGCGCGCCGAAGCCTACAGCCAGGAGACCGGCGAGCTGCTGGATTCCGGCCAGGTCGAGGTGGTCGACAACCGTATCGATCCGCAGACGGCGACCGTTCAGCTGAAAGCCCGCTTCAACAACCAGGTCCAAAAGCTGTGGCCGGGCCAGGCGCTCAACGTGAAGCTGATCCTCTCCACCCTCCAGGGCGTGGTCGCCCTGCCCAGCGCCGCCGTCAACAACGGCCCACGCGGCGTCTTCACCTATGTGGTGACGGCGGACAAAAAAGCCCAGCTTCGCCCTGTGCAGATCGACACCGTCCAGGGGCCGGTGACAGTGATCAAATCCGGGGTGAAACCCGGTGAAACGGTCGTGGTCGACGGCCAGCTCGGGCTGCGGCCGGACGCGAAGGTGTCGATCCGGGCGGCGGCGCCCCGTCCCGCCACGGAGCCCCCCGGCGGCGTCCGCCCTAACCCCGCGCGCCCCTGATGAACATCTCGGCCCCCTTCATCCGAAGGCCGATCGCCAGCTCGCTGATCGCCGGCGCCCTGTTGGCGATCGGGATCCTCTGCTTCCTGAAGCTGCCCGTCGCGCCCGTGCCCGACGTCAACCAGGTCACCTATCAGATCTCGGCCGCCCTGCCCGGCGCCAGTCCCGAAACCATGGCCTCGAACGTGGCGACCCCGCTGGAGCGCCAGTTCTCCAAGATTCCCTCGGTCAGCCAGATGACCTCGTCATCCAGCCTCGGCACGACCTCGGTCACCCTGCAGTTCGAACTCGGCAAGAACGAGGACACGGCCGCCCAGGAGGTCCAGTCGGCGATCAGCGCGGCGGCCGGCCAGCTGCCGACCAACCTGCCCAGCCCACCGACGATGCGGAAGGTCAACCCGACCGACAACCCGGTCATCGTCATAGTGATGACCTCCGACACCCTGCCGATGAACATCGTCAGCGACTATGCCGACAACATCGTGCTGCAACGGCTGTCGCGCATCGAGGGCGCGGGCCAGGTGCTGATCGGCTCGGGCGGCTACAAGCCGGCCATCCGCATCCGCATCGACCCGCGCAAGGTCGCGGCCATGGGGCTGCAACTCGACCAGATCCGCGCCCAGCTCGCCCTGGCGACGGCCAACGCCCCGAAGGGCCAGCTGATCGGCAACGAGAAGAACGTCGCCATCTACGCCAACGACCAAGTCCTGGACGCCGGCACCTGGAACGAGATCATCGTCGCCTACAAGAACGGCGCGCCGGTGCGCGTAAAGGACCTCGGCGAGGCCATTCTCAGCGTCGAGAACACCCAGAACGCCGCCTGGCAGCAGCCCGGCTCCAACGGCGCCTACGCCGGCTTGAAAAAGGGCCCGGGCGCCCAGGTCATCGTCTGGCGCGGCCCCGGCGCCAACGTCATCCAGTTGGTCGAGAAAGTGAAGGCGGCGGTGCCGGAACTTCGCGCCGCCGTGCCCCAGGGAATCGACATGACGGTCATCGCCGACAGGACGGTGAGCATCCGCGCCGCCGTGGCCGACGTCGAGCTGACCCTCTTGATCACCATCGTGCTGGTGGTGGGGGTGATTTTCCTCTTCCTGCGCAACGTCGCGGCCACCCTGATCGCCAGCGCCGTCATTCCAGCCTGCCTGTTCGCCACGGCCATCGTCATGCTGCCGGCCGGGTTCAGCCTCGACAACCTGACCCTGATGGCGCTGACCATCGCGGTCGGCTTCGTGGTCGACGACGCCATCGTCATGGTCGAGGCGATCTGGCGGCGGATCGAGCACGGTGAGCCGCCCATGCAAGCGGCCATGAACGGCTCCAAAGAGATCGGCATGACCATCATGACCATCTCCATCTCGCTGATCGCCGTCTTCACCCCGCTGATGTTCATGGGCGGGGTCGTGGGGATGATGATGCGGGCCTTCGCCCTGGTCCTCAGCGCCGCGGTAGTGGTGTCGGTGATCCTGTCCCTCACCCTCACGCCCATGTTGTGTTCGCGCTTCTTGAAGAAGCCCGAGCCGGCCGCCAGCAGGGTGATGATCGCCCTGGAGCGGGGCTTCCGCCGACTTGAGGAAAGCTATGCGCGCGGCTTGGACGTGGTTCTGCGCCACAAGCCGCTGACCCTGCTCATCTTCTTCTGCACTCTACTCTTGACCGTCGCCCTCTATGCGACCTCCAAGACGGGCTTCTTCCCGCAACAGGACACGGGGCAGATCTCGGGCACGCTGCAGACGGCTCAGGGCTCCGCCTTCGACTATGGCAACGCCAAGGTCATCGAGGCGGTGGGGATCATCGCCGACGACCCCGATGTCGACGAGGTCCACTACTTCGCCCCGCAAGGGAGCTTCAACATCGGCATGAGCTTGCGCTCGCGCGAGGACGGCCGGCGGGCCAGCGCAGCTCAGATCGTCGAGCGGCTGCGGCCCAAGCTGGCCAAGGTGGTGGGCGCCTCGATCGTGCTCCAGGCCGTCCAGGACATCTCGACCGGCGGCCGACAGGCGCGCGCCGCCTATCAATACACCCTGTCCGACAGCGATCTCGACGAGCTGAACGAATGGGCCCCCAAGCTGGTGGCGGCTCTGCAGAAGGCGCCCCAGCTTAAGGACGTCAACTCCGACCAGCAGTCGACGGCGCCCTCGGCTATGATGGTGATCGACCGGGACGCGGCGGGCCGCTTCGGCATCTCGCCCACCGACATCGACGCCGCCCTCTACAGCCAGCTCGGCCAGCGGCAGATCGGCCAGTATTACACCCAGGTGAACGCCTACCGGATCATCATGGAGGCGCCGCCGGAGTTGCAGGCCTCGCCCGAGCTGTTCAATCAGATCCACCTGATCTCGCCGCGCACCGGCAAGCCCGTGCCGCTGTCGGCCATGGTCAAGATCGACACTTCCCGTACGCGCAGCCTGTCGATCGCCCACCAGAGCATGTTCCCGGCCACCACCATCTCCTTCAACATCTCGCCGGGAACTCCGCTCGGCGAGGCGACGGCGGCGGTAGAGCGGGCACGGGCCGAACTCGGCGCCCCGCCGAGCCTGCAGGGCTCCTTCCAGGGAACAGCCCAGGCCTTCCAGGACTCGCTCAAGGACGAGCCCATCCTGATCCTGGCGGCGCTGCTCTCGGTCTATGTGATCCTGGGCGTTCTCTATGAGAGCTACATCCACCCGCTGACCATCCTGTCGACCCTGCCCTCGGCGGGCCTGGGCGCGCTCCTGGCGCTTCGCCTCGCCGGGCATGACCTCGACGTGATCGGCATCATCGCCATCATCCTTTTGATCGGCATCGTGAAGAAGAACGGCATCATGATCGTCGATGTCGCCCTGCACCTCGAACGCGAGAAAGGCATGGGCGCCGAGGAGGCCGTGCGGGAGGCCTCGCATCAGCGGCTGCGCCCGATCCTGATGACGACAGCCTGCACCTTCCTTGGCGGCCTGCCGATGATCCTGATGCAGGGCACAGGGTCGGAGTTCCGTCACCCCTTGGGCTGGGCGATCGTCGGCGGACTGTTCGTGTCCCAGGTGCTGACCCTGTTCACCACCCCGGTGATCTACATCTACCTTGACGGCGTCCGCCGCCGCTGGAGCAAGAGCGAGCTGACCCCGGCCGAGCTCGCCCATCAGAGGGCGGCCGAATAGCGCCTTACACCCCGGCGACGATCTCGAACGACCGCAGCCGCGCCGCATGGTCGTGGATCTGGGCGGTGACCATCAGCTCATCGGCGCCAGTGCGTTCGGCGAAGGCCCGCAGGCCGGCCTTGACCGTCTCCGGTCCGCCCACCACCGCGCAGGCCAGCGCCTGAGCCAGCATGCCCCGCGCGGCCTCGGGCGGCTCATAGTCCTCAATGGGCGGCGGCAGGAGGCCGGGCCGCCCGCTCCGGAGGTTGACGAAGGCCTGCTGCAGCGAGGTGAACAGCAGGCGGGCCGCCGCGTCCGTATCGGCGGCGAAGACGTTGACGCCCAGCATTACATAGGGCGCCGTCAGCTGCTCGGAGGGCTGGAACCGCTCACGGTAGAGGGCGAGGGCCTGCTCCATCTCGGCCGGCGCGAAATGGGAGGCGAAGGCGTAGGGCAAACCCAGATGGGCCGCGAGCTGGGCGCCGTAGGTGCTGGAGCCGAGGATCCACAGCGGAACCTTCAACCCGGCTCCGGGCACGGCCCGGACGGCCTGACCGGGTGTCGGTTCTCGGAAATAGCCCTGAAGCTCACCGACATCGCGGGGAAAGCCGTCGACCCCGCCCGCCAGGGTCCGCCGCAGGGCGTGGGCGGTGATCTGATCCGACCCCGGCGCGCGGCCGAGCCCGAGGTCGATCCGGCCTGGATGCAGCGCCTCCAGGGTTCCGAACTGCTCGGCGATGACCAGGGGCGCATGGTTGGGCAGCATGATCCCGCCCGCGCCGACCCGGATGGTCGAGGTGGCCGCCGCCACGTGTCCGATGACCACCGCGGTCGCCGCGCTGGCGATGCCCGGCATGTTGTGGTGCTCGGCCAGCCAGTAGCGCCGATAGCCCCAACGCTCGGCGTGGCGGGCGAGGTCGAGGGTGTTGGCCAGCGCCTGCTGGACAGTCCCGCCTTCGGGAACGGGGGCGAGGTCGAGAACCGAGAGTGGGATCATCCGCCCTATATGGGCGCGAAACGGGCCGAAACGACCCGAGCAAAAAGATTAGGGCGCGCGGTGGTCGCCCGCGCGCCCTTTGAAATCAGCCGGACCTGAGAAGATCAGGCGCCCAGGTATTTGTGCAGGAAGGCGACGCTGCGGTCCCAGGACAGCTGGGCGGAGACCGGGTCCCAGCGCGCGGCGTTACTGTCGTTGAGAAATCCGGTGTTGGCGCCCGGATAGATGTAGAAGCTGTGGTTCTTCTTGGCCGCGGTCAGAGCCGCGTCATAGGCCGGGATCGACTGCAGGATGTTGCCGTCGAGGCCAGCGTAGTGCCCCAGCACGGGCGCGCGGATGCGGCCGACCTGCTTGAGGTCGGGATTGCGGCCATAGAAGATCACCGCCGCGTCGAGCAGCGGGTCCTGAATGGCCAGATCGTTGGCGACGCCGCCGCCCCAACCGAAGCCCATCACCCCGACCTTCGATACGTCGGGACGCGACTTCAGGTATTTGGAGGCGACCTTGAACCAGGCGAGCACATCTTCCGGCTTGAGCTTGGCCGTCATGGCGTTCGCCAGCTCCTCGTCGGCGGGCGAGGGCCCGGCCGCCGACAGATAGTCGACGCCGAGCGCGATATAGCCCTCGGTGCCGAGACGGCGGCAGATGACCTGCAGGTTGGGGTTGTTGCCGCGGCTCTCGCCGACCACGACGATGGCGGGACGGGTCTTCGGCGGCGTGGGAATGTTGATGTTGGTCGGGGTGACCAGATAGCCCTTGAGGCCAGCCGGGCCGCCGGGGATGGCGATGGCGGGCTCGACCTTGATGCGCGGGTCGCTGGGCAGGACGATCGCCACCGCGGCCGCCTGGGCGGCGTCGGTCTGGATCATCGGCAGGATGGCCGAGGCCGCCGCGCTGGAGCCAGCCAAGGCGGCCAAGCGCGCGAGGAAGCCGCGGCGCTCGATAAGGCCTTGCCTATAGTCGGCGTACAGAGCGGTAAATTGCTGACCCAAGGCCAATCCTCCTCAAAACTTTTTTTCGTTCGTTAGGTCTATGCGCCAGACTAGAACGATTGGGCGTTCGGGTTCAACCGGAACCCAGCCCCGAGCGGGCTGGTTTTTCCGGATAAATCTGACGGTGGTCGCCGCTCGACAGGAATGGCGAAACTCCAGCCTCTCTAGCGTCCTCTCGTTGTTCGAGCGCCGAAGATACCCGATTCAGCCGCGAGGCCAGCTTAGATATAAGGCTCCCTTAAATATATATAAGGCCGCCTTAGGTTTTCAGCGGCTCGACCCCCGCTAATCATCATTTTTGACCGTTATCTGAAGCCCCTGTCCTTGACAGTCTATGGCGTCGTTGAAGATCATCTGATCAGCGCTTGGCCTATGAGTCAGCGAATAATTAGAACGGCCAAAGAGCCGAAGTGAAGACCGTGCTGGGGGGGCACACTGAAGACCGCCATAGTGGCGGCTGCGCGTCACACATCAACCGATAAGCCAATTTCGCCCCCGGGCGGCGGTTCCAGTCCGCGCGCCCAGGGGCCGCGTCATGTGGCCGGGACTGTTGAACGACCACCATCTCCATAGACCGTCGAAGACCGCGAAGCGGCGCGGCGGACGACCCAAGGGTCGGCACACCAAGAACAAAACCAAGTACGGGAGGATTACATCATGAAGAACTCGGCCAAGCTCGCGGGGGCCAGCGCGCTGGCGATCGCCCTCGCCCTCTCCACCCAGGCCTTCGCCCAGGCGGGCGCGACCGCGGTCGGCGAGGTGGTGGTCACCGCCTCGCGGATCCAGCGCGAAGGCTTCGTCGCCCCGACCCCGACCCAGGTCACCTCGGCCGAAATTCTAAAAAACCAGAACCTTATCAACGTCGGAGATCTACTTCAGCAGCAGCCCGCGATCCGCGGCAACGCCAACGCCCAGTCGTTCCAGACCAACCAGAACAACCTCTACACCAACCCGGGCGCGGTCTATCTGAACCTGCGCAACCTGGGCTCGGGCGAGGTGGGCACCGCCTCGCGGACCCTGACCCTGGTGGACGGCAATCGTATCGCCTACCAGTCGACCGGCGGCGCGACCAACATCAACATCATCCCGACCATGGCGCTGGACCGGACCGAGGTCGTGACCGGCGGCTCCTCGGCCCAGTACGGCTCGGAAGCCGTGGCCGGCGTGGTCAACCTGATCCTAAAGAAGCGCTACGACGGCATCATGTTCGAGGCCTCGACCGGCATCTCGG
>CANJKM010000112.1 GCA_947474805.1 Caulobacterales bacterium | reverse complement strand
GGTCCGGAGGAGAAAGCACCCTCCGCCCCTAACGCCTAAGGAAATCATCGGGAGATAGTGATGCTTAAGCAGCCCCGCCTAATGCGCTCGCTCATGCGAGCCGCCCTGGCCGTCGCGATCGTATCGACGCCCGCGGCCTTGACCCTCTGGTCAACGCCCGCGGCGGCGGCGACCGCCACGCCGGACTTCAACGGCGTCTGGGAAATGAAGTTCAGCGAATACATCCGCGAGGACGGCGGCAAGCTGCCGCCGCTGAAGCCGGACGCCCTGGCCCGCTATGAGGACCGGGTCAAAAGCATGGAGGCCGGCAAACAATACCCCGATAGCGCCACCGCCTGCCTGCCGCACGGCACGCCGCGGATCATGTACACGCCCTATCCGGTGCTGATCGTGCAGCGGCCCAACCTCGTCGCCTTCGTGTTCGAGGTGAACCACAACACACGGGTGGCCTATCTGAATGAGAAGCTGCCGGTCGATCCCGATCCGACCTATGGCGGCTACACGGTCGCCCATTGGGAGGGGCCGGAGCTGGTCATGGAGACGAACGGCCTGAACGACAAGATTCAAATCGACCGCGCCGGCCTGCCGCAGTCCAAGGCCACCCGCATCGTCGAGCGTCTGAGTTTGATTGACGGCGGCAAGCGCATGCAGGTCAAGATCACCGTCATCGACGACACCTTGTACACCCGGCCTTGGACCTTCACGGTCTTCTACAAGAAGGCCGACTACAAGATCATGGAATATGTCTGCGACAACAACAGGCCGATCTTCTATCCGCCGGCCCAATAGGACTCTGATGATGATGGATCGGCGGCGCCTGCTTTTGACTTCCACGGCGTCCGTGCTGGCGGCCGGAGCGGCCCAGGCGGCGGAGAAGGGCGAGGTCCTGCGGGCGGTCTGGCTGCAGGGCAATCCGGTGCAGGCGCGGGTCGGCAAGGACGGCAAACCCCAGGGCCCGGCCTTCGATGTAGCCTCGGCAATCGCCAGGCGGATGGGGCGGCGGCTGGAGTTCACCGCCGTCGCCGGTCCCGATGCGGTGCTTGAACGCGTGCGGAGCGGGGCGGCGGATATCGCCTTCATCGCCTTCGACCCCAGCCGGGGCGCGGGCGTCAGTTTCACGCCCCCCTATGTGATGTCCAACAACCAGTTCGCGGCGTCCGTCGCATCGCCGATCACCGCCATGGAGCAGGTGGATCGCGCGGGCGTTCGCATCGGTGCCATTCCGGCGGACGCGGGAGGCCTCTATCTGCAGCGGACGATCAAGACCGCGACCCTGACCCCGATGGCGTCGGCCGACGCCGCCGTCGCCCAGCTCAAGGCCGGCGCCGTTGATGTGATCGGCGCCAATGGGCAAAGGCTCGCCGACATGCTGCCGCAGAGCGGCGGCTACCGCATCCTGCCGGGAGGCTTCTTCGGCGTGCCCCAGGTGGTGGCCGTGCGCCAGGATCGGCAAGACCTGCTGAAGACCGCCAACGCGGTCGTGGCGCGGATGCTGGGTTCGGGAGCGATGGCGGCTTCGATCAGGAGAGCGGGCCTGACCGGCGCCAGCCTGCCGCCGCCCCCGGCCAAGCCGGTCGCCTTCGGCGTCGCCAAGAAGAGCCTCGCGCCTACCGGCCGGCTACGCGCCGCGATCAATTACGGCAACACCGTCCTGGCTCAGAAGAACCCCAAGACGGGGGAACTGACCGGCGTCTCGGTGATGCTGGCGAGGGCGCTCGGCGAGCGGCTGGGCGTGCCGGTCGATCTGGTAGAATTCCCGGCCGCCGGCATGGTATTCGAGGCGATGGAGAAGGGCGTCTGGGACGTCGCCTTCATGGCGGTTGAGCCCGAGCGGGCGGTCAAGATCGACTTCTCCCCGCCCTATGTGATGATCGACGGCACCTACATGGTGCGGCGGGACGCCCCCTTCCGCTCGGTGGCTGACCTCGATCGGCCGGGGACCCGGATCGCCGTGGCCACGGGCGCAGCCTACGACCTCTATCTCAGCCGCAACCTCAAGAGCGCGACCCTGACCCGAGGTCCGACCTCTCTGGCCGCGGTCGAGATGTTCAACGCCGACCCCAAGATCGACGCCGTCGCGGGCGTCCGCCAGTTCCTGGTCGACATATCGCGAGGCCGGCCCGACCTGCGCGTGATCGAAGACCGCTATTCCAGGATCGACCAGGCGATGGCGGTCCCGCGGGGCCGGGGCGCGGGAGCCGCCTATGTCCGCGCCTTCATCGAGGAGATGAAGGCCTCGGGCGCCGTCCGCAAAGCGCTCGACGCGACCGGCCAGGACGGGGCTGAGGTCGCGCCGCCCGCCTGATCGAGACGCGATCTGATCTCTTTGATCGGCGCCACCGATCAAAACGCGCCAGCGCCGGATTGTTCGCGGCGGTTAACGGTCTATTCGCCCCCCAAGGGTAGCCTTTGTGAGTTGGGAGCGCCCGTCGCCGGAGCGCGCCTTTCGCCAGCATCGGGTTTTGAGTCGCGACCCTTGGCCCTTTTCGCAGGGTCAGCAGCCGCCTCCATCCTGCCGGTACGTATTGGACCGGGCCTTAGGGGTTCCGGACCGGAGAGAAGGAGAGGCTGTGGAGCCGGATCGAAGCATACGCCTATTGACGGCCCTGGAGGGCTCGGCATCGACGGCGCGCGTGCTGAATCTGGTGGCGACCCACCGCAAATACGGGGCCGATCCCGACCTCGCCCAGGCGCCCTTCTTCAAGAACAAGCTTCTCGACCGGAGCATCATCCTCAAGCATCGGCTGCGTCCCCACGAATATGGCCTGTTCCAGACGCCGCGCCCGACCGCGACTAAGGTCATGCTGCCGATGGATCACACCGACCTGCGGGCCGGGGCCCAGACCTTCTTCGTCGGCCAGAGGGATTTCGACCGGATCACCGAGCATGTCTTCGGCGCCGATGTGAAGGTCGGCACGCGAGACCGACGGGTGCTGGATCTGATCGACAGCCTGCCGTCGCTCGACCCCTTCCTGCTGCGCGAAAACCTGCGCGCTCACGAAATCGAGCCGGCGCGTTGCTATTTCGGCATCTCCGACGCCGACGTGCAGCGCATGTTCGAGTTCGTGCAGCGTGAGATCATGGCCCTGGTCACCCTGTCCTCGGGCGAAGGGGCGATCGCCAGTTCGGCGCGTCTGGTCGAGAAACTGCTCTCAAATTCGCCCGATAGCGGCTTTGAGCCGTTGAAGGCCACGCTGAAACTCAACGACCAGGAGTACCAGGACGGGGTCTTTTCCTGGCGCGGCTTCCTCTACTACAAATGGGTGCTGAACGATCTGAAGGCGCCGATCCAGAGGGTCGTGCAGGAGATCGGAACGATCCGGCCGCGCGGCCCCGCAAGCCCGGACGCCTCCGCCTATATCCCGGAAGCCAAGCGCCGACTGCAGAGGGCCGCGGCCCGCACTGTGGGCTCCGCCCAGAAGATGCTCGACGTCTACAACACCTCCTACGCCGCCCTGACCAATGAGGCCTTCATCGGCTCGCAATGCCTCGATCTGGTCGAGCCCCAGGACGCCGAAATGCTCGCGGTGATGCTGCAGGGGATCAAGCCCGGGGAGCGCTGCGGCCCGCTGCGGGTGACCCTGAAGCGCCGGGAGGACGGCCGCCTGACCCGCTTCGCCTCCCTGTCTATGTTCCGGCTCCCGCGCGAGGACGGCCATGTCTCCTGTGGGATCAGCCTGGGGGCCCCGGGATCGGCCGAGGCCGGACCCACCGTGCGCCGGGACGGGCTGCTCGACCAGGAAGCCTTCGCACAAACCGCCAGCCAGATGCTTGACGAGGCTGAACGGGCGGGCCTGCCGGTGCGTCTGGATCTTGTGGAATTGCCCGGCTTTGGGGCGGGCGGCGCCAAACTCAGCCCGCCCGAGGCCGAGGCCCGAAAGCGGCGGCTGGCCGCCGCCCTGCGCGCCGCCTCCTTCGGCGGTCTCGGGGCCGCTGAAATGGCCGCCGACCGGTTCGCCCTTCTGCGCTCGACGGAGGCGGGCGCCCAGAGCCTTGAGGAGCGGCTGGCGCAGGTCGAACCAGGACTGAAGCCCGTTACATCGTCCCTGACGCTCGAGGCGGACTCGCCGTCCCAAAATCTGCGCGCCATGCGTTACGCTCTCGATCGCTTCATCGAGGATGGGCCCGAGGCGGCGCGGGCCGGCTTCATGACCACGGTCCAGCGGACGGTGCGCGAGACCGTCCGGTTCAAGTCGATCCTGGCGCAGGGCGAATTCTTCCTGGCCTATCAGCCGGTGGTTCGGGTGACAGACGGCGTCGTGCACCATTGCGAGGCCCTGGCCCGCTTCGACCCTAACGCCAGCCCGGCCGACACCATCCGTCTTGCCGAGGAACTCAACCTGATCGCCGACTTCGACATGGCGGTGTTCCACAATGTCATCGAGGTGCTGGCCAAGGGCGATCCCGGCCTGAAGATCGCGGTCAATCTGAGCGCGGTCTCGCTGATGCAGCCGAGCTTCATGCAGGCCCTTACCAGCCTGCCGCTTAGCGCGGCGGACCGCGCCCGGATGCCGATCGAGATAACCGAGAGCAAGGCCTTGCCCGACCTCGCCGCCGCCAACGGCCTGCTCCAGGGTCTGCGCAAGCTCGGCCACCTGGTTTGTCTCGACGACTTCGGCTGCGGCGCGGCCTCTCTGGACTATCTGCGGCTCCTGGACTGCGACATCGTCAAGTTCGACGGCCGCTATATCCAGTCCCTGGCCGACAGCCCGCGTGACGCGGTGATGCTGAAACATCTTGTGGCGCTGTGTCAGGAGCTGAAGATCGAGACCATCGCCGAGATGGTCGAAACGCCCCAGGTCGCGGTGATCATCAAAGGTCTGGGAGTCACCTACGGCCAGGGCTGGCACTACGGCAAGCCGATGGCCGAGCCTCCGGGGCCGCCGAAGGAAGCCGCCCCTCTGCCGGCGCGGCGGCGCGGCCAGGTTGATGAGTGGCGCTAGATACCCACGCGGCTTGTCGACCGCATGGTGCTAGTCTGGCGTATGAACAAGCCGACACCCAAGACCCCCGCGCCCGCCCCTCCGGCGGCCGAACCGCACCGGCTCACGACCGACACGGTCCAGATCGGACCGACGCCGTCCTTGCCGGGATCGCGGCTCAAGAAGAAATAGCGGCCCCGGCAGGCCAAGAAAAGGGCGGCGATCTTGTGATCGCCGCCCCTGATCGTTGGACGTTCGCCCGTCCCTAGTTGACCGGCTGGACGAGCGGGCCCGGAGGCGGAACGTCGGCGCGGGTCACGCCGGCATAGACCACCAGATTCGGCTTGGCGGCCTTGACCTTGGCGACTCCCGCTGCGGTGACGCCCGTGCTCCACACATAGGCGCGGCGCAGGTTCGGGAAGGCCGCGATGGTGTCGAGGCCGGCGTCCGTCACCTTGGTTTGAGCCAGCGACAGGTTGTTTAGGGCCTTCAGCGCCGCCAGAGTCGGCAGGCCCGCGTCGGTGACGGGGGTGTTGTCCAACCGCAGGTGGCGAAGGTTGGGATAGTTGGCGAGTTCCTTCAGCTGGCCGTCGGTGATGCCCGAGCGGTGCAGGTTCAGGCGCAGCACCTGGGGGCCTAGCTTCTTCAGATTGGCGAAGTCGGCAGGGCCGAGGACGCGGGTGAGGGTGTAGTCGACGTCCAGCAAGTTGCTATCTGCCGCCACGGGGCGAACGATGAAGCCGGCGCCTTCCAGGGCCTTCACCGCGGCGGCGTCGCCGGGCTGGACCTTGGGCAGGTTGGCGTTCTCGTTGAAGCTCTTGCCCGTGCCGGCGGCGGCCGAGCTGTCGGCGGCCGCATCGCCGCCGCCCAGGCCGAGCGCCTTGGCCAGGGTCGCCCTCTGGGCGTCGGAGAGTTTCAGCGCTCCCACCAGGCCGGACTTGGGCGCGCTCGCGGCGATCCAGACGCCGACGGCGGCGGTCTGTTCGGCGGTCAGCGGGGTCTTGCCGTCCTTGGGCATGTAGTCGGCGTTGCCCGAAGGCAGGGTGATGCGGTGGAAGAGGTTGGAGTTGGCGCTGTCGCCCGGCTTGATCACCGCGCCGCCCTTGCCGCCCTTCATAAGGGCGTCGTAGTTGGCGATCGACAGGCCGCCCGACTTCTTGCCGTCGTTGTGGCAGGCGTCGCAGCGGGCGTGCAGGGCCGGGGCGACGATGTCGAGATAGATGTCGGCAGAGGCCAGGTCCTTGGGCGCCGGGCGCGGGTCGGTCTCGCTGGAGAGACCGATCAGGCGGCGGATCGGCTTGGGCGCATACTGAACCAGATAGGTCTCGCCGTGGGTCAGGTTGCCGCCCAGATGCCCGGTCACCGACATCATGACGAAGGTGAGGACGCAGGCGACGATCCAGCCGGCCTTTTCAT
Organism: Caulobacterales bacterium; assembly: GCA_947474805.1. GTDB lineage: Bacteria > Pseudomonadota > Alphaproteobacteria > Caulobacterales > Caulobacteraceae > CANJKM01. Next base: position 3,338 of record CANJKM010000112.1, on the reverse strand, counting down.
AGGCCTTGTCGAGCGCGCCGCCCTTGCCCCACAGGGGCTGGACCCTGGCGTACAGGCTGTCGAGCTTCGCCTGCCGGGCCCAGGCGGGCCAGTCGGAGGCGGCGGTGGGCTCGGGCCGCAGGCGCAGCAGCCAGACCAGGAACCCCAGGGCGGTCAGGGTCATTCCGGCCATCCGGTGGGCCTCGACGGCCGGGCTGTCCTGGAAGCCGCTCTCGGTGGCGTGCATGAAGCCGAGGATCACGGCCCCGACGCCGGAAACCCCGCCGGCGAGCCAGGTCCAGGGAAGAGCCGGGGTGAGGAAGCCGAAGGGCTTCCAGCGCACCAGGCACTCGAACACGATGGCCAGGGTCAGGATGCCGATCGGCAGGTGAAGCGCCAGGACGTGAAAACGGCCCAGGAAAAAGACAAACGATTCCATTGGCCTAAACGTCTGCCCCTATGAACGGGACGCAGAGCGCTCTGGCGCGACCGGTCCCGGACAACCCATTCGCCCCCTTGGCTGGGGTCCTTGCTCTTCGTGCCCGCCGATTGCGACGCGCGCGCCGGCTAGTCATCACTGTCCGATTAGCGGATATTACAGCGATTACCGGACGATGTTAGCGCATGGATTTCTGACAGGGTCAATGTCGCCGCTCACGGCGCAAAACCCTACCCACCTCCAGCGGTCTTGGAGTAAACCGTCGGATCGAAAGGTACCTCAACATTGAATTCACCGGCGAACGCCCTGGCGAAAACAGAGGGCGCATCATCCCCCGCTATCGAGGGTAGCGACCTCAACGTCTTCGCCGGCGATCCCGACTTCATGCTCAGCTTGGCGCGCGGAATGCTGGTGCTCCACGCCTTCGCGGACGCCCGCGAGAAGCTGACCATCGCCCGTATCGCCGCCGAGACCGGCCTCACGCGCTCGACCGTCCGGCGCTGTCTCTACACCTTCGTCAAGCTGGGCTATTTCGAGGTCCAGGGCAGCCAGTTCGTGCCGCGCGTGAACCTCTTGATGCTGGCCTCCGCCTATAAGGGGGCCGGCGGGCTCGAGGCGGCGCTTCAGCCCCTGCTCGACGATCTGCGTAACCGGCTGGGCGCCACCATCGGGCTAGGGGTCAAAGACGGCGAGGATGTCTATTACGCCGCCGTGTCCAAGTCGCTGAACACCCTGTCCTTCGTCGCCTCGGTCGGACGTCGCGTGCCGGTCTACTGCACGGCGCTTGGCCGCGTCTTCCTCGCCGACTTGCCGCCGCAGGATCTCGACGCCTACATCAAGGCAACAAAGGTCGTCGCCCACACCCCTTTCGCCACCGCCGACCGAGCCACGCTCAAGGAGATGATCGAGAAGGCCAGGGTCGACGGCTACGCGGTGGCGGCGCAGGAGTTGGAGCTCGGTGTCCGCGCCATCGCCGTGCCAATCCGCCCCGGCGGCGGCCGAACCGTCGCAGCCTTGCTGGCGGCCGGAGAGATGTCACAGATGCCCGACGAGGCGCTGCAAACTCTTTTCCTACCGGAAATGCTGCGCACGGCGCGAGAGATCGCCCTGCTCTGGAAAAGCCTCTGAGCGGCTGACGCGCGGCCAGCCACGCTGGATCCGCAACCCCTGCAATTCGACCTTCCCGCCCACTCTACAAGACTGAGGGCGCCCGCGCCCGATCCTGCGGGCCAGCTTAACCGCATTGACGTGCCGAAAACTCCCTCATATCGTATTCGATAATCGGGCGAGCGTCCGATAATCGGTCATTTTTAGCCGACTCTGGGGCGGCGAGCAGCGGACAACAGCCTAAACGCCGCGTGGCGCAGCGCGAGCGACCAACAAAACAAATCAAAAAACGAGGGGAAGCGCTCATGAGAAACCTAACTTCGGTCAAGCGCGCGATGCTTGCGACGACCGCCATCGGAGCCCTGGCCTGCAGCCCGCAGGCCTTCGCCCAGACCGCTTCGGAAGCGGCGGCCACCGCCGCCAACTCCGCATCCAACACCAGTGGCCAGCCGCTCCTGGGCGAGGTCGTGGTCACCGCGACCCGCCAGGCCTCGACTATCAACCGCGTGCCGATCGCGATGACCGCCGTAAGCCAGCAGTCGATCGACCAGAGCGGCGTCAAGAACCTCAACGACCTGGCCCGGACAGTTCCTTCGGTGACCTTCCGCAAGTCCGGCGGCGGCGAGGGCAATCCCTCGGTCGCCATCCGCGGCATCGGCTCAGTGCTCGGCTCCTCGACCACCGGCATCTATTTGGACGACACCCCCCTGCAGAAGCGCGATGGCCCGGGCTCGGCCACCGGCAATGGTTCGCCCTTCCCGCCCCTGTTCGACCTGGAACGGGTGGAAGTGCTGCGCGGACCGCAGGGCACCCTCTACGGCGGCTCGGCCGAGGGCGGCGCGATCCGCTTCATCACGCCTTCGCCAAGCCTGACCCGTTACTCTTCCTATTCGAAGGCCGAGATTTCGAACATGAAGGACGGCGGCACCAGTTATGAAGCCGGCGTCGCGATCGGCGGCCCGATCATCGAGGACAAGATCGGCTTCCGCTTCTCGCTGTTCGGACGTCACACCGCCGGCTATGTCGACGCCGTCTCCTTCCGCACCAACAAGCTGGTCGCCGAGGACATCAACACCGGCAACACCAAGGTCGCCCGCCTGGCGGTCACCTTCGCCCCGATCGAGAACTTCAAGATCACCACCTCCGTCTACGGCTCCTATGACCATGTCTCGGCCCAGGACGGCTACTGGCTCAGCGTCGCCCAATACACCCTCAACGCCGGCACCTTCACCAATGCCGGCACCATCAACGGCGTGCGCTACAATTTCCCCGACAAGGTCTTCCCCGGCGGCACCTTCGGCCCGTTCAACTACGGGCCCTATAAAAATGGCCAGGCGGTCTTCACCGCCCGCGACGGAACCGAGACCAAGATCAACTCGCCTCGCAACACCTATATCCTGCTGCCCACCCTCACGATGGACTATGAGCTGCCCTTCGCGACGGCCAAGTCGATCACTTCCTGGCTCGAGGATCGCAACAAAGGCTATTCTGGCGGCCTCTTGGGCTGCCGCACGGTCATCTGCCCCACCGCGACCAACTCCGGCTTCGTCGGCCCCACCGGCGTCGCCGTCCCCGGCGGCTTCGGGGTCACGACCCTCGGCATCCCCGGCCAGCCTGACACCTACCGTCAGTTCGGCTATTTCAACGTCCGGCACGCCATCACAGAGGAGTTCCGCATCGCCTCCAAGAACCCGGAGTCGCGGCTCACCTATGTGCTCGGCGCCTTCTACCAGGTGGAAAAGACCCGCCAGCACACCCAATCGCCGGACAACGAGAACGACAGCTCCCGCACCCTGCGCGGCATCGACGAGGC
>CANJKM010000111.1 GCA_947474805.1 Caulobacterales bacterium | reverse complement strand
CTGGCTGCACAGCCGTGGTCAAGCCGGCCCTGCAGACGCCCTTCACGGCCCTGGCCTTGGGCGTGCTGGCCGAAGAAGCGGGGGTTCCGCCCGGCGTGCTGAACATCGTCACCGGCGACGCCCAGGCGATCGGCGGGGTCCTGACCGCGAGCCCCGTGGTGCGCAAGTTGACCTTCACCGGCTCCACCGGAGTCGGTTCCCTGCTCTATGCCCAGTGTGCGCCGACGGTGAAGAAACTCGGCCTCGAACTGGGCGGGAACGCCCCCTTCATCGTCTTCGACGACGCGGATCTCGACGCCGCGGTCCAGGGGGCTCTGGACTCGAAATTCCGCAACGCCGGCCAGACCTGCGTCTGCGCCAACCGCATCTACGTCCAGTCGGGCATCCACGACGCCTTCGTCGCCAGGCTCGCCGGGGCCGTCCGGATGCTGAAGGTAGCCAAGGGCGACGAGCCCGGCGCCCAGATCGGCCCCTTGATCGATGCGCCCGCGCTGAAGAAGGTCGAGACTCATATCGAGGACGCTCTGGCGCAAGGGGCCACGCTCGTAACAGGAGGCTCCCGGCACGAGCGGGGCGGCTTCTTCTTTCAGCCTACAGTGATCAGCGGCGTTACTTCTGAGATGCTGGTCACGCGGGAAGAAACCTTCGGCCCTCTCGCCCCAGTGATCCGCTTTGACGCCGAGGATGAGGTCATTCGCATGGCCAACGACACGCCCTTCGGCCTCGCCGCCTATTTCTATTCGCGCGACATCGGTCGGGTATGGCGCGTCGCCGAAGCCATCGAGGCCGGCATGATCGGGGTGAACACCGGCCTGATCTCGACGGAGGTCGCGCCTTTCGGAGGCGTGAAGGCGTCGGGGCTCGGTCGGGAAGGATCCCGCCACGGGATCGAGGACTATCTGGAAACCAAATACATTTGCATGGCCCTGTGATGACAATGCCGTTTCAGAACGCCGAAGTGACCGGCACGGTCTATGGGATCGCGCTGAACGACAAGGCGCAGCGCGACCGTCTGGCCGCCACTTTCGCCGAGCCGCCCTACAAGGCCCCTCCCAAGGCGCCCGTCCTCTACATCAAGCCCCGCAACTGCCTCCGCTATTGCGGGGCTCCCACGCCCGTTCCGGCGGAGCTGTCGGCTCTCAAGGTCGCCGCAACCGTGGCTCTGCTGTTCGAGCGGGACCTCACCCGCGCGGTGCCGGAAGAAGTTCGCTCCGCCCTCGCCGGCGCCTGCCTGGCGCTGGACATTAGCGAGCCTATCGACAGCTTCTACCGGCCCGCGATCCGCCAGATGTGCCGCGACGGCTTCCTGCCGCTCGGCCGCTTCGCCTCCGTTCCCGAGCGCTTCGGCGATATTGTCACCGAGGTTGATGGGCGTGAGGTGCACCGTTGGTCGCTTGACGCCTTGGTGCGGCCCATTGAGGCGGCGGCGGCGGAGATCAGCGGCTTCATGACCCTGCGAGCGGGCGACCTCCTCCTGGTTGGCGTGCCGGGCGACGCGCCGCTGGCGAGCGTCGGCGGCACGATCACGGTCCAGAGCGCGGGGCTCAATGCGCTGAGCGCCTCGCTCGTCCCGGAGCAAGGTCAATGAAGCGAGCGCTCATCAGTCATGAGGCGCGGCCGCAGTGGGTCGAGGTCATCGAGGGCGGCGCGTCGCTGAGGCTGCCCTCGGGCGAACGCCTGGCGGCGGCGAACGCGGCCTGGCTCCCGCCGGTCGAGCCGGGCGCGACCGTGTTCGCCCTCGGCCTGAACTACGCGGATCACAGCGCCGAACTCGGGTTCAAGAAGCAGGACGCGCCCCTGACCTTTCTGAAGGGCTTCAACACCTTCGTTGGGCATGATGGCGTGTCGCCGCGCCCCAAGGACGCCGACCAGATGCACCCCGAGTGCGAGCTTGTCGCCGTTATTGGCAAGGAAGCGCGCCGGGTCAGCCAGGCTGACGCGCTCGACTACGTCGGCGGCTATACGATCGCCAACGACTATGCGATCCGCGAGTATCTGGAGAACTTCTACCGTCCGAACCTGCGGGTGAAGAACCGGGACGCCACCACGCCGCTCGGCCCCTGGATCGTCGACGCGGCAGAGATCGGCGATCCGCACGCGCTCCAGATGCGCACCACGGTCAACGGAGCCGAAGTGCAGCACGGCTCGACGGCCGACATGATCTTCAGCATCCCCTTTCTGGTCGAGTATTTCTCGTCATTCATGACGCTGATGCCGGGCGACCTGATCCTCACCGGAACGCCGCACGGTGTGCACTTCGTCCAGGACGGCGACGAGGTGGTCTGCGAGATCGAGAAGGTCGGCCGGCTGGTCAATCACGTCCGGCTTGAGCCATGAGCCTCTATTACCTTTCCAAGCTCATGTTCGATCTGAACCGCGACGAGGCCGTCAAGGCACGCTTCGCCGAGGACGCATCGAGGGTTGTGGGGAATTATGCGTTGACCGAGGAGGAGCGCGGCGCCGTCCTGGATGGCGATATCGGTCTCCTCTACGTGCTGGGCGTCAACGGCCAGCTCTTGATGCACTACGCCGCCCTGCTCGGTGTCGAGTGGTCGGACTACCTGCAGAGAATGCGCGACGGTGTGAAACAGCACGGCCCGGTCCGAGCCGGCATCTACGCCTTGACCACCTCTCCAGACGAAAAGGTCGCCGGATGAGCCTCGTCTTCGCAGGCGTGTGCAGCCACGCCCCAGGCATCACCGGGCGGGAAGACCGCGCGCCAAAGGAGCTGCGGGACGGCCTCTATGCGGGTTATGAGCGCATGCGCGAAGACCTGTGGGCGACCAAGCCGGACGCCCTCATCGTGCTGGCCGCCGAGCATTTCGCCAACTTCTTCATGGACAACATGCCCCCCTTCGCCCTGGGCATGGGCGACGCCTATGACGGCCCCATCGAGGACGTCGACTGGCTCCGCATCCCGAAACGCACCGTTCGCGGCGATGCGGCCCTGTCTCAGAAGTTGATCAAGCAGGTCCTGCAGACCGTAGACGTCGCCTATTGCGAGGAATGGAAGTTCGACCATGGCATCATGGTGCCGCTACATTTCCTCGACCCGGACAACCGGCTGACCATCATCCCCGGCAACATCAACTGCCAGGGTCCTCCCCTCACGCCTTTGCACCGAGCCTGGGCGCTCGGCGAGGCGCTCCGCCAGGCGGCCGACAGCGTGCCCCAGCGCATAGCTCTCGTGGGAACGGGCGGCATCTCCCATTGGCCGGCGACGCCCGACAGCGGGCGTATCGACGAGGCGTGGGACCGCGACTTCCTTGACAGATGGACCCGAAACGACAAGGCGGCCCTCCTGTCCTACACTGACGAGCAGACCTACGCGGAGGCCGGCCAAGGCGGCTTCGAGATCCGCACCTTTATCGCCACCGCAGCGGCCGCCGGCGGCCAAGGCAAGGTCGGCTTCTACGCCCCGATCCCGATCTATGCGGTCGGCTGCACCACCGCGACCATGGAGATCGCCTGATGGACCACCAGGCCCTTGCCCGTCAGCTTGACGACGCGGAAACCGCGCGCTCGCAGATCGGGCAGTTATCACTCGCCCACCCGGACATGACCATTGAGGACGCCTACGCCGTCCAACGCGCATGGGTCAGCGCCAAGCTGACGAAGGGCCGTAAGCTGATCGGCCACAAGATCGGTCTGACCAGCCGAGCGATGCAGCGCTCGTCCAATATCACCGAGCCGGACCATGGGGCGCTGCTCGACGACATGCTGTTCGAGGACGGCCAGGACATCCCGATCGACAGGTTCATCGTGCCCCGGGTGGAGGTCGAACTCGCCTTCGTACTGAAGGACGCTCTCCAGGGGCCGAACTGCACCCTGTTCGACGTGCTGAAGGCCACCGACTATATCGTGCCGGCCATAGAAATTATCGACGCCCGCATCCAGCAGATCGACCCGGCGACCGGGGTCACCCGCAAGGTGTTCGACACCATTTCCGACAACGCGGCCAACGCCGGTCTCGTGCTGGGCGGACGCCCGGTCAAGCCAGACGCCGTTGACCTGCGCTGGGTGTCGGCCCTGATGTTTCGAAACGGCGTGATCGAAGATTCCGGGGTGGCGGCCGCCGTCCTCGGCCATCCCGCCAAGGGCCCCGCGTGGCTGGCCAATAAGCTGGCTGCTTATGGCGAGCGATTGGAAGCCGGCGAGATCATCCTGGGCGGCAGCTTCACCGCGCCCTTGCCGGCCCGCGCTGGCGACACCTTCCATGTGGACTACGGCCCGCTCGGAACTATCTCGGTGCGGTTCACATGAACCGGCTCAAGGCAGCCCTGGCGGAGGGCCGGACAGCCCTCGGCCTTTGGCAAGCGCTCGCCAACCCCTACACGGCCGAAATCTGCGCGCGGGCCGGCTATGACTGGCTCCTGTTCGACGGAGAGCACGCCCCCAACACCGCCCAGACTCTGCTGGCTCAGTTGCAGGCGGTCGCGCCCTTCCCGGTCGAGGCCGTCGCACGGCCGCCGGTCGGCGACCCCGTCGTCATCAAGCAATACCTCGACATCGGCTTCAGGAACCTCCTGATCCCCATGGTAGAGACGGCGGAGCAGGCCGGCCAGCTCGTGGCGGCGACGCGCTTCCCGCCGCACGGAATCCGGGGCGTCGCCAGCGCGACCAGCCGCGCCTCGGGCTTCGGCGGACAGCCGGACTATCTGGCCCGGACGCACGAGGATATCTGCCTCCTGCTGCAGATCGAGAGCCGAACCGCCTTGGATCAAATCGAGGCCATTGCCGCCGTTCCAGGCATCGACGGACTGTTCATCGGCCCCGCGGACCTTGCTGCCTCGCTGGGCCATCTGGGCGATCCGCGCCATCCCGAAGTCCAGGCGGCCATCGCTGACGCGCTCAACCGGATCGCCAAGACCGGAAAGCCGTCAGGCATCTTCGCCCTCGACGCCGAGGACGCCGTGGCCCGCATCAAGTCGGGCGTCGGCTTCGTCTCCGTGGGGACCGATATCGGCCTCCTCTTCACCAACGCCCGCGCCCTCCGCGCCAAGGTAGCCGACGCCCTCTGAACTCCATCAAGGCCAGGACCCATGCCTCACGTCGTCGTTGAGTATACTGACAACCTCGTCGGGGAAGCCGACATCCCGGAGTTGTTGCGCATGATCGCCGCCTACTGCGGCGACTCCGGCGGCGTGATGCCGCTAGCGGGAGTGAGGGTGCGCGCCGTTCGGCTGAGCGAGTACGTGATCGCTGACGCAAAGCCAGAATACGCCTTCGTCAACGTCACTGTGAAACTTGGCCAAGGGCGTGACGCCGAATTCAAGAAGACCTTCTTTGGCGGACTTTTCGACCGGATCAAGGACGAGCTGGCGCCGGCAATGGCGAAGCGCCCGGTCGCGCTCAGCATGTACCTTGAAGAACTCGATGAGGACGGCGCCTTCCGACACAACGGCGTCCGCCAGGCGCTGGGCTTGCCCCAGAAGCGTTAGTCGATCCAAGCCGCGACATATACGAGGAAAATCAATGAGAATTCCGCCAATCGCCGCCTGCCTCGGCTTGGTTTTGATGCTCTCAGCGCCGCTGGCCCACGCCCAGACGCTTGACGCCCCCCTGCCCATCCTTGACAAGCGCAATCTCGAGAAGCCGCGCGTCAAGCCGCCGTTCAACCTCACCGGCACGTGGACGCTCAAGCGAGACCCGGCCAACGGCGGCTTCGAGTTCCTGCCGTTGCCGCAACTCACCCCGGCGGCGCGGACCGACTACGACGCCATGAAGAAGGCCCTTGCCGACGGCAAGGCTTATAAGGACGACGCCGCCCTCTGCTGGCCAGCCGGCATGCCGCGGTGGCTCACGCGTGTCTGGCCGATCCAGATGATCCAGCTACCGACCGCCATCGTGGGCATCCAGGGCCTCTTCAATTCCGTCCGCTGGATCTACCTGGACGGCCGCGGCCATGCCGACCCGGAGGTGGCCGAGCGGACCTACAACGGCGACTCTATCGGCCGATGGGAGGGGGACACCTTGATGGTGGACACCACACATCTCCAGCCCAAGCACCATTGGATGATGCAAGGCGTTCCGACATCCGACAAACTCCACATTGTCGAGCGTATCCGGTTGGCGCCCGATGGCGAGAGCTTCACCAATGAGCTGACCATGACCGACCCCGACAACTGGATCGGCGAATGGAAGAACACCAAGACCTTTGTGCCGGTGAAGGACGACGACGTCTTCGAGAACCACTGCCTACCCGACATCAACGACCGCGCCCTGGAAATGCAGCCCCAATACCAGGTGCGCTAGACTCTGCGGTTCGGCCGGAAGAAGGCCCCGGCTTAACAGCTGGGGCCAGGAGCCGAGGGTGGGAGAGCAGACTGCCGATAGTCCCTTGACCCGGCTCGGATAAGCTGAGCGCCGGCGCCTATTCCGTGAATTCGGATTCCGAGACGCCCAGAGCCGAAATCGCGCTTGCGAAGACCGCAAGCTCGTCCTGCAAAGCCCTGAGCCGCTCCGGTCCGAAGCGCTCGGAGAATTCGGCAAGGAGCGCGCTGGTGTGCTTGGCGGTGTCCTCCACGACCTTCCGGCCCGCCGGGGTCGCTGCGACCATCCAGCGCCGACCGTCGGTCTCATGCGCCTGCTTCACCAGAAGCCCCCGGTCGGCGAGTTCCTTCAAGATCCGCGTCACCGTCGGCGCGTAGAGCAGTCCCGCCTTCGCCAAGCCCGAAGCGTCGCATCCGCCTTCATCGACCAGAACGCGGAGCACCCGCCATTGCTGTTCGGTCAAACCAGCTTCGCGCAGGAATGGACGGATCGGCGCCATGACGGCTTCACGAGCCGCCAGCAGAGTGCCTGCGAGCGATTTTCGATAGGGGGGACGGCGCGCGTTCATGCCTGGATGGGAACCATAGAATCTCTCGACTTGCACGATGATAACGAAAACCCTCGCCAGGGCGATCTTTGGCTTGGCGGGCTAGCGCCTAGGCGCGGAATGGGTTCTCGCGCGCAGCCCTCGCGGTCCCCTCCACGAGCCCCGAGGCCCTCTGCCTGACTGCGTCGACGGTCTGCGGCAAGGCCGTGCCGGGCGATCCAGCATTGAATGGCGGATCCGGATCGTATTCGCCCATCAACTGAATATGCCGCGCCTCCGCCTCGCCACGGAATTCAGCTACTAGCCTCAGACCGAAATCGATCCCGGAGGTCACGCCGCCACCTGTGATCCGATTGCGGTCCTTGACGTAGCGGGCATTGACGGGCGTGGCGCCGACCAGCGGCAGCACAGTGTCGCGCACCACCCAGTGCGAGGTCGCACGGTAACCCTTGAGCAGACCCGCAGCCCCCAGGACCAGCGAACCTGTACAGACGCTAGTGACGTATTTTGCTCTCTTGCCCCGGTCAGCGAGAAAAGCCAGGAGCGCCTCATCGCGCATGGCGTCGATTGTCCCGGGGCCGGCGCCGGGCACGAACAGCAAATCAAGCTCGGCTGGGACCTGATCGTAGGTGTGGGTCGGCATCAGGGCCAAATGCCCGTCGCCGAACACTGGAGCGATCTCTGGATCAACCAGATGAATCTTGGCGCCCGCCATCAGGCCGAAGGCGAATAGCGGCCCGACGAGGTCCAGATGGGTCATTCCCGGATAGAGGACCATAGCGATCTGTTCAGAGCCATGGCTGTGGTGAGCCTCGGCCAAGCTGGGGCCAGACTGCGCAAACGCCTGCCTGGCGAACAGGGCGCCGCCGAGCGCTCCGGCGAAAATAACGGCTTCGCGGCGGTTAAATTCGGATGTCATAGAGCTTCTGTTCTCCAGGCCAAAAGATTGCGCAACATGGTCGAATTCCAAAGAACGAAGTTTGCCGTTGCGCCGATCGACGCCACAGCTAACTGGCCTGCTGAGCGCCCATCTCAAGCGACGATCGAAGCCATTTGTGAGCCGGATCGTGGTCGAAAACGGGGCTCCAGTCCAAAACGTATTTGACCTCCTGCGTCGGCGTCAGATCGACAATGGCCAAGTCCCGAATCCGCCTTGTGAACAGGGCAGGCGCCGGGCCTGCGCCGCCCGGCCTATCTGCGGGCAAAGACCTCGGTAAAGGTCTGAGCCTTGGCTGGGGTTTCGCGCCTCGTCGTCAGCGTCAAGGCCTTGCCGTCGGCGGAGAGTCGCCAAGTCTCGGTGATGCGGGCCTCAACGTTGCCTGGCATCCCGCCAAACGGCTGAGCCCTCCCGATCACCAGGGTTTCGCCGTCCAACCTGGCCGTGAGGGCCGTCTTACCGAGGCCGGTATCCGTCGGCATGACGCGCGGTTTGGCGTCGAGAGCGTAAGTGCGCCGGCGCCGGTTGGTCGGGGCGACGGAAAGGGCGATAAGGCTGCACGAGTTGAGTCTAAACCGAGAGCGATAAGAAGACGGCGTCGTTGTCGGACAAGGGCTCCAGACTGTGCTGTGTTTAGGATGCGGCCATGATCCAACGGTGCGCCCGACCGCGATAGCACAGCAAGCCGGTAGGCCGTGCGCGCCGAGACAAAGGTCGCTTCCAGACCAAACGCCTGAGGATTTCGCGATGAACAAGTTTGCGCTCTTTCTCGGGGTCTGCGCGGCGGCGTTTATCAGCGCCGTGTTCGTCGCCGCTCAGACGCCTCAGGCGCCCGTCAAGACCTCGGAGCCGCTATGGGCCTTCCCTGGCCCTTTGAATGAGAGCATCCCCTCCACCAAGAGGGCCTTCAGCGCGGTCCAGATGTTCGACCGCACCATGGCGGTGGACTGGTTCCCCGAAAGCCACCCGGCCATGCCAGCTTCGGTGGCCGGCCGTCAGCAGCAATACGCCTGTGGCTTCTGCCACCTGCCCCAGGGGGCCGGTCGCTCCGAAAACGCGGCCCTCGCAGGCCTGCCCGCCGACTACATCATCCGCCAAGTGGCGGACATGAAGTCGGGCGCGCGCAAGCCCGGCCACCCCTCCTTTGGTCCCGCCAACAACATGGTGATCACCGCGAAGCTGGCCTCCGACGCCGATGTGAGAGACGCGGCCAACTATTTCGCCCGGCTCAAATACACCAAGCACCTGAAGATCGTCGAAAGCACGGAGGCGCCCCGGACAACCCATAACGCCTTTGTTTATGTGTTCGATAACAGCGGCGCGCGGGAGCCCCTCGGCGAACGGATTGTCGAAGGACCGGACGACTTCGAACGGTTCGAGATGCGCGATCCGAACGTGACCTTCACCGCCTATGTTCCGCTAGGTTCGACAGCGCGCGGGGCGGCCCTAGCAAAGGGCGACGGCGCCGCCCGCATGGCTTGCGCCTCGTGTCACGGCGCAGATCTAAAGGGCGGTCCGATCGGCCCGCCTATCGCCGGCCGCCTCCCGTCCAGCATGTTCCGTCAATTGCACGGCTTCCAGACGGGAACCCGCAACGGCGGTCAGGCCGTGCTGATGAAGCCGGTGGTGGCCGGCCTGTCGCAACGGGATCTGATCGACCTCAGCGTCTATGTCGCCTCGCTCGAACCCTAGGCAAAAACTTATGTTAAACTCCAAAGCCAAGCGCGGAGGGGCAAGAGCCGCGCTCCTCCTTTGTGCGCTCGCCGCGGGCGGGGCCCTTGCGGGCGAAAACCCCTCGATCGAGTACGTCGTCTCCTATGTGGAAGGGCCGGCCAAGACCGCTGGCGCCGTGGAGAACACCGTTCAGGCCTATGCGGCGCGAACCCGAGCCAACCCGGCCAAACCCACGGTGGAAGTGCTGCGCGAGATCGGGCGATCCAACCGCCTGGTCGTCGTAGAACGTTGGCTTGGCGCGG
>CANJKM010000110.1 GCA_947474805.1 Caulobacterales bacterium | reverse complement strand
TAAAGATCGCCAACGCCGCTGGTTCGCTTAATCAGACGATGGCGGCGCTGATGAAGCAGCAGCGCTTCATGGAATCGTTCAAGCTCGATCCGGAGATGATGCAGGTCTCTGACGGCTCAAAGATCCTCGGCGGCGTCGTCAGCGGCACGGTCGATGCATCGACGATGTCGGGGTTTGGCCAGGTGTTCCCCGCCGTGGAGCGGGGCGCGCCGTTGAAGATCCTCGCCGGCGGCGCGCTGGTGCCCGCCTTGGCGATGTACACCGGCAAGCCGTACATCAAGTCGCTGAAAGATCTCGAAGGCCGCATCGTCGGCGTCGGCTCGGTAGGCGCGCTCGTCCACCAGCTTTCCGTCGCCCTCCTCCGTAAGAAGGGCGTCGACGTCTCCAAAATTAGGTTCGTCAATGTCGGCTCCAGCGCCGATGTCTTTCGGGCGGTCTCGGCCGGCACGGTCGACGCGGGGCCGGCCTCCGCATCCCTGATCGCCGACGCCGCCCGCTACAAGGCCCGCCTGATCCCCGGCGGCAACATGTCGGTTGAATTGGCCGAATACACCTACCAGGGGGCCTGGACGTCCGACCGGAAGATCGCGACCCAACGCGACTTGATCGTGCGCACGCTGGCCGCCTATGCCAAGCTTTACCGCTTTGTGCACAGGCCTGACGCAAAGCACGCCTTCATCGCCGCGCGCCGCTCGGTCTTCCCCAACGCGCCGCAATCGGACCACGAGGCGGAGTGGGCCTACGTCCAGGCTTACAAGCCTTTCGCCGTGAATCTCGTCCTTTCGTCTGAGAGGCTCCGTTACATGCAGGCGCTCAACGTCAGCTTCAAAGTCCAGAAGTCGATCTTGCCGTTCGAGAGGGTGGCGGACATGACTCTGGCGCGTGACGCGCTGAAGCTGCTGGGCTGAGCGGCAAAGAAAAAGGGCGGTCCTGCGACCGCCCTTGCATCCTTCGCGCTATGGGCGCGCGTCAGATCTTCGACGGATCGACGAAGAGCTCGCTCACCGCCATCCGCTTGGGCGTCAGTTGCTGGTTGTAGGCGATCCGTTCCATGGCCTCGATGGTCTTGATGTTCTCCTCGATGCCATAGGGCATGGGGTCATAGCCGACGATGTTGCGGAGCTTCTGGTACTTCTTGTCGTGGGCGTTGTCGGCCGGGCCGGAGTCCAGTTTTTTCAGCCAGTCGGCCTTGGCCTGGGCGAAGGCGTCATAGATCGACTTGGCCACCCAGGGGTGCTCGGCCAGGATCGAATCTTTGACCACAATAGTAGCGTGGTTGGGATAGATGCCGGTGCGCTTGTACCAGTCGGCTTCCAGCACCTCGGCGTTGGGGAATAGGTCGGGATAGTTGGCCTCAACGTCCTTCCAGCCGCCCGTCGGATTGCCCGAGCGGCCGATGCCGGCCGCCGCGTCGAATCCGGCGACCAGCTCGCCGCGCGCCATCATGTCGGCCAGCGAGTCGCCTTCGGCGGCGTGCATCACATTGGAGGGCAGGGGCATCTGAGTGACGTGCTCCTCGTCGTCGACGACCCAGGTCACCTTCGAGGAGTCCAGACCGAACTCCTCCATCAGGATGCCGCGGGTCCAGACGCCGGTCGTCACCGAATAGGCGCGCACGCCGACCTTGTGGCCTTCCAGGTCCTTGGGGTGAACGATATTGGCCTCGGGCCGGACCAACAGGCCGCCGTGATGGAAGCGACGGACCACGAAGATCGGCAGGGCGACGAAGGGCGCGCCATAGGCCCGGGCGATGAAATAGGTGGTCGGCGCGATCTCGCAGACGTCGAATTCGACATTGCGGACCATGCGGCGGAAGGCGCCGATCTGCGGCTTGATGGAGAGGAATTCGGCGTCGACGCCTTCGATCGGGATCGAGCCGTCTTTGATCGCGGCGGTGTGGGGCCAATCGGCGAGCGCGAATGTGAGGTGAACTTTACCGGCCACGGCCGTTTCTCCTTTTTAAGTCGTGTCGGGCAGCAACTCACGAGCTGGCGTAAGATTATCGAGGCCGCCCGCCGCAATCCCATTGGCGCCGACAAAGGCTTCGTACGAGCGGCTCTGTCAACGAAGGCTGCGCTTAAACTGAAACATCTGTTCCATTTTTTATACGAAGCGGGCTAGCTGGTCTGTGCTCCATCGCGATGCTTTATTCAAAAGTGTAGATGAGTGATAAATTTCTGTTGCCTTTGGTCTCTGTCTGAGCCGGGCTGCGGCTAAAGGGGGTGCCATGAAAACGGTCGAAATCAAAACCCGCGACGGTGTGTGCGCCGCCTATGCCTACACGCCGGAGGGGCGGACGCCTTGGCCGGCGGCGCTGATGTTCATGGATGGCCCGGGGATGCGACCCGCTATCCAGGAGTTGGCCGAGCGTCTGTCGAGAGCCGGCTATTACGTTCTGCTGCCAGACCTCTTCTATCGGTCGGGCCCCTACGCGCCCGTCGACCCAAAGGTGGTGTTCACCGACCCGGTGCTGCGCGAACAGCATCGCGAGAGGTTCATGGACCTCGCCAAGCCGGCGGCGGTCATGTCCGACACCGCCGCCTTCCTCGACTTTCTGGAAACCCAGCCCGAGGTGAAGCCCGGTCCGATTGGCGTCGTCGGCTACTGCATGGGTGGGCGGCTGGCGCTGCTCGCCGCCGGGACCTATCCGGATCGGATCGCGGTCATGGCCTCCTACCACGGCGGCGGTTTGGCCGTGGAAGCGCCCTCGAGCCCGCACCTCCTGGCGTCGAGGATCAAGGCCAAGGTCTATGTGGCCGGCGCCATCGAGGACAAAAACTTCACCGACGAGCAGAAGGCGGCGCTCGAGGCCGCCCTGACCGAGGCGCGGGTCGACCACAGGATCGAGACATATCAGGCTAAACACGGATGGGTTCCCCGCGACAAGCCCGTCCACAACCCGGCCGAGGCCGAGCACCATTGGCGCACGCTGATCCCTCTTTTCGATGGGGTGCTGAAGCCCTGAGCGCGGTCCGCCGCGTCCAGACTCAATCAAATTCTATGGGCGCCCGCACGCTATCGAATGGCCAAATCGAGGGTCGCCGCCTAGTCTCTCAGTTGTCAAGAATGCCCTGATTTTCCTCGATGTCGCCCGGTTGCGACGGTGTTGTCCAGGTGTAGAGATGGTGGGACAAAGTATTTTGTTCAAAATCAAAGAACGATAAACTTTGTAATAGCTCTAGTGGAGCAGTTGTGATCTGGAGATCATCTGCAAAACCATGGTAGATTTAGGGAAAAATGGCTCGAATTGTACTTGGAATGAACATGCCGCACAGCGGCATGCTGGGCAAGCCGCCGGAAACTTGGCTCGAAGACGGCAAGCGCGATCGCGCCAACCCTGAACTTTGGTATCGCACAAAGACCTGGACCTATCCCGAGCTCGAGGCCGAGCGCGGGGCCGAGAACTTCGCTCCCTTCCTGTCCGTCGAGGAGCGCCGCGCTCGTTGGGAACGCTGCAACCGAGCCCTTGACGAGATGGCCCGCATCTATCGCGATGTGAACCCCGACGTCGTCATCATCATCGGCAAGGATCAGAAGGAGATTTTTACGACCATGAGCCCGTCGCTGGCCATCTACAGCGGCGAGACCGTCCGCAACGGGCCGCCCGGCCGCGTCGGCATCTACGCGCCTGACCATACTGTCGTCCATCAGGCCTATCCGGAATTGGCCCAGCACCTGCTTCGGTCGCTGCAGGCCGACGGCTTCGATCTGATGGATCTTCAGGCCTGGCCGCCCAACACCTGGCTGCAGAACGCCGACGTCGTCCCGCACGGGTTCGGCTTCGTCTATCACCGGGTGATGGGTGATGTGGCGCCGCTGACCGTGCCGGTGCTGATGAACACCTTCTACCCACCGACCCAACCCTCGATGAGCCGGGCGATCGAGCTGGGCAAGGGTCTGCTCAAAGCCATTAAGTCCTGGGACAGCGACAAGACGGTCGCCGTCATCGCCTCCGGCGGGCTTTCCCACTTCGTCTGCGACGAGGCATTTGACCGCAAGCTGATCGGCATGCTGCAGGCCTACGATTTCGACGGCCTAGCCGCGATCGACGACCGTTACTACCAGTCGGGCACCTCAGAGCTGAAGCTCTATGTCCCGGTCATGGCGGTGATGGTTGATACTGGCGCAGAGATGACCCTGCTGGACTACGTGCCCTGCTACCGCACCGAGGCAGGGACCGGCGAAGGCATGGGCTTTATGTACTGGAAGCCGCAGTAGCCAGCCGATCGTCGCGCCGCCGAGCCAAGCCGCGCTGATTAAAAGGGCGTTTGGCGCCGCCGAAGTTTGAACGAAAGCCCGTCCCATGACCGAAACGCTCACTCACTTCATCGCTGGACGCCGAGTCGAGGCAAAAGCCGCCGGCCAGAGTCTCAATCCGTCCGACCTTGCGGACGTGGTGGCTGAGGTTCCGGCGGGTGGAGCGGCCGAGGTTGACGCCGCGGTCGACGCCGCGCGCCGCGCGTTCCCCGACTGGGCCGAGGGCGGGCCCGAGCGCCGTTCCGATGTGTTGGACAAGACCGGCGATCTGATCCTGCAGCGGCGGCAGGCGCTTGGCGAACTGCTGTCGCGGGAAGAGGGCAAGACCCTCGCGGAAGGCATCGGCGAGGTCACCCGCGCCGGTCGAATCTTCAAGTTCTTCGCTGGCGAGGCGCTGCGCATGCATGGCCAGCACCTCGACTCGACACGGCCGCACGTCGAGGTCGACACCATCCGCGAGCCGGTCGGCGTTTTTGGCCTTATAACGCCCTGGAACTTCCCCATCGCTATTCCCGCCTGGAAGAGCGCTCCGGCGCTCGCTTTCGGGAACACCGTGGTGATGAAGGCCGCCGGTCCTACGCCCGCGACCGCCCACGCCCTCGCCGGCATCATCCATGAGGCCGGCGCGCCGGATGGCGTGTTCAACCTGATCATCGGGCCCGGCCGCGTGGGGGCCGCCATCGCCGAGCATGTGGGGATCGACGGCGTCTCCTTCACCGGCTCTCAGGGCGTCGGCGCCCAGGTCGCTGCGGCCGCGGTTGCTCACCAGAAGCGCGTTCAGCTTGAGATGGGGGGTAAGAATCCACTCGTGGTCCTCGACGACGCCGACTTCGACCGGGCGGTGATGTGCGCGCTCGACGGTGCATTCTTTGGCACAGGCCAGCGCTGCACCGCGTCGAGCCGGATCATCGTCACCGCCGGAATCTACGATCGCTTCGTCGAGGCGCTGGCCGCCCGGGCCGCTGGGCTCCGCGTCGGCCACGCCCTCGATCCCGCCTCCCAGATGGGCCCTGTGGTCAGCGAAAGCCAGCTGGAGCAGGATCTCGGCGCGGTCGCCATGGCGGTCGGGGAGGGTGGCCGCCTGGTGGGCGAGGGCGGGCGGCGCCTGACCCTGGACAAGGAAGGCTACTACATGAGCCCGGCGGTCATCGCCGACACCACGCCGGAGATGCGGATCAATCGCGAGGAGGTTTTCGGGCCTGTCGCCAGCGTGATCAAGGTCGCGGATTACGAGGAGGCGCTGGCGATCGCCAATGGGCTCGACTTCGGGCTCTCCGCTGGCATCTGCACCCAATCGCTGAAGCATGCGCACGACTTCCGCCGCCGGGCTCGCGCGGGCATGGTGATGATCAACCTGCCGACGGCCGGTGTGGACTATCACGTACCTTTCGGCGGCTCGCGGGGTTCGAGCTATGGCCCGAAGGAACAGGGTTTCGCGGCCGTCGAATTCTTCACCCAGACCAAGGTCGCCTACACCTGGGCTTGATCGGCGGAGCAACACCGCCAACCCGCGCCGCGCCGGCCGTCGCCGGACGAAAATCCTTGCCCCTGAAGGCCCGCCTGCATAGGCGGCTTGAGAGATTACGGAGGTATAATTTTCTGCTAAACTTGCACTAACGAGCACCCGTTAAGGGGATGAGGAAACGGTCATGGGCGAGCCGGAAGAAGAAGGGCCGACCCTATCCGTCAGCTTGCGGCATCTGCGGCTGTTCGAGAGCGTGGCGAGGCTGTCGAGCGTCAGGCAGGCGTCCGAGGAATGCCACCTTTCGCAACCCGCCGTGACCCAGGCGATAGCGAAGCTCGAAGGCCAGATCGGCGCAACCTTGCTGGAGAGGCGCGCCAGCGGCAGCTACCTGAACGACCGCGGGAAGATCTTCTATCGCCGTGTGGCTCGTCTGTTCGAGCAGATGGAGGAGGCGCTCGAAGAGCTGGGCGCACAGGGACGCGGCACGCCGCTGTCGATCGTCGCCAGCAATATAACAAGGTCGCAAATCCGAAGCCTTAGCGCGATCATCGACAACGGCTCATTTGTCCAGGCGGCGCGGGCGCTCGATGTGTCGCAAGCCTCGATGCACAGGGCGGCGCGAGACCTTGAGCGCAACCTTAGGCGTCCCCTCTACCACCGCACCGCCTTCGGCATCATGGCGACCCCGCCGGCGGTGGAATTCTTCCGCAAGGTCAAACTGGCCCTTCGGGAAATCGATTGGGCGCTTGAGGAGCTTGAAGCGGCCAAGGGAAACTTCGGCAGCAAGATCATCATAGGGGCCATGCCGCTGGCCGGCAGCGTCATGCTGGCCTCGGTGCTGCATGAGTTCCTGTCTGACTACCCTCACGCAAGTGTGCAGACCTTCAACAGCAACGCCGACGGCCTGCTGAAAAACCTGCGAATGGGCGTCGTCGACTTTGTCATCGGCCTCCTGAGAGACCCCGCGCCGCCCGGCCTGATCAATGAGCCCCTCATCCAGACGCCTTATGTCGTGGCCGCCCGTCATGGACACCCGCTGACCCGCAAGACGCGGGTGAGCCTCGACGAGATCGCCGGGCAGGAGTGGGTGGTCGGCACGCCCGGCGCCAGTCGGCGCGTCGCTTTCGACGACCTGTTCGCCAAGGGCCACAGGCCTCATGCTCCGCTGGAGACCTCCTCGCTGGCGACCATTCGGACCCTTCTGGCCCAGGGAGATCGGCTCACCTTGCTGACCAGTTACGAGCTGACCTGCGAGCGCGATTGCTTCGCCGCCGTTCCCTTCGGACCGATTAGGCCGGTGCCTTCGCTCGGGGTGACGACCCGGACCAACTGGTTGCCGACGCCTCTGCAGGAGAGCTTCCTTGAGCTGTTCAGAAAGCGGATCGTCGGCGGGCTTGAGCCGGCCGATGAGCAACAAAAGGCTGGCTAGGAAGAGGATCACGTCTGCGCGCTGCGGAAGCTAGCTTGCAGCAGCTCCGTCGGGGCAAGCCTCAGCAAGTTTCGCACAAGGGCCCGCTCCGAGCACGTAAATCCGGCGGGCGACCTTGTGCGGATTTTGAATGGGGGGCCTCTCAGTTTCAATGCCCGCCTGATTAGATGCAAATCTAAGTTCGATTTACGGTCCGAGTGCGATCTGTATCGGCGGCCATTAAGGATCGAACTCATGCGGCTTTCAAACAACGGCCTTGGCCTTGGGCCAATTTGCAGCGTCGCCGCAGCGGTGTTCTGCTTTAGCGGGGCCGCGGCCCTGGCCCAGCCCGCGACAGGCGCGCAACCGCTTTCAGGGCCAGGCAGCCTTCACGGCGTATGGATCAGCGCCCGCTTCGGTGTTCGCGACGGCGAGGGAGGTCCAAGCGGTCGCACGCCTGGGCCGCCGCTAACCGCTGAGGGCAAGCCGGTTCCGCTTATGCCCTGGGCGGAGAAGCTGATGATGGAGCGAATTAAGGACGCAGACGAGGGCCACCCGCACGCCTCGCCGAAATCGCGGTGCCTTCCCGCCGGCACGCCTGGGTCGATGTTGCCCCCGGCCAGCCTGCCTTTGCAGATCATCGAATCTTCGGACCAGATCACCGTGCTCTTTGAGGAATTCAACCAGTTCCGCATCATCCGCATGAATGAGAAACACGCCGACGAGCCCGAGCCGGGCTACTTCGGCAATTCGGTCGGTCATTGGGAAGGCGACACCCTGGTCGTGGATACGATCGGCCTGAACGACCAGACAACCATCGGCAATGACATGCCGCACACGGACGCCCTGCACGTTGTCGAGCGAATTCGGCGCAACGGCGACGAATTGGAAATCCAGTCCACCTTCGAAGACCCCAAGACCTTCACCAGCGCCTGGTCCTCGAAAGGCAAGCTGAAGAAGGTGCCCGGTATCAGGTTGGCTGAATATTTCTGCGAGAATGATCGCAACACGCCCGATGAAAAGGGTAGGTCAGGCGTGCAGTTGACGTCGACTGGCAAGTAACGAGGGGCGATCCCGGGTTCAATCCGGGACCGAAAGGCGTGGCTGACAGCGTACCCTTAGAGACCGGGGCTGCGCCGACGCCCTCGACGGGCCCCGCTCCCGTGCGTCCTGATAGGCCGGCTCGCGGGCCGAACTATCGGGTCGTGGCGAGGAACATCGCCTGCGCCCTGTTCATGCAGAATCTCGACGCGACCGTCCTGGCGACGGCGCTCCCGGCCATGGCGCGCGATTTCCATGCGTCGGTGACCGACATGAGCGTCGCCCTGACCGCCTATCTGCTGGGTTTGGCGATCTTCATACCGATCTCTGGAACTCTGGCGGACCGCCTCGGCGCCAAGACGGTATTTCTGGGCGCGATCGCCATCTTCGTCTCCGGCTCCATGGCCTGCGGCCTCGCGCCCAACTTGCCGGCCATGGTGGCGGCGCGCTTCTTCCAGGCCCTGGGCGGCGCGATGATGATGCCTATAGGACGTCTGGTCTTGCTGCGCCTCGTCGCCAAGAGCGATATGGTCTCCGCCATGTCCTGGTTGCTGATGCCGGCGATGATCGGCCCCATCCTGGGTCCGCCGGTGGGCGGTTTCATCATTACCTATCTCGATTGGCGGTGGATTTTCTGGCTCAACGTTCCGATGGGAGCCCTGGGCATGATCCTGGTCGCGCGCTTCATTGACGACGTCGGCGAGCGCGCGCGCCGGCCCTTCGACCTGTTGGGCTTTTTATGGTCCGGCGTGGCGCTGGGCTGCCTTATGGCGGGCTTCGAACTCGTGCTTCGCCCTGGGTCTGGGCGCCTAGCGGGACTTCTGCTAGCCGTCGGCGCGGCGGCGGCGGCGCTCTATCTCGCTCACGCGCGCCGCACCAAACACCCGATCTTGGACATCACGCTGATGCGGATCGGCGCTTTTCGGATCTCGCTTCTCGGCGGCTCTCTGACCCGGATCACTCAGGGCGCCCAACCCTTCCTCTTGCCCTTGATGATGCAGCTCGCCTTCGGTCTCTCCGCGGCGGGCAGCGGGCTTATCACCCTTGGCCTCGGCTTAGGGGCCTTCGCCATGAAGGGACTGGCGCATCGGGTGCTGAGACGCTTCGGGTTCAGGACGAGCCTGATCGCCGTCGGTCTGCTGGCGCCCGCCGCCTATGCGGTTTGCGGTCTGTTCTCCCCGCGCTGGCCGATGATCTTGATATTCGCCGTGGTTGTGGTGTGCGGCTTTCTCATGTCGTTCCAGTTCACGGCCTACAACACCATTGCCTATGACGAGGTCGAGCCGGATCGGCTGAGCGCCGCGACGAGCTTCTATTCAACCTTCCAGCAGTTGGGCCTCTCGCTCGGGGTCTGCGCGGGCGCGGCGGCGCTTCAGGTCTCGATTCTCATGGGGGGGCGGTCAGCCCCCGTCTTGGCGGATTTCGCCCACGCTTTCTGGGCGGTCAACCTGGTCTCCCTGACGGTGATCCTCCCTCGTTTCAGTGGACACCTATGCTAGCTTTTTGGAGCTGGAGAGGAGTGTCGGATGGAACGTCGTCAGCGCCGGATTTTCCCGGACGCATTCAAGCGCGAGGCCGTTGATCGGGTCTCCAGTAGCGG
>CANJKM010000109.1 GCA_947474805.1 Caulobacterales bacterium | reverse complement strand
CTCGAACACGGCCTTGCGCTGGTCGTTCACGACGTCGTCGTACTTCAGGAGGTTCTTGCGGATCTCGTAGTTGCGCGCCTCGACCTTTTTCTGGGCCGTGGCGATGGCCGAGTTCAGCCAGCGGTGGGTGATGGCCTCGCCCTCCGCCACGCCGAAGGTCCGCATGATGGCGTCCAGCCGCTCCCCGGCGAAGATGCGCAGTAGGTCGTCCTCGCAGGAGAGGAAGAACTTCGAGTGGCCGGGGTCGCCCTGACGGCCGGTGCGTCCGCGCAGCTGGTTATCGATCCGACGGCTCTCGTGTCGCTCGGTGCCGAGCACGAACAAGCCGCCCGCGGCCAGGGCTACGTTCCGCTTTTCGAGGATGTCGGCGAGAAACTGCTTTTCCTGGGCCTTTTCGCCCTCGGGGGTCGGCTCAGTTCCGGTGGCGCGCTGTTCGATGCGCCAGCGGGCCATCTTCATTTCGAGGTTGCCGCCAAGCTGAATGTCGGTGCCGCGGCCGGCCATGTTGGTGGCGATGGTCACCGCGCCGGGGACGCCCGCGTCGGCGACGATGAAGGCTTCCTGCTCGTGATAGCGGGCGTTCAGCACATTGTGCGGGATGCCCTTCTTCTTCTTGCCCTCGTGCTCGTACTCGTAGGTCTTGAGCGTCTCGGACAGGGTCTCGGACTTCTCGATCGAGACGGTGCCGACGAGGATCGGCTGGCCGCGCTCGTAGCAGTCGGCGATCAGGGCGGCGATGGCGATCAGTTTCTCGCGCTCGGTCCGATAGACCTCGTCGTCGTCGTCGATGCGGGCGACGGGGCGGTTGGTCGGGATCTCGGAGACCGACATCTTGTAGATGTCGGCGAACTCGGCCTCTTCGGTGGCGGCGGTGCCGGTCATGCCCGAAAGCTTGGTGTAGAGGCGGAAGTAGTTCTGGATCGTAACCGAGGCCAGGGTCTGGTTCTCGGGCTGAATGTCGGCGCCTTCCTTGGCCTCGATGGCCTGGTGCAGGCCCTCGGACAGGCGGCGGCCCTGCATCATCCGGCCGGTGAACTCGTCGATCAGGATCACCTCGCCGGCTTTGACGATGTAGTCCTTGTCGCGGCTGTAGAGGATGTTGGCGCGCAGGGCCTGGGTGACGTGGTGGACCACGCTGACATTGGCCGCGTCATAGAGGCCGGCGGTGTCCTCGGCCAGGTGGCCGCCCGCGAGCAGCAGGTCCTCGACCGCCTCGTTGCCGTACTCGCTGAGCACGACCTGGCGCTGCTTCTCGTCGAAGTCGTAGGTCGACTTGTCCTTGATCAGCTCCTTCACCACCGTGTCGATGGTCCGGTAGAACTCCGAACGGTCCTCGGTGGGGCCGGAAATGATCAGGGGCGTGCGGGCTTCGTCGATCAGGATGGAGTCCACCTCGTCGACGATGACGAAGTGGTGGCCGCGCTGGACCATCTCGCGCGGTTCATAGACCAGGTTGTCGCGCAGATAGTCGAAGCCGAACTCGTTATTGGTGCCGTAGGTGATGTCCGACTGGTAGGAGCGCTGGCGCTCGCCCTGGCTGATGCCGTGGACGATCACGCCGGTGGTCATGCCGAGGAATGCGTAAACCCGGCCCATCCATTCGGCGTCGCGCTGAGCCAGATAGTCGTTGACGGTGATGACGTGGACGCCCTTGCCGGCGAGCGCGTTCAAATAGGTCGGCAGGGTGGCGACCAGGGTCTTGCCCTCGCCGGTCCGCATCTCGGCGATGCCGCCGAAGTGCAGAACCATGCCGCCCACCAGCTGCACATCGTAGTGACGCTGGCCCAGAACGCGCTTGGCGGCCTCGCGCACGACGGCGAACGCCTCGGGCAGGAGGTCGTCGAGCGTCTCGCCCTGTTCCAGCCTGGCGCGGAAGGCGGGGGTCATCGCCTTCAGCTCTTCGTCCGACATGGCGGCGAACCGTGGCTCCAGGGCGTTGATCGCCTGGGCGCGCTGGGTGAAGGACTTCACCTTGCGGTCGTTTGAGGAGCCGAAGAACTTTTTGGCCAGGGCGAGCATGTACAATCCGAGAAGAGGAAGCCGATCCAGGCCATATGGAGATCGAGGGCCGTCGGCGACAGTGGGCTAAGGACGACCCCACGCGTCCGAAAACCGCCGAAAAACCGCTCGACTTGGGCGCGCGCGATGCTTAAGCACCGCCCCTTGCCCTGTCAACGCGAGGGCCCTCCTGGAAGCTCGCTAACCGGCGCCTCAGGACGACGCAGATGCGGAACTTCAACCCTATGACCAGACATAGATTGGCCGCCTTCGCGGCCCTGTTCCTGCTCGCCGCCTGTTCGCGGCAGGACGCCGCCAACCAGCGGCCCGAGCCAGGCGACACCGCCGTGGCCCGCGTCGCCGGCGAGACGGTCTGGGCGTCCGACGTCAAACGCCAGGCGGTGGCTCAGGGTCTGATCGGCGAGGGCGAACCCCTCGACGTCTCCTCCGATCAGTTCCGGCGCACGCTGGACGAGGTGATCGACCAGAAGCTTCTGGCCCGCGAAGCAACCCGAATGAAGCTCGACAAGGACCCCGTGGCCAAACGGCGGTTGGCGGCGGCGCGCGAGCGCCTGCTGGGCGACGTTCTGATTGAGAGCGTGGTCGACAAGGCGGTCAACGACAACGCCATCCGCACCCTCTATCAGGAGCAAAGGCGGCTCTCGACCGTGTCAGAGGAGCTGAAGGGACGCCAGATCCTGGTGGCCAACGAGGTTGAGGCGGCGGCGGTGCGGAAGCTGCTCGACACCGGCGCCTCGTTCGAGACGCTGGCCTTGCAGAAATCGACCGACCAAGCCACCCGATTCAATGGCGGCGATCTGGGCTATTTCACCCTCGACGCCATGCCCGAGGCCTATGGGACAGCGCTGAAGACGGCCCAGACCGGCGAAATCGTCGGCCCGTTCCAGACCGACGCCGGCTGGGCGGTGATGAAGGTCGAGGACCGGCGGCCCGAGGCGCCAATTTCCATGGAGGAGGCGCGGCCACAGATCGTCCGCTTCCTGACCTATGATGAGATCAGGACCCTGCTGAACAGGCTGCGGCAGGGCACTAAGGTCGAGGTGCTGCTGAGCCGTCCCGCCGATGGCGCCGGTCCGGCGCGCGAACCCGCCACCGCGCCGCGCGTCGCTCCGGGAGCGCCCACCGTCTCCGAAGGCGGCGCGCCTGTCGAGGCGCCGGCCTCCGCTCCCGCCACGGTCAACGCCGCCGCCGACGCCGCCGCCCAGGCCAAAGGCGGGCCCGCGGCCGCCAAGCCCGTCTTGAAGCCGGCCGCCAAATGACCACCGCCCCTGGAAAACCCGGCCTGACCGTCTCGCCGCTGGCCGTCCCTCTGCCCAAACTCGGTCCAATCGCGGGCGTGCGGCTGGCGATCGCCCGCGCCGGCTTCTACAAGCACGAGCGGCCGGACCTCTTGGTCATGGCCTTCGACGAGGGCGCCGCCTGCGCCGGGGTCTTCACCCGTCACGGGGTCGGCTCTGCGCCCGTCGACTGGTGCAAGGCATCCCTGAAATCGACGGGCGGGCAGAATCTACGGGCGGCGGTGATCAACGCGGGCAACGCCAACAGCTTCACCAAGACCGCCGGCGTCGAGGCCGCGCGCCGCAGCGCCGAGGCGGTGGCCGGCGTCGTCGGCTGCCGCTCGGATCAGGTGCTGACCGCCTCCACCGGCGTGATCGGCGTGCCGATGGACGCGAGCCTGATCGAGGCCCAGATGGGCGCGGTCAGCCATGGGTTGGCGCCGGACCGCTGGCCAGAGGCCGCCAGCGCCATCATGACCACCGACACCTTCCCAAAGGCGGCCGCTGCGACCGCAGTGATCGACGGCAGGACGGTGACCATCCAGGGCATCGCCAAGGGTTCGGGTATGATCGCGCCCAATATGGCGACCATGCTGGCTTTCGTGGCCACCGACGCGGCGGTCTCGCCCGAGGCCCTCAAGGCTATGCTGACCCCGGCCACCATCCGCACCTTCAACGCGGTGACGGTCGACGGCGACCGCTCGACCAACGACACCTGCCTGGTCTTCGCCACCGGCAAGGCGGGGAACGCGCCGATCGCCGACGCCGCCGACCCGCGCGCGGCGGCCTTCGCGGCGGCGCTGGAGGCGGTGCTGCTCAACCTCGCTCAACAGCTCGTTCGGGACGGGGAGGGCGCGACCAAATATGTCGAGGTGCGGCTGACCGGAGCCGTCGACGACGCCTCGGCCCGCAAGCTTGCTCGAACCATTTGCGAAAGTCCGCTGGTCAAGACCGCCATCGCCGGCGAGGACGCCAACTGGGGGCGGATCACCATGGCGGTGGGCCGCGCCGACGAGCCGATGGACCGCGACAAGCTGTCGATCCGCTTCGGCGACCTCTGGGCCGCCAGGGACGGCGCGGTGGCGCCCGACTACAGCGAGGCCGCCATGTCGGCCTATATGAAGCGGCAGGAGCTGCTGATCACCGTCGATGTCGGTGTCGGCGCGGGGTCGGCGACCATGTGGACCTGCGACCTGACCCACGGCTACATCTCGATCAACGGCGACTACAGGTCGTGAATCTTATTCTCGTCGCCGCCGCCGCCCTGGTGGATGTCGACGGCCGGGTGCTGATCTGCCAGCGGCCGGAGGGCAAGCAGCTCGCCGGCCTGTGGGAGTTCCCCGGCGGCAAGCTGGAGCCCGGCGAGACGCCCGAGGCATGCCTGATCCGCGAACTTCGGGAAGAGCTGGGGATCGAGGTCAAGGCGGCGTGCCTGGCGCCGTTCGTCTTCGCCAGCCACGGCTACGATGACTTCCACCTGCTCATGCCGCTCTATCTCCTGCGCCGCTGGGAGGGCGAGATCCAGCAGCGGGAGCACGCCGCCCTGAAGTGGGTGCGCCCCGGCAAGCTGCACGAATTCCCGATGCCGCCGGCCGATTTGCCTTTGGCGGCGTATCTCAGGGATTTCCTCTAGCGAAGGGCGTGCCGGCCAGGTCTCGCTCCAGCCATCCCGTCTCCACCGCCCGCGCCTGCTGCTCCAGGTTCAACTCCTCCCAGTCCCATCGCGCAGCCAGCCGATAGCCCGGCAGCCCCGGCCCGTAGCCACCCGACAGCAACACCCCGGCCCAGCTCTTCAGCGTCCAGCAGGGCCGGGTCTGGAACTGCCAGACATGGGTCAACTCGTGCAGCAGCCAGGCCCGCATCCTGGCTCCAGCCTCAGCCACATCGTCCGGCGCGCCTGGCGGCAAGAAGATCAGCGAGCCCAGCACCATGCCAAAGCTCATGGGCCAGCGGGCCAGCCTCACCCGGTCAAGGTCGATCGCAACGCCGAAGACGCCGGCGGCAAGCAGCGCTTCTCCCGGCGTCAGCCGCCTCATTCGCGGGGCAGCGGGCGTTCGACGGCGCCGAGCGCCTCGGCCAGCGATGCCTTTGCCGAGCCGGGCCGAAGCGGCTTCTGTTGGTCGGGGTGCGGGGCCCAGCCCGTGGCCGAGACGATCTCGAAACTGGCGGGCAGGCGCCCGTCCTTGTCGGCGAAGCGCTCGCGGTAGATCTCGAAAGCCCGGCTCAACACCCGGCGCGAGAGGGGGCGGCGCGAGCGGTCCAGGAGGACATTGGTCTCGCCCATGGCCCGCAGGT
Organism: Caulobacterales bacterium; assembly: GCA_947474805.1. Taxonomy (GTDB): domain Bacteria; phylum Pseudomonadota; class Alphaproteobacteria; order Caulobacterales; family Caulobacteraceae; genus CANJKM01. Next base: position 4,232 of record CANJKM010000109.1, on the reverse strand, counting down.
CGGCCATCAGCTTGAGCGGGTGGTCGTAGCGCACCGTCACCCGGTCGATGTCGGAGACGGGCAGGGCGAACCCCGCGCGCTGCAACAGACCCGCCGCGTCGAGCGCGTCGGCGAAGGGCGAGACGCGCGGTCCGGCTCCGCCGGTCACCTCCTCTTCGGCTTCGAGCAGGGATTGGCGGAGTTCCGCGAGAGTCGCCCCGCCCAGGAAGGCGCCGATGAACAGGCCGTCGGGCTTCAGCGTCCGCCGAATCTGCACCAGGGCGCCGACAAGGTCGTTGGTCCAGTGCAGCGAGAGGAGAGAGACCACCAGATCCAGGCTTTCGTCCCGGAACGGCAGCCGCTCCTCGTCGGCGACGACCCGCAGGCCCGGGCGGCCGCGCAGCATGGCGGGCGACAGATCGGCCTCGATCAGGGTTCCGACCCGGTCGGCGCCCTCGACGGCGCGGAGCGCCGCGCCGAAGGCCCCGTCGCGGGAGCCCAGGTCGACGGCCAAGGGAAAACTTCGCAAGATAGCCGACAGCCGCCACGCTGCGTCCTCGGCCGCCCTGGCCTTCAGGAAGCCGGCGTAGCGCGGGGCGGCGCGATCGAGCCTTTTCCGGTGCAGGGTCCGGTCGAACAGCAGGGGAGGGGTCATTGGCTCGCGAGGCAGGAGGCTGGCTGCAGCATGGGGCCTTACCGGCCTTTCGTCACCTGCTGGACATGGTCCTGCCGCAGGAAGCCCTTGATGGAGGCGCCCGGCCCTGGTCGCCGGGTCTCGGCGCCGAGACCTGGGGCCGGATAGAGTTCATCGAGGCGCCGGTCTGCGACGGTTGCGGTCTGGCTTTTCCCTATGACCTCGGCGAGGGTGTGCGCTGCGCCGCCTGCCAGGCGCGGCCCCGCGCCTTCGACCGCGCACGCGCCGCCTGCACCTACGACGATACGTCGCGCGAACTGATCCTGCGGCTGAAGCACGGTGACCGGCCGGACCTTGGCCTCCTGTTCGCGCGCTGGCTGGCCCGTTCCGGCGGGCCGCTGCTGGAGGAGGCCGACGCCGTCCTGCCCGTGCCGCTCCACCCGCTCCGCCTCCTGTCGCGCCGATACAACCAGGCGGCCGAGATTGCCCGGCCGCTGGCCCGCCTATCGGGGCGCCCCTATCTGCCCGGCGCTCTTGTGCGGCGGCGGGCGACCGAAATTCAGGGGCATAAGTCTTGGCGAAGTCGGCGCCTCAACGTCCAGGGCGCCTTCGAGGTCCCGCGGCGCGCGCGGGCCGGGATCGAGGGCCGGCGCCTTCTGCTGATCGACGACGTGATGACCACGGGCGCCACCGCCGAGGCCTGCGCCGCGGCTCTGGTCAAGGCCGGGGCGGCCGCGGTCGATGTTTGCGTCGTCGCGCGGGTGCGGGAGGCAGGGAACCTAACTATATGACAAGAGCTATGCCGTTGCCCCACCGCTTCCGAGAGTTCCTCCCCGATGCCTGATGTCGTCATCTACACCAAGCCGCTTTGCCCCTATTGCCACCGGGCGCTGGACCTTCTGACCAAGAAGGGCGTCAAGTTCACCGAGATCGAGGCGGCCTTCGATCCGGACAAGAAGCGCGAGATGATGCAGCGATCGAACGGTCGCTCGACCTTCCCGCAGATCTTCATCGGCGACACGCATGTCGGCGGCTGCGACGACATCATGGCGCTGGAGCGCGCCGGCAAACTCGACCCCATGCTGGCGGCCTGAGCGCGTGACAAACACCCGCGTCGCACTTCTGCAGCTTAGAACGCCCAACACCCAGGCGGCGGCTCTCGAACAGGTCACGCCCCTGATCCGCAAGGCGGCCGCCGGCGGGGCCAAGCTGGTCATGACGCCCGAGGGCTCCAACATCCTTCTGCGCGACCGCGACAAACTGCTCGCGGCTCTGGTGGAGGCCGAGGACGATCCCTTCGTTCAGGGCGTCCAGCGGCTGGCGGTCGAGTTCAAGGTCCCGGTCCTGATCGGCTCGGCCCTGGTCCGGCGCAAGGAGGGCGGCTTCGCCAACCGGTCGCTGATGATCGGAGCCGACGGCGCGGTCCAGGCCCGCTACGACAAGATCCATATGTTCGATGTCGACCTTCCGACCGGCGAGAAGCATCGCGAATCGACCATCTACGCGGCCGGGGACAGGGCCGCGACGGTTCAGACGCCGTTCGGATTGCTGGGGCTGACCATCTGCTACGACATGCGGTTCCCTGCCCTCTATCGCGCCCTTGCCAAGGCCGGCGCCATGGCCATCGCCGTGCCCGCCGCCTTCACCCGCCCGACGGGCGAGGCCCATTGGGAAATTCTGTTGCGCGCCCGGGCCATCGAGACCGGCAGCTATATCCTGGCCCCGGCCCAGGGCGGCCAGCACGTCGACGGCCGTGCGACCTGGGGCCATTCGATGGTCGTCGGACCCTGGGGCGAGGTGGTCGCCGCCTTTGACCACGACAAGCCGGGCGTGCTGTTCGCCGAGATCGACCCCGAAACCGCAGCCAAGGCCCGCGCCGCCATCCCGGTGCTGTCCAACGCCCGGAGCTTCGCCGAGCCGTGATCCGCTACGCCCTGATCTGCGAGCACAGCCATGAGTTCGAGGCCTGGTTCGCCGGTTCGGACGACTATGACGGTCAGGCGGGGCGCGGCTTGGTCGAGTGCCCCTGGTGCGCCTCGCGCCAAGTGAAGAAGCAGATCATGGCCCCGGCGGTCGCCGGCACGAAGAAGGGCGCCGACCCAGGGCCGGCCGAGATGCAGTCTGTGATGATGGAGGCGATGGGCAAGCTGCGCCGCCACGTCGAGGAAAATTTTGAATCCGTCGGCGACCGTTTCGCCGACGAGGCCCGCGCCATCCACGAGGGCGACGCGCCGGATCGCGGCATCTATGGCCGCGCCAGCCCCGAGCAGGTCAGAGAATTGGCCGAGGACGGAATCCGGGTCGGGCCGCTTCCCGCCGCCGCCGTGCCGGCGGCCAAGGAAAAGCTTAATTAGGGGCGACAGCTCCGCGCGCGGCGCTGTTTGGAGCGGAGTTCGCCGTGACGTCTCAGATCCAATTACTAAAAATATTTCTGTAATCAGATTGAAGGAGGCTGGATGTTCAGTTTCCGATTCTGTGTTTTGAGCGCGTCGGCTGATATTTGATCTAATCGTATTGAACCTGGCCCTGATGAATTTGTCTTAAACCGTACAGAGGCCCCAGGGCTTGGTCTTAAACCGTACAAAACTTTCCGATCGCCTAGGCGAAGTGCTATAAATTCTTCATCGTCTGCCGGATTTCCCGGGCGCAGGCGGCAGAGAGCCAACCGCTCCCGCCCCGCGACCGGAGCCCCTTTTTGAATCTTCACCAGTCATCGGTGCGGAACGTCCTGCTGCGGACGCTCCCACCGAACGATTTCGCGCTGGTGGCCGCCTGTATGGAGCTTGCTCCCCTCGCTCGAGGCCAGGTGCTCGACCCGGGCCATGTTCCGGCCAAGCGCGTCTATTTTCCCGAGAGCGGTGTGATGTCGGTCATCGCCACGACCGACGATGGGCGCCGGATCGAGGTCGGGCTGTTCGGCCGTGACGGCATGTCCAATCCTCACCTTCTGTTGGGTGTCGACCGCTCGCCGCATGAAACCGTCGCCCAGGTGACGGGCGAGGCGTTTTGCTTGTCGTCGGAGGATTTTCTCAAGGTGGCCGCCAACAGCCCGGCGATGACGGCGCCGCTGCTCAGATACGTCCAGGCTTTCGCGGTTCAGACCGCTCACACCGCCCTGTCGAACGGCAGCTATAAGATCGAGGAGCGCCTCGCGCGCTGGCTGCTGATGTGCCACGATCGGATCGACGGCGACGAGATCAGTCTGACGCACGAATCGCTGGCGATCATGCTTGGCGTGCGGCGCTCGGGCGTGACCCTGGCGTTGCACATGCTGGAGGGCGCGCGCCTGATCCGGGCAGACCGGGGGCGGCTCGCCATCTTGAACCGAGGCAGTCTCGAAGCGGTGGCCGGCGAAAGCTATGGCGTTCCAGAGGCCGAGTACGAGCGGATCATCGGACGCTTCCGCGACGGGCGTTAGCCGCCGTCGGATCTAGTCGCGCGCTACCGTCATCATGTAGTTGACCGAGGCGTCGGCCGAGCGGCCCCAGGTTCCCGACAGGGGCCGGTATTCGACGCCGAAGGGCCCCCGCACCGTCACCGGCTCGCCCGACAGGAAGGCGGTTATCTCCTCGGGGTGCAGGAATTTGCGCCAGTCGTGGGTGCCGCGCGGCACCCAGTT
>CANJKM010000108.1 GCA_947474805.1 Caulobacterales bacterium | reverse complement strand
GCCGCCCCGCCGGGTTCGGTCGATCCAGCACCCACACGTCCTTGCCGTGCTCCGCTGCCGCCTCGATCACGTAGAGCAGCGTGGTGATGAAGGTGTAGATGCGGCAGCCGAGGTCCTGCAGGTCGACCAGCATGACGTCGAACGTATCCATCCACTCGGCCTTGGGCCGGCGGACCTCGCCGTAGAGGCTGAACACCGGAATGCCGTGCACCGGATCGTTGAAGTCGGGCGACTCCATCATGTTGTCCTGCTTGTCGCCGCGCATCCCGTGCTGGGGGCCGAAGGCCGCCGTGAGCTTGAGGTCGGCGCAGGCCGCCAGGGCGTCGAGGCTGTGGGTCAGGTCTGCCGTCACCGAGGCCGGATGGGCCAGCAGGGCCAGCCGGCGGCCTTGAAGGGGCGCGCGCAGGGCCGGGTCGCTGAGCAGTCTGTCGATGCCGAACTTCATGGCGTCTCCGGTGCAAGGCTGAGCGCGAACGCGTCGGGATGGTGGAAATCGGGCTTCCCGGGCGCATGGCGCAGAGCCCAGAAACAGCGGCGGCCGTCGGTCAGTTCGATCACCGCCGACAGCCCGACGGCCCAATCGCCGTCGGCCGGCAGATCGGTCAGGTCGAGTTCGGCGGCCAGTTCGCAAGAGTCGGCGGACCGGTGGTCTTCGAGGGTCAGGAGTTCGAATCCCTCTCTCTCCGCCATACCCTCGCGGTAGCCGGTGAAGCCGTAGGCGGCCCAGCGGTTCGAAGGCGACAGGTTGATCTCGCCATAGCCCTGCCCCGCGCCGACGAAGGCCTCGAAGCAGCTATGCTTCCAAAGCTCGTCGGCCCGCGCCCGTAAGCCCCGTTTGGCCAGCACGATCTGGCCCATATCACCCTCGACGGCGTAGCGCAGTCTGAGCCGCGTCCCCGACCGCGACGCGTCCACCGTGATCGCGCGGACCGCCTCGCAGGGCGTATCGGGGTGTGGCGCCAGGGTCCGTCGCATTACCTTTGGGATAGCGGGCTGTTGACGGGGGTCAATGGTGGAGGCTAGCCCCTGCTGCAAAGCGAGCCGAACCTTATGACCGACCTGCCCTTCAAGTCCGACTTCCTGCAGACCCTGCAGGCCCGCGGCTATATCCACCAGATCAGCCATCCGGCCGAGTTGGACGCGGCGGCGGCGGGCGGGATCGTCACCGGCTATGTCGGCTACGACGCCACGGCCCCCAGCCTGCACGTCGGCAACCTGATCTCGATCATGATGCTGCGCCGGCTGCAGCAGACCGGGCACAAGCCCATCGTCATCGTCGGCGGCGGCACCACCAAGGTGGGTGACCCGTCCGGCAAGGACGAGAGCCGCCAGATGCTGACCGAGCAAGGCATCCAGGCCAACATCGCCACCCAGCGCCAGGCCTTCGGCAAGTTCCTCAAATTCGGCGACGGCCCGACCGACGCCATGATCGTCGACAACGACGAGTGGCTGTCAAAGCTCGGCTACATCGACTTCCTTCGCGAATACGGCGTCCACTTCACCATCAACCGCATGCTGGCCTTCGACAGCGTCAAGCTGCGGCTGGACCGGGAACAGCCGCTGACGTTCCTGGAATTCAACTACATGCTGATGCAGGCCACCGACTATCTGGAGCTGAACCGCCGCTACGGCTGCAGCCTGCAGATGGGCGGGTCCGACCAGTGGGGCAATATCCTGAACGGGGTCGAGCTGATCCGGCGGGTGGACCAGAAACCGGCCTTCGGCCTGACCACCCCGCTGCTGGCGACCTCGTCGGGGGCCAAGATGGGCAAGACCGCCGCCGGGGCGGTGTGGCTCAACGCCGACATGCGCAGCCCCTACGACTACTGGCAGTTCTGGCGCAACACCGAGGACGGCGACGTCGGCCGGTTCCTCAAGCTCTACACCGACATCCCGCTGGACGAGATCGCCCGGCTGGAGGCCCTGAGGGGTTCGGAGATCAACGACGCCAAGAAGGTGCTGGCCGACGCCGCCACCGGCCTGCTGCACGGGGCGGAAGCCGCCCACACCGCCCGCGCGGCCTCGGAAACCGCCTTCGAGCAGGGAGCGCTGTCGGCCGACCTGCCGACGGTGGAAATCCCCCGCGCCGACCTCGAACAGGGCCTGCCGATCGCCAACCTGACCGCCCGCGCCGGCCTGGCCGGATCGAACGGCGAGGCGCGGCGCCTTGCCCAGGGCGGCGGCCTGCGCCTCAATGACGTGGCGGTCGCCGACGGCGGGGCCCTGGTCACCCTGGCCGACCTCAACGCCGACGGGGTGCTGAAACTGGCCGCCGGCAAAAAGAAGATCGTGCTGATCAAGCCGATCTAGGAGCGCAGATGGCAGAGCTGAAACCCGGCGACCCCGCCCCCGAGTTCGACTTGGCCGTCGAGGACGGCGGCGATGGCCGCCGCGTCACCCTGGGCGGCTTAAAGGGCCGCGGCCTAGTGCTCTATTTCTACCCCAAGGACGACACCACCGGCTGCACGGCCGAGGCACAGCAGTTCAGCGCCTTGATCGACGATTTCACCAAGGCTGGGGCCTTCGTGATCGGGGTGTCGCGCGACAGCCTCGCCAAACACGCCAAGTTCAGGAAGAAATACGACCTCAAGGTCGCCCTCGGCAGCGACGAGGACGGCGCCGTGACCCAGGCCTACGGGGTATGGGGGCCCAAGGTGCTCTACGGTCGGGAATACATGGGGATCGAGCGGGCCACATTCCTGATCGGGCCCGACAGCCGGATCATCCAGACCTGGCGCAAGGTGAAGACGGCGGGCCATGCGCAGGCGGTTCTCAAGGCCCTGCAGGCGACCTGAGCGCCGCGACGTTTGCGCGCACGGGTCCTGGCCGTTGGGTGTGGCCGCGGCGCCGCGCCGGTTGCGAAATCCGTCATTAAACCCGGTGATTTGGCTGCTATTTCGCCAGGCGCCGTTGACGGAGCGTTAACCCTGTCCAAGTTACCGGCGAACATGGCGTGGCTTGCGCGCGAGACGCGAAGCCTCTTGCGCAATTGTTTCTGATCATTGCATATCACCCGGTCGAGTACGTCGGGGCCCACGCGCAATGAGCATTGCTCGCTTTCAGCGACTTTGGCGGTCTGTCGAAGAGCTGTTTCCCGAACGCCACCTGTACGTGCGTTCAGGCGGCGAAATTCGCGGCTATGTGCTTTCTACTGGTAAACAGCTCTTGGGCGCGGGCCTAGTGGCCATCACCGCCCTGTGGATGGGCGTCTGCTCGGCCTCCATGCTGGTCGGGGCCCTTTCTATCAGCACCGAAGACCAGCAGATCATCAAGATGCGCGCCTATTACGAGCGCCTGGGCGCCGACCGCCAGGCCCGTCTCAACAGCGCCGTGGCCCAGCTGAACGAGACCAACGGCTCGGTCGACGAACTGGCCGCCTCGGTCGAGAAGCGTCACGCGGCCCTCTCGATCCTGCTCAGCGATTTCCGCGGCGTCCCCGGCGCCACCGCCGCCCTCACCCCGGCCAAGCCGCGCCTGCTGGCGTCCAACAGCCCGATCCAGCGCATCCAGTCGACTAGGCTGGACCAGGACCGGCTGATCGACGCCGCCGAGACCTTCGCCAAGAGCCGGGCCGAGCGGCTGCGCCTGGCCTTCCGCCTCGCCGGACTGAACGCAGAATCCTACGTCTCCCGCGGCGCCGCCCTGGGCGGTCCCCTGATCGAGGCCAAGGATCCCCGCGCCTTGGCCGCCGTGCTCGACGTCGACGAGGGCTTCGCCAGCCGCATCCAACACGCCTCCTCCGACATGGGCGCCATGCGCGCCCTGAACGTGGCGGCGCAGAAGCTGCCCTTCGGCCGCCCGACATCCGCCCCGCAGCTCTCCAGCAGCTACGGCGTGCGCCTCGACCCCTTCACCCACCGGCCGGCCTTCCACTCGGGCCTGGACTTCCCGGCGGCGATGTACACCCCGATCTACACCACCGCCCCCGGCGTGGTGTCGTTCACCGGAACCCGTTCCGGCTACGGCAACACCGTCGAGGTCGACCACGGCGGCGGCTTCAAGACCCGCTACGCCCACCTGTCCGCCATCGGCGTTCGGGTCGGCCAGCGCGTCGCCATCGGCCAGCGCGTGGCCTCGATGGGCTCGACCGGCCGCTCCACCGGGCCGCACCTTCATTATGAAGTCTGGTCGGACGGCAGCGCCCAGAACCCCAACCGTTTCCTGAGAGCCGGCCAGTATGTTCAGCAAGCCAACTAAACCCAACGCCCCGCCGCGTCCGCCGCAGCGCATGGACACGCCGATGACGGCGCCCGCCACCTCCCCCGCCGCCCAGCAGGACGCGCCGCGCAAGCCGCGCGTGGCGTCCTTGATCAGCGCCGACATCACCATCGAAGGCAATGTCATCGGCGACGGCGAGCTGCAGATCGACGGCGTGGTCAAGGGCGACGTCAAGGTGGCCAAGCTGACCATCGGCGATACCGGCCACGTCGAGGGCACGATCACCTCCGAGGCGACCGAGATCCGCGGCCGCGTGGTCGGGGCGATCAGCGCCAAGCAGGTGCGCCTTTACGGCACGGCCTACGTCGACGGCGACATCACACATGAGCAGCTGGCCATGGAGACGGGCGCCTACTTCCAGGGCCGCAGCCTGAAGTTCAACCGCACCCCTCCCCCGCCGACCCCGCAACTGTCGGCCCCGACCGCGGTCCCGTCCTCGGCTCCGGCCGCCGACAAGGCGGACTGACCGGCCTTACGCGTCCCGCGTCGCGCCGACCCGCTGGGCCAGGGCGGCGCCCATGAATTCGTCCAGGTCCCCGTCCAGCACCCCTTGCGTGTCCGAAGTCTCGACCTCGGTGCGCAGGTCCTTGACCATCTGATAGGGCTGCAGGACGTAAGAGCGGATCTGGTGGCCCCAGCCGATGTCGGTCTTCTGGTCTTCCAGCGCCTGCTGCGCCGCCTCGCGCTTCTGCAGCTCCATCTCGTACAGCCGCGCCCGCAGCATCTTCCAGGCCTCCTCGCGGTTCTGGTGCTGTGAGCGCCCCATCTGGCAAGCCACGGCCACGCCGGTGGGAAGGTGGGTCAGGCGCACGGCGCTGTCGGTCTTGTTGATGTGCTGGCCGCCCGCGCCGCTGGCGCGGTAGGTGTCGGTGCGGACGTCGGCGGGGTTGATCTCGATCTCGATGGTGTCGTCGACCACCGGATAGACCCAGACCGAGGCGAAGCTGGTGTGGCGCTTGGCGTTGCTGTCGAACGGCGAGATGCGGACCAGCCGATGCACCCCCGCCTCGGTCTTCAGCCAGCCATAGGCGTTGGGGCCCTTGATCAGCAGGGTCGCCGACTTCAGGCCCGCCGTTTCACCGGCGGTCTCCTCGACCACCTCGACGGTCATCTTGTGGGCGTTGGCCCAGCGCGAATACATGCGCGTCAGCATCAGCGCCCAGTCGGCCGACTCTGTGCCGCCGGCGCCCGAATTGATTTCGACATAGGCGTCGTTGCCGTCGGCTTCGCCCGACAGCAGAGCCTCGAGCTCGGCCCGGCCGGCGCGTTCCTTCAGCGCCCTGAGGTTGGCGGCTGCCTCGTCCAGGGCGCCCTGATCCGATTCCATCTCAGCCAGCTCGGCGTATTCGAGCGCCTCGGCCCGTTCGCGCTCCAGGGAGCGGACTGCCTCGATCGAGCTTTCCAGCCGGTTGCGCTCGCGCATCAGCGCCTGGGCCGCGACGGCGTCGTTCCAGAAGTCGGGAGCCTCTGAGCGGGCGCTCAGTTCGTCGAATTTACGGAGGGCAGGTTCCCAGTCAAAGACGCCTCCTGAGCAAGTCGATCGACTGCTCGATGCTCGCGGCCGCAGCCTCGACATCCGCTCTCATGAAAAACACTCCAGTTCGGAGCGGGGGGAATAGTCCGCCGCCACGATCAGAACAAGCCGTTCAAATCCTCTGGCGGCCTACGCGGTCCCTGAGGCGCTGCGCCCGGCGCGGTTGCGCCCGGAATCGGCAGGCCCGGCAGTGGCTCGATCGGGGGCGGCGGGCCCTTGGGCTCGGTGCCGGGGCGGAAGGCCTCGCGGCGGCCGTTGACGCTGAGGAAGCGGGTCTCACGCGGCGCCTTGAAATCCTCGATCGGCTGCCCCTTCAGGGCCTCGCGCATGAAGTCGATGAAGATGGGCACCGGGCCCGAAGAGCCGGTCTCCCCCTCGCCAAGGCTGCGGTTGTCATCGAAGCCGACGAAGACTCCGGCAACCATCGAAGGCGTGTAGCCGACGAACCAGGCCGAACGATACTCGTTGGTGGTGCCGGTCTTGCCCGCCATCGGCCGGCCGAGCGAGGAGACGGCGGCCGCCGTGCCCTGCTGGACCACGCCCTGGAGCATGGTGGTGATCTGATAGGCGGTGATCGGGTCCATGACCTGTGTGCCCGAGGGCTGCACGCGCGGGCTTTCCTCGCCGCCATAAGGCTGGTCGCAGCGCGGGCAGTCGCGCTTGTCGGCCTTCCAGACCGGCTTGCCCTGGCGGTCGGAGACGATCTCGATCAGGTGCGGGTCAATCCGCTTGCCGCCGTTGGGGAAGGCCGCATAGGCCGAGACCAGCTTGAAGGGCGTGGTCTCCCCCGCGCCCAGCGACATGGCCAGCACCGGCGCCATGTCAGTGACGACTCCGGCCCGGATCGCCATGTCGCGCACCTTCTTCATCCCAACCTGCTGGGCGATCCGGACGGTCATGACGTTGCGGGAATAGACGAGGCCGTTTCGGAAGGCGGTCTGGCCGTAGAACTCGCGGGTGTAGTTTTCCGGGCTCCAGACATTGCCGATGCGATCGGTAAAGGAGATGGGCGCGTCCAGCACGACGCTGGCGGGCGAGAAGCCGTTCTCCAGCGCGGTCGCATAGACGAAGGGCTTGAACGAGGAGCCGGGCTGCCGCATCGCCTGGGTCGCCCGGTTGAAGTTGGAGAGCGAGAAGCTGTAGCCGCCGACCATGGCCAATATCCGTCCCGAGCGGGGCTCAAGCACCACGATGGCGCCGTTGACCAGCGGGACCTGGCGCAGGTTGTAGCGTCCGCCGCCGGCCGGTTCGACAAACACCAGGTCGCCCGCCGCTAGGCCCTTGCCGGCCCGAGCCCAGGCCACGTCGGAGGCGAGAAGCTCGCCTTCGCCGCCGCCGGACAGCATCACCTTGACCGCGCCGCCGGCCACGCTCTCGACGACGGCGGCCTTCCAGGTGGGACGCTCGGACGGCGGCGACTTGGAGTCCGCCTCCGCCTGCCAGCCGGCCTTGATCTCGACCTTGCCCCAGCCGCCGCGCCAGCCGTGACGGCGGTCATAGTTCTCCAATCCCTTCATCAGAGCGACCCGGGCGGCGGTCTGCAGCCGAGAGTCGAGGGTCGTGCGCATATAGAGGCCGCCGTCGTCGATCTTGGCCCCGACGGTGGCCAGGGCCCGCTGCCGGACCTCCTGCATGAAATAGTCGGCGTCGCGGTACTGGGCCCTGCGGGGCGCGGTCTGGACCACGAGATCCTCGCGCAGCGCCTGATCGGCGGCGGCGCGGCTGACCCAGCCGAGGTCGGCCATGTCCTTGATGATTTGGTTGCGCCGCCCCAGCGCCTGGGCCTTGCGGCGGATGGGGTGATAGTTGTCCGGCCCCTTGGGCAGGGCCGCCAGATAGGCCATCTCGGCGAGCGAGAGGTTGTTGAGCGACTTGCCGAAGTAGTTGTAGGCGGCGGCCCCGATGCCGAACGACCGGTAGCCCAGCCAGATTTCGTTCAAATAGAGCTCAAGGATGCGGTTCTTGGGCAGGGTCTCCTCAAGCCGACGGGCGAGGATGGCCTCCTTGATCTTGCGGCCGAGCGCCACGTCGTTGGTCAGCAGGACGTTCTTGGCCACCTGCTGAGTGATGGTCGAGCCGCCCTGCATGCGCCGGCCGCGCGCCAGGTTCATCACGTCGCGGGTCAGGGCGCGGCCGAGGCCGCCGATGTCGATGCCGCCGTGCTCATAGAACTTACGGTCCTCGGCGGTCAGGAAGGCCCGCATCAGAAGCGGTGGAATCTGGCTGTAGGGCGTGAAGATTCGGCGTTCGCGCCCGAATTCTCCAATCAGAGTGCCGTCCCAGGCATAGACGCGCGTCGAGGTCGGCGGCCGGTATTCGGCCAGGTCGGCCGCGTCGGGCAGGTCGTGGAACAGCCAGGCCGCATAGATCGCGATCGCCAGCCCGCCGGCGGCAATGGCGCTCAGAACCGCGATACCCGCGATCGCCAGCCAGCGTCCGTTGAACTGCAAAAGGGCTACCTCCCGGGCCACGCGAGGGCGCGCGACCTTGGGGCCAAACAACCCGCGTCGGGGGGGAGCGTCAAGACGGCTTGTGGCCGCCCAGCAAAGCTAGCGCGAAGCGACCCGCACTTCCTGGCCGAAGTAGTCGTCGATCGCGTCGCCGGCGGCGTCCATCAAGTCGCGGCGCCGTCCTGAGTCGGTCAGGGTCTTCTCGTCGTCGCGGTTGGTGATGAAGCCCATCTCTAGCAGCACCGCCGGCACGTCGGGTGCCAAGAGCACCATGAAGCCCGCGTCGCGGTGACTGCGGCGCAACAACGGGGTCACGTCGCCGATCTTGACCAGCAGTCCCTCGGCGAAGGCGGCCGAGCGGTTGACGGTGCCGCGCTGGGTCAAGTCGAGCAGGATGCGGTTCACCGAGGCGTCCGACCCCGGCAGGTTCACATTCAGGAAGCCTTCGCCCTCGGTCGCGTGGCGGGCGGCCCGGTCGGCGCCCTTCTCCGACAGGGTGTAGGCGGTCGCGCCCCGGATGTTGGCGTCCTCGCCGCTGTCGGCGTGGAGCGAGATGAACAGGTCGGCGTTGGCCTGGCGGGCGATCTGCACCCGCTTCTCCAGCGGAATAAAGATGTCGGTGTCGCGGGTCATCACCACCTTATAGCGGCCGGATCGCTGCAGCCGGTCTCGCAGCGCCTTGGCGGCGGCGAGGGTCACGTCCTTCTCGCGGCTGTCGGCGCCATGGGCGCCAGGGTCGTGGCCGCCGTGGCCGGCGTCGATGACGATGACCTTCTTGGTCGGCAGCAGCGGCTGGAGCGGAGCCTTGGCTCGAATCTGGGGCTCGACCAGGGTCTTGGTCGGCTGGACTGGCAGGCTCGGAGCGAACGGCGCGATGGCCGCCGCAGAGGCCTTCAGATCCTCAGTCAGGTCGATGACATAGCGATAGACGGTCACGCCGTCGCCGGGCGGCAGCAGGAAGCGGCGCTTGACCACGGCCGGACGGACGAGGTCAAGCTTGACCTCGGCCGCGCCAAGCACTCCCTCGACCTTCCAGGACCGGATCAGGCCGGCGCCGGAGCCCTGCATGTCGCCGGGAACCTTGGCCTGCGAAAGCGACAGGGTGACCTTGTCGCCATCGCCCCTGACCAGCGTGCCGGTGACGGCGTGGTCGAGTTCGATCACGAGGCGAGTCTGGGTCGCGTCGCCGCCCAGACGCACCTTCAGCACGCCGGCCGGCTCCGCCTGAGCCGCGGCCCAGGCGACGGCGCCCGAGGCCACGAGCACGACGACCGCGGCCAGAAGCGGCAGCCTCATGCCGGAAAGCTTTGCGAACATGCCGGACATAAGCCCCGACCCCGAATCTCTGGATTAGGCGGGAGCTATAGCCCCGGGCCCGTCTAGAAACGGTTAAGCCCCCGCAAAACCTGCGGTCTTTCTTTTTGCCGGGCTTTGCTGCAAAGTCGCTCCCAGCGCGAATGCACGCCCCTGAAAAAGGCGAGATGCGCGCTTCCCCCGCCGCCTCGTCGACCTCCCGGTCGGTTGAGGCGCGGCCCAAAGGACACTTCACAACCCATGGTCGCCGCCGCCCCCTGTCGTCCCTCATCGCTGCTTTGTCCGCGCGACGACGGTCATTTGCGCGCGACCGCTGACCGGCCCCTGAACCAATGGTTCAGCGCGCGCCGCGGAGATAATTTCT
>CANJKM010000107.1 GCA_947474805.1 Caulobacterales bacterium | reverse complement strand
GCGGGGCTTATTAAGCATCACTATCTCCCGCTGATTTCCTCAGGCGTTAGGGGCGGAGGGGGCTTTCTCCTCCGGACCGGCGCCAGGGGCTGGCGTGTTAATTTGACGACGTATGATCAGGTCTTGGCATTGGCTTCGACCTTCGCGTGGGCTTCCTGTCCGCCGACCGAATATTGGACCTGGGCGTTGCGTGTCTTCTGGAACGCCTCGACCGTCTGCCCGCGCATGGCCGCATAGACGTGGATGTTCGACACGCCGCTGACGGCGGCGAGCTTTTCCAGAACGAAGAAGATCGCGCCATAGCGGATCAGCCCCTGCCAGTCGCGCCGGCGGATCATGTCACGCTCAAGTTCGGGCAGGCCGGCGCGCTCGAACTCCTCCTCCGGGTCGCGGTTGAAGGCCGCCCGACGTTCCGGGAGGATCAGATCATGCAGGAAGCGGTTCAGCCGATAGGAGCGAACGCTGCGCTCCAGGTCGAAGGGATAGGTTCCTTCCAGCTGCTCGACCCCGGCCACCTGGGCCATGGCGTGGGTCCGGGCGGCGACGGCGGCCGCCTCCGGCATGTCCTCGGACAGGTTCTCATAGATCGCCGTCGCGATCCCGGTCATCGACGGCAGGTAGTAGGTCTGGTGAACCCGGCGGACGGTGGCCGACATCGCGCCCCTCATCACCAGCCACATGATCACCTCGGCGCCCTCAAGGCCGCCGCGCTTCGCGTAGTCGGCGTGGGTCATCCGGGTCAGCGCCACAGGATCCTGCTCGAACAGTTCGAGGAAGCGCTTGTCCCATTCGGTGTTGTTGAAGCCGCACCGTTCGCCGTGGACCTGGTGCGACAGGCCGCCGGTGGCGACGATCGCCACCGAGATGTCCTCGGGGAAGCTTTCGATCGCGGTCCGCAGCGACTGGCCGAGCTTGTAGCAGCGGGCGGCGCTCGGGATCGGAAACTGCAGCACCCCGATTTGCAGAGGCACGATCGAGAACGGCCATTCGCCGCCCTCCGGCGCCAGGGCCGACAGGGGCGAGAAGCAACCGTGGTCGAGCGGCTTCTGCTGGAAGAAGGACATGTCGAACTCATCCGCCATCAACGACCAACCGACGTGGCGGGCGAGCGCGCCGTGCCCTTTGAGCGGCGGGATCACGCGGTCGCCGCCGCCCTCGTCCGCGGCCGGATAGCTCTCGCCGACGCCCAGACAGAAGGCCGAATAGTGGTCGAAGAAAAAGGAGGTGATGTGGTCGTTATAGATGACGAAAAGAACGTCGGGTTTCTTCTCCTTGATCCAGGCCTGGATCGGCGCATAGGCCTCGAAGATCGGCTTCCAGGCCGGATCGTCCTGCTTCCTGCCGTCCACCGCGAAACCAATGGTGGGCGTGTGCGAGGTCGCGATCGCACCAATTATACGAGCCATGTTAGATCTCCCTCGTCGTCATCAGGGCGAGACGCATTCGAAGCTGGACGCTTCGTCGGGCGAACCGGCGCTTCTCGGCTATAATCAGGCCGGTATGACATCCGGACCCGCGGGGATCTTATCGATCCCCGCGGGTCTCCTGCTTTGACGTGGGTCAGCTTTCGCAGCGCCCTAGTACTGGAACCGGATGCCGGCGCGGAATTGAGTGCCGAGCGTGTCGTAATTGGAGGCCCAGTTGGTGACTGGGAAGACCGGGAAGGACGGGCCGCGGTTGAACATGTTGTTGACCACCCCATAGAGCTGCAGCTTCCGGCCGCCGCTGTCGATCAACTGATACGCCAGGTTTAGGTTGGTGATCGTCTGATTGGGCAGCTTGTTGTTGAGACGGCTGGTGGTCGTGCCCGTGACTGACTGCGACTCGATGAAGCCGGCGGACAGGTACTTGAAGCTGACCTGGCCGGTGAACCGGCCGACGTTGTAGGCCAACGAATAGGTCGCCAGCCAATGGGGCATGTTGGGCGGCTCCTGCGCCAGAACGCCCGAGGGAATCTGGCCCACTTTGTTCTCATAACCGCCGACCGTGGTGGTGGCGAACTCGAAGGTTTTGGTCGCAAGCGCGCGGCCCGTCAGCGTGCCCGGCAGGTCGAACCCGAGCGGCAGCTCGTTCAGCGGCAGGGTGTAGGTCGCCTCCAGATCCAGGCCTCGCACGCGGAAGGCGTTGTTATTGACATTGGCGTTCAGGATCGACGTCACCGTCTGGGTGCTGTCGAAGGTGATCAGCGAGCAGAAGTCCTGGCGGCCCGCCTTGCAGAGGTCGCCGACGACCTGCACCCCGACCGCGCCGATCTGGTCGGTCATCTTGATGTCGTAGTAGTCGGCGGAGAACCGCAGGCGGGTGAAGCGGGGCGAGAAGGTGCCCCCGATCGCCCAGGTCTTGCCCTTCTCGGCCCGGAGGTTCGGGTTACCGGCCGAGACGAACTGGATGATGGTGGTGGTGCCGGCCCGCGGTCCCGAGAACTGGGTGAAGCCGTTGTTATTGACGCTGGAGGGCACGAACAGCTCGCTGACGTTGGGCGCCCGGACGTCCTTCGAATAGCTGGTCCGCAGCAGAAGCTCGTCGATTGGACGCCAGGTCGCGCCGATCTTATAGGTCGAGACCGCGCCAACGGAGCTGTAGTCGGCGTAGCGGCCGG
Source organism: Caulobacterales bacterium (assembly GCA_947474805.1). Taxonomy (GTDB): domain Bacteria; phylum Pseudomonadota; class Alphaproteobacteria; order Caulobacterales; family Caulobacteraceae; genus CANJKM01. The sequence goes on along the minus strand of CANJKM010000107.1, from coordinate 7,309 downwards.
CCACGCTGAGATCGAGGCTCTTGGCGAAGGCCATATCCTTGGCGAGCGGCACGCCGAGCTCCAGATAGCCTTCCTTCACCGAATACTGGCCGGAGAGCGCCCGGATGTTGCCGCTTTCCCATCCGCTGATCTGGGCGATCGGGTCGGCGGTGACGTTGATCGTTTCCTTGCGGTATTCCACCCCCGCGGCCATGGCGACGGGACCCGCCCAGGTCCTGAACGGCTCGCCGTGGATGTTAAGCTGAGCGCTGTACTGAGCCCTGTCGTTGTTGCCCGACTGGTTGCCGAAGACGTAGTTGCGGGCCGCCTGGCTGGACGCGTTCGGGCCGAAGATATTGAAGGGGACGCAGCCCGCCGCGTTCACATTGCCGGCCTGCGCAGCGCGGCAGACCGGGACGCCCTGGGCGTTCAGCACCGAGTCGAGCGCGAACTGCCAGCGCGACTGGTTCCGGCTGTTCTCCGTGATGTAGTAGGTGTGGGCCTTGCCATACTGGAAGTAGCCATCCCAGCCCCAGCTCTTGCCCAGCGCGTCGAACTCGCCGTCGAGACCGCCGGCGTAGCGGAAGATGTTGTTGTAAACGTGAGAGAAACCGCCGCCGTCATTGTTGATGCGGCCCATGGTCAGGGTGTTCAGGTTCAGCCGCACCATCTCCGCCCGGATGCTGGCCGGCAGGAAGGCGTTGTCGCGCTGAATGGTCAGGTTGGCCTGGTCGCGGGCGTGCTGGAAGTTGACCTTGTTGTGGCTGCCGGTGTTGGCGTACTCGACCCAGGCGTGGACCTTGTCGGTCAGCTGGTAGTCGAGGTGGCCCAGCAGATTGTAGCGGCGCTCATAGGGCCGCGACCACCAGACGGTCGGGTTCACCCCGTCGTTGCCTCCGAGCATGCTGTTGCCGATGACCTGGCCGTACTGGAACTGACGGGGAACGCCGCCGTCGTCGAAGGTGATGCCCTTCAAGGGGCCCGCGGTGATGACGCCTCCGACCGCCATGGTCGAGAAGTTCATATTGTCGGTGTCGATGAAGTAGGGCAGGCCGTTGCCGCCGGTCGGACAGGCCGCCGAGACCGCCACATTGAGCGGGCAGGGATTGGCCAGATTCAGGGCGCGGTTGGCGGCGAACCAGGGCCGCTTGTCCTGGCGAATGTCGGTCAGTGAAGTGTGGGCGCCATTTGTCGCGTAGTAGTCGCCGCCGATCAGCAGGTGAGCCTTGCTGCCGATGTCGCCGCCCCAGACCAGGGAGCCCGAAGGACCCTTGTCGTCGCCGTACTTTGTCTGCTGCCACTGAAGGTTGCCCTTCAGGCCGCTGAACTTGGTGTCGAGGATGATGTTGATCACCCCGCCGACCGCGTCCGAGCCGTAGGCTGCCGAGGCGCCGCCGGTCACCGTGTCGATGCGGCTGACCATGACGGTCGGGATCTGGCGCAGGTCGCTGGTGCCGCCGGCGCGGCGGCCGTCGATCAGGGTCAGGGTGCGCTGGGTGCCGAGACCGTGCAGATCGGCGAGGCTAGTGCCGGTGCCCGAGTTGGCGCCGTTGATGCCGGAGGAACCCTGCTGCGGGCTAGTGTTGTTGCGCATGCTCGGCAGCTCGGCCAGCGTCTCCTGGATTGAGACGGCCGCGCGGCGGGTCAGCTCGGCCTGGCCGACCACCGAGGTTGGCGTCGGGGCGGTGAAGCCCGCAGCCTGGATGCGCGAGGCGGTGACCACCACCTCGCCGATGCTGGCGGCCTCCTGAGCCGAAGCGGCGCCCGACAGGGCGGCGGTCAGACTGATCGCGCTGCCGGCGGCGCAGAGGGCGCGGACATAGGCGCGGTTTCCATGGATCTTCATTTGGCGTTTCCCCGTTGCGGACTGTTCGTCCGTCATCCACGCGGCCTTGGCGGCCGTTATTAGAAGGACGTTGGGGGCGCCGATTTTCCTCAGCAGTTTTTTCGGGGTCCGCCGACCCTAATACTGGAAGCGGAGTCCGGCCCGCATCACCGTGCCGAGCGTATCGTAGAAGTTCGGCCACTGGGTCGCCGCGAAGATCGGGAAGGGCGGACCACGGTTGAAGGCGTTGTTGATCACGACATAAAACTGAAGGCGGCGCCCTTCCCGGTCGATCAGCCTGTAGGACGCCTGGAAGTTGGTGGTCGTCTGGCTGCCGAGCTTGTTGTTGAGCCGGGTCGTCGCCGTCCCCGTCACCGAGGTCGATTGCAGCACGCCGGGCGAGATGTAGCGGAAGCTGACCCCGCCGGAGAACCGACCGACGCTGTAGACGAGCGAATAGTTGCCGAGCCAGGTCGGCATGTTGGGCGGTTCGTTGGCGATCACGCCGGTGGCGTTCTGCCCCACCTTGTCCTCGCGCCCGGCGGTGGTGATTGAAGCGAACTCGAAGGTCCGGGTCGCCAGCGCCCGCCCCGCCAGCACACCCGGCAGACGCAGGCCGAACGGCAGCTCGCTCAGCGGCAGGCTGTAGGTGGCTTCAAGGTCCAGGCCCCGGACGCGGAAACCGTTGTTGTTGGCGTTGGAGTTCAGGACCTCGACGATGCTGCGCGTGCTGTCGAAAGTGATCAGGGCGCAGGCGTCCGCGCGCCCGTCGCGGCAGAGATCGACGATGGCCTGCACGCCGACGGGGGCGATCTGGTCTGTCATCTTGATGTCGTAGTAGTCGGCCGAGAGCTTCAGGCGCGCGAACCTGGGCTGGAGACTGGCCCCGATCGTCCATGTCTTGCCGGTCTCGGGCGAGAGGTTGGGATTGCTGGCGTTGACGAAGTCGACCAGCGTCGACTGGCCGGCCCGGGGCCCCGAGAACTGCACCACATTGTTGCGCGCCGTCTGCGGCGGGGCGAAGAGCTGTCCGAGGCTGGGCGCGCGCACATCCTTGGAATAAGTGGTGCGGACCAGGATTTCCTCGATCGGCCGCCAGGCGCCGCCGATCTTCCAGGTGACGACGCCCTTCTTCACCGAACTGTACTCGGCGTACCGGACGGCGCCGTTCAGATCGAGCGCGTGGGCGAGAGCCGTCCCTTTCGCCAAGGGAATGGCGATTTCGGCGTAGCCTTCCTTGACCGTGAACTGGCCCGCGACCGCGCGCGCATTGCCGCTGTCCCAGCCTCCGACCTGGGCGATCGGGTCCGCCCAGGTGACGCTGGCCTCCTTGCGGTGCTCCAGACCCGCCGCCACGGCGACGGGGCCAGCCCAGGTCGCGAACGGCTCGCCGTGGACATTGATCTGGGCGTTGTACTGCCGGGTGTCGATGTTGGAGGTCTGGACGCCGAAGATGTAGGCGCGGGCCGCATCCGAAGCGGCGTTCGGCCCGAAGATGTTGAAGGGGACGCAGCCCGCGGCCAAGGGGTCGCCGGCCAGGGCGGCGCGGCAGACGGGCGCGCCCTGGGGGCTCAGGACCGAGTCCAGCGCAAACAGCCATTTGGCGGTGTTCCGGCTCGTGTCCGTCAGGTTGAAGTTGTGGTTGAGCCCGTACTGGAAATAGGCGTCCCAGCTCCAGCCCCCGCCCAGCGGGCCGTTCGCTCCGCCCGTGTAGCGATAGACTTGATTGTAGATGTGGGAGAAGCCCAGCCTGTCGTTGTTGAGCCGGCCCATCTGCAGGGTGGTCAAGCCCAGGGCCGTCATCTGGGCTCGGATGGACGCGGGCAGGAAGGCGTTGTCCTGGCGGATGACCAGGGTGCCCTGGTCTCGGGCGCGGGCGAAGTTCAGCCAGTCGTGGTTGGAGGCGTTGGCGTACTCCAGCCAAAGCTTGGACCTGTCGCTCAGCTTGAAATCGAGCCGGGCGAGCAGGGAATAGTGCCGCTCCCGGGGCCGGATCCACCAGGTTCCAGGATAGACGCCCTCACCGCCGATTTGGCTGTTTCCCAGCACCAGCCCGTACTGGAACTGCCGAGGGACGCCGCTGTCGTCGAAGGTGATGCCCTACAGCGGACCCGAAACGATGATTCCGCCGGGGTTCATGGTCGCGAAATTCTGGTCGTCGGTGTCGACGAAGTTGGGCAGGCCGTTGCCGCCGGTCGGGCAGTTGACCGAGACCGCCGCGCTGTAGGGGCAGGGATTGGCGATCTGGACCCCACGGTTGGCCGCGAACCAGGGCCGTTTGTCCTTGTGGATGTCGCCATAGATGGTGTGGGCGCCCGTGGTCTGGGAATATTCGCCGCCCAGCAGCAGGTGCATCCGGCCGTCCAGCGCTTCCCCGCCCCAGGCGAGCGAGCCGCTGGCGCCGCGATCGTCACCGTACCGGGTGGCCCCGTACTGCAGGTTTCCCTTCAGCCCGTCGAACTGGGTGTCGAGGACGATGTTCACGGCGCCCGCCACGCCGTCCGAGCCGTAGGCGGCCGAGGCCCCGCCGGTCACGACGTCGATGCGCTGGATCAGGCTGGTCGGAAACTGGCGAAGGTCGCTGGAGGCGCCGGTCCGGTGGCCGTTGACCAGGGTCAGGGTGCGCGCGGGGCCAAGGCCGTGCAGGTCAACCAGGCTGCCGCCCGCGCTGACATTGGCGCCGGTCGACTGGCCCGAGGTCGACTGCGGGGTCGTGCTCGGCCGGATCGACGGTAGCTCCAGCAGCGTTTCCTGCACCGAGGTCGCGGCGCGGCGGGAAAGCTCGGCGGCGCCGAGCACCGTGGTCGGCGTCGGCGCGGTGAAGCCCGAGGCCTGGATGCGCGAGGCGGTGACGATCACCCCTTCGATCCCCGCCGCCGGCTCCAGCCCGGGCGGCAGACGCGCTGGGACGACTGGGGGCGTCGCGGCGAGCGCGGGCTCGGGAGCGGGCGCCCGGACCCTGGCCTGGTTCTGCGGCCGGCTCCGCGCCTGGACGATGAGCGTTCCGGTCGGATCGCGCACGACGACCAGGCCGCTGGCGGCGACGAGCCTTTGCGCGGCCTCCTCCGCCGTCAGCGAGGACCGGATCGCCGGAGCCTTGAGTCCCTCGGCGGTCGCGGGCTCGAACAGGATGTTCACCCCGGTCTGCCGCGAGAGTTCGCGAAGCGCGGGCGCCATGGCCTGGGCGGGGATCTGGATGCGTGTCCGCTGCTGCGCCCACGCGCCCGTGGCCATGCAGGCCAGGGCCGCGACGCCCGAAGCCAGGCAGGCGCGGCGGCGCTTGCGCGTGAACGTCATCCTCCGCCCCAGTTATGGTCTCACGACGCTTGCCGGCCGTTATGAAGGACAATCGACCGCCCGCCATCGCGCGGCAACCGTTTCGCGCGGCGCTTTCGGCTAATCGCGCGCCTGGAGCACCACCCGGTCGGGCAGGGTCGTGACCTCCACCGGCAGCAGCCGGGAGAGGGAGACCGCGAACGCGCCGACGTCTCCGACCTTATAGGTCCCGCTGATCTGCATGGCGGCGACCTTGCGGTCAGCGAGCACGAGCGGGCGGCGGCTGTAGCGGTTCAACTCGGCGACCACCTCCGAGAGCGGCTGCGATTCGAAAACGGCCCGGCCCGTCTGCCAGGCGGTCTGGGTATCCAGAGCGGGTCGGTCGGCGATGACCCGATCGCCGCGAAACACGATCCGGTCTCCCGGAGCCATCAGCCGGGAATCCTCGCCGTACCGAAGCAGCACCTTGCCCTCGGTCAGCAGGACGCTGGTCTCGCTGGGTCCGCGCCAGACGTCGAAAACGGTCCCGACGGCGGTGACGCTGCGCAAGCCGCCCTCCACGACGAACGGCCGTCGCCTGTCCTTGGCCACCTCAAAATGGGCCCGGCCCTGAACCAGCTCCACCTTGCGGCGACGGGCGCTGAGCCGGACCTCGATCTTGGACGCCGTGTCGAGCAGGACCATTGAACCATCCCGCAGGGCGACCGTGCGCTGCTCGCCGACATTGGTGCTGAAGCTCTCGGCCGGCGCCAGGCCCGGCCCGAACAGCATGAAGGTGGCCAGGCCGGCGGCGAGGGCCAATCCCGCCGCGACGCCCGCTTTGAGCATCGGCCGACGGATCGCGATGACGGGCGCCGTCCGCGCGCCTGACAGTTCGAACGCCGCGTTGATGTCGTCGAACGCCTGCCGGGCGCCCGGCTGCTCGGCGAGCCAGGCGCGGAACCCGGCCTCGTCCGCGGGCGTGCGCTCCTCCGAACGGAGTCGCGCCAGCCAGGCGGCGGCCTGGGTCAGCGTCGCGTCTGAAGCCGCTCCCTCGCCCACTAGTCGCCCTTCATTCACTTGGCCAGGAACAGGACCGCCTTGGCCACATGCTTCTCGACCGCGCTGACCGTGATGCCCTGCCGCTCCGCGATCTCGCGGTACTTCAGCTTGTCGACGCGGTGCATGAGAAAAATCTCTCTGGTGCGGGGATGCAGCGTCGCCAGCGCCGCCTGCACCCTACCTAGACGTTCGCGGGCCTCAAAAACCTCATCTTGAAGCGGTCGACCGTCGGAAAGATTGATCACCGAGGGGTCGGACGTGTCCACATAGGCCTTGCCCCGCCGCTGCCGGCGCTCGTCGTGGGCCAGGTTGACCGCGGTCCGGAACAGAAAGGCCTTGGGGTTTCCCACCTCCGCGCGCGCGCTGTATTCCTCGAGCCGGACAAAGGCCGCGTTCAGCAGGTCCTCCGGATCGCTGGAGCGCGTCGCCATGGCGATACGGCGGATCAGCCCGCGCCAACCGCTACGATCGGAAACGTACGCCCTGCCGCCGTCAGCCGGCCCCGGCGAACCCGGCTTCCGAGCCGCAGACGGGTCCTCGACCGAAGGACCCGCTTGGGCGGGGCCTGACTGACCCGACGGCTTTCTAGGGCCGGGCATCGGCTTTGGCCGCATGGCGCTGAAGGATTGACGATCGGGTCACGGACGCGAGCTTGGCGCCAGATCGCGCCCGCCGCCAGCGGCCTGCGCGCGATGGGGTAGGCGCTCTAGGTGAGTAGCCCGGAGATGCTGGCGCACCCGACACGCGTCGAACTGGGGTCCAGGCCGGTCCACACCCCTCCAGGGCTGATGATATATTATGCGAAAAAACAAATAGATCGGAAATTGTTAGTCCAACGTGGTCCAGCCGAGGCCAGCCCAAGCCACGCATTCTTTTAGGATAGCAGTTAGGACAAATACGGCTATCCTGCCCGCATGGCCCGGACGATCAACCGCCTGACGACCCGCGCTATTTCAGCGCTCCAACGCCCCGGCATGCACGCCGACGGCGGCGGCCTGTACCTGCGGATCACGAAGGCCGGCTCTAAGCAGTGGGTCTACGTCTACCGCTGGCGGGGCAAGCGGCGCGAGATGGGCCTAGGCGGCGTCGGGGCCGTGACACTGGCGCGCGCCCGGGACAAGTCCGCTGAGGCCCGGGCATTGGTGGCGGACAAGACTGACCCCCTCGCTATAAAGGCCGCCAAGGCCG
>CANJKM010000106.1 GCA_947474805.1 Caulobacterales bacterium | reverse complement strand
GGGCCGAGGACGGCGAGATCGTCTTCCGCCACGCCCTGGCCCTGCCGACCGGCGAGCGCCCCACCCTGGCCCAGGCCGCCTCGATGATCGACGCGGCGGTGGAGTCGGCCGACCGCTTCTACCCGGCCTTCGACTTCCTCCTGAAGGGCGCCAAGACCCCCGCCGACGCCCTGGCCGCCTGCATGTTCGAGACCAAGGGCACGGCCTAAGGTTCTCGCGGCCCCGGAAGGCGGCTAGATAGGGGCCATGACCGCCCCCATCCTCATCCTCGGCGCCGGACGCATGGGCGGCGCCCTGATCCAAGGCTGGTCCCTGACCGAAGCCTTCTCGCCCTGCGACCTGATCCTGGTCGATCCCAACCCCGGCCCCGAGGCGCGCGCGGCGGTGGCCGAGGGCGCGCGGCTGAACCCCGACCCCAGCGTCCTGGCCGAGGCGGGCGCGGTTCTGATGGCGGTCAAACCCCAGGTCTGGCGCGAGGCCGTCGCGCCCCACATCCCGGCCCTGTCGCCGACCGCCGTCGTCGTCTCGATCGCCGCCGGGGTTAAAACCGCCGATCTCGCCTCGGTCTTCGGCGGGCGGCGGATCGCCCGGGTCATGCCCACGACCGCCGTCGCCGTCGCCAAGGGCACGGCCTCGGTCTATTCGGCGGACCGGGCCGCCCGCGCCATCGCCCATGTCCTGTTCGGGCCGGTCGCCGCCGTCGCCGATCTCGACGACGAGGCCCTGATGGACGCCGCCACCGCCGTTTCCGGCTCCGCCCCCGCCTATCTCTACGCCTTCATCGAGGCGCTCGAGGCCGCCGGCGTGGCCCAGGGGCTGACCGCCGACCAGGCCGCCAAACTCGCCCGCTCGACCATGATCGGCGCCGCCGCCCTGATGGACGGCAACCCGGCCGACCCGGCGGAGTTGCGACGCCAGGTCACCTCCCCGGGCGGCACCACTGAGGCGGCGCTGAAGGTGCTGCAAGGCGAGGGCGGGCTCCCCATATTGCTGGAGCGCGCCGTGGCCGCCGCCGTGGCCCGCGCCAAGGAGCTCGGCTGATGAGCGATATCCTCGACAAGGCCGCCGACGCCGCCCTGGCGCTGGCCGCCGACAAACCTTGGAGCGCGATTAGCCTGCTCGACATCGCCCGCGCCGCCGAGATTCCCTTCGCCGACCTCTACGCCAAGGCCCCGAGCAAGGCGGCCCTGGTGGCGCGTCTCGGCAAACGGTTCGATCGCGCCGCCCTGGAGACCGCCTCCGAGGAGAGCGACGCGGTCGACCGCCTGTTCGAGGCCGCCATGGCCCGGCTGGAGGCGATGGAGCCCAACCGCGCCGTCCTCATCTCGATCGCCCGCGCCGAGCCCGCCGCTCTGGCCCGCCGCCTGCCCCTGACCGCCCGCGCCCTCCTGGAAGCCTCGGGCATCGACAGCTCCGGTCCGCGCGGCGCGCTGCGGCTGGCGGCCATGACCGCCGTCTGGGCGCGGATTCTGCAGGTCTGGCGCGATGACGAGGGCGCGCTCAACCGCACCATGGCCGAGCTCGACAAGCGGCTGAAGCAGATGCGAGAGCGGCTGAAGCGGGTCGGCGCGGGGTTCTAGCGCCGCCCGAACAGCTTCTCCACATCCGCCAGCTTCAGCTCGACATAGGTCGGGCGGCCGTGGTTGCACTGGCCCGAATGGGGCGTCGCCTCCATCTGGCGCAGCAGCGCGTTCATCTCCGCCGCCGTCAACCGACGCCCGGCCCGGATCGAGCCGTGGCAGGCCATGGTTCCGGCGACATGGGCGAGGCGATCCTTCAGCGACAGCGCCTGCCCCGTCTCGGCCAGGTCGTCGGCGATGTCGTGCACCAGGCCCTGCACATCGGTGTCGCCCAGCGCGGAGGGCGTCTCTCGCACCAGCACCGCGCCCGGCCCGAACGGCTCCAGGATCAGGCCGAACTCGGCCAACTCGTCGATCCGCCCCGAAAGCCGCTCGGCCTCCGCCGGATCGAGCTCCACTACCTCGGGCAGCAATAGGGCCTGACGGGCGACGCCGCCGCCCTCGCTCTCGGCCTTCATCCGCTCATAGACGAGGCGTTCGTGCGCCGCGTGCTGGTCGACCAGCACCAGTCCGTCGCGGGTCTGGGCGACGATATAGGTCTCGTGCAGCTGGGCCCGCGCCGCGCCTAGCGGGTAGTCGAGCGGATCGATGACCTGGCCGGCGGGCTCGGCTTGCGGCGCTTCATAGCGGGCGCTGGTTTCGTTCAGGCCGGGCAGGTTGGGCGCGGGCGCCGCGCTGCTCCGCCAGGTTCCCGTCCCGCTCCAGCCGGCGGCGGGCGGCGGCGGCGTGTAACCGCCGAGCGCGCCGTAATTGGTCCGGAAGCCCGAGAGAGCCTGCCCCGCCGTGGTGGTCGCGGCCCGGTGGCCGGCCCCCGCCAGAGCGTGTCGCAGGGCGCCGACGATCAGGCCGCGCACCATGGCCGGGTCGCGGAACCGCACCTCGGTCTTGGCGGGGTGCACGTTTACGTCGACATAGTGGGGATCGAGCTCAAGATAGAGGGCCGCCACCGGGAAACGGTCCCGCGCCAGGAAGTCGGCGTAGGCGCCGCGCAGCGCCCCCTGCAGCAGCCGGTCTTTCACCGGCCGCCCGTTGACGAACAGGTGCTGGTGCAGGCCGTTGCCTCTGGAGAAGGTCGGCAGGCCGGCGAAGCCCGAGAGCCGCACCCCTTCCCGCTCCTGGTCGATCTCCAGCGCATTGTCCTGGAAGTCGCGGCCGAGCACGGCGGCGAGCCGCGCCAGCCGTCCCTCCGGCCCGATGGTCTCGGCTGAGAGCCGCAGCGTCTTCTTGCCGTCGAGGTCGAGCGCGAACCCAACCTCGGGATGCGCCATCGCCTGGCGCTTGATCTCCTCGGCGATGGCCATGGCTTCGGAGCGCTCGGACTTCATGAACTTCAGCCGCGCCGGCGTAGCGTAGAAGAGGTCGCGCACCTCGACCCGCGCCCCGTGCGGACCGGGGAAGGCCGAGGGGCCGACCTCGCTCATAAGGCCCGCGTCGACGGTGAGGGCGTAGGCGGCCTCCGAGCCTCGAGCGCGCGATTGCAGCGACAGGCGCGCCACCGACCCGATCGAGGGCAGGGCCTCGCCCCGAAAGCCGAGCGTTCCGATGTTGAGCAGATCCACCCGCCCATCGCTCTCGGGCGTGAGCTTGGATGTGGCGTGACGCTCGACGGCGAGCGGCAACTCGTCGGGCCCGATGCCATGGCCGTCGTCGGCGACCAGGATGCGGGCGAGCCCACCCTGATCAGCCTGGACCTCGATATAGAGGGCGCCGGCGTCGAGCGCGTTCTCGACCAGTTCCTTGACTGCGCTCGCGGGCCGCTCGACCACCTCGCCGGCGGCGATGCGGTTGACGGTCTCGGCGGGCAGGCGGCGGATGGGCATGGGCGGACTCAGGGGTGGGCCGTGAGCTTACATTACCCGACTTCCCCGGCGAAGGCCGGGGCCCAGGTTCGGCGCCGTTGGAAGCAATAAGCAAAAAGCGCCGGCCAATGTCGGCCAGCGCTTCTGCAACTAGGCCCCGGCTTTCGCCGGGGAAATCGGAATAGAGAGATTGCTACAGCCCCGGCAGCTTGCTCAGCGGCGAGCGGCTGCGCGAGATGATCACGGTCTGGCCGCCGGTCAGGGCCTTGACCTTGGCTTCCTCGGCCGCGGCGTCGATCGGCGCGACGTCGGTGGACTCGCCCTTCGGCGCGACGCCGGCCGCGGCCGGAGCCGCCTCGCCCTTGCGCCAGAACATCAGCTTGTCGGCGAAGCTCTTGTCCTTGTGCGACACGCCGCCGAACTCATCATCGATCACATAGCGGATGAGCGGGTCGGCCTTGTCGACGCCGGCGCGGCCGACGAGCAGGTTCTCGCCCTCCGAGCGGGTGACGGCGGCGTTGGCGCCCAGCAGCGCGATCCGCGCCTGGCTCTCGGGCTGCAGCTCCTGCGGGCGCGGCTCGCCGGGCGACGGCGGACGCAGCGAATAGTCGGGCGGGGTGGTCAGGGGCGCCTGGGCCACGACCCGGAATTCGTCAGGGCTGGCCTTGCTGACGCCGAGCGCCTTGGCGACGGGCGAGCAGGCCGAGGCCGACACGGCCAGGAGGCCGAGCGCGGCGAGCGGCAGAAGGGTCTTGATACGCATGGATCGCACTCCAGATCGGTCGCCCCGAGAGCATATTAGGCGAAGTGTGAGCGGTTCGCCGCCCGAACATGCTCTTAAGCTAAGATTCTGGCCCCTCTTTGTCCGGCTTTGACGGGGTCAAAGCCAGGAGGGGCCAGGGCGGCGTCTTTCCTATCGCATCACCGGCTCGCCGAAAAGGCGTGGCGCGGTCGCAGCTTTATGGATCTCAGCTTTCCGCCGGGGCGGCCGGCGTCTTGTGGATCAGGCTGTCGAGCACCAGCAGGGCCACGCCCACCGTCACCCCCATGTCGGCGACGTTGAACACCCATGGGAAATAGAGGCCGGAGAAGTCGAGGAAATCGATCACCGCCCCCAGCCGGATGCGGTCGATCACATTGCCGATCGCGCCGCCGATCACCAGGCCGATGGCGAGCGCGGGCAGTTTGCGGTCGAGCGTGCGGGCCCAGACCCCCAGCCCGACGGCGATGCAGATGGAGAACAGAGCAAGCCCCCAGCGACCGATGTCGGCGTCGGCGCGCAGCAGGCCGAAGCTAACCCCCCGGTTCCAGACCATCGACAGGTTGAAGAAGGGCGCCAGCACCGGGATACGGCCCAGGCTCGGCAGGTCGACGGGCCCGACGATCCACCATTTCGACAGCTGGTCGGCCACGACCAGCAAGGCGGCCAGGGCGTAGGCGAACCGCGCGTTGGGCGTCGTCTTCATGGCCTAGCCGACCACCGCTTCGCAGCGTTGGCAGAGCTCGGCCTTCACCTCGGGCAGGATACGCCAGCAGCGGGCGCACTTGCCGCCCTCGGCCTTGAAGGGACGGACCGCGACGCCGGGATAGTCGGCCAGGGTGAAGCCCTCGCCGGCGCCGGCCTTGAGCACGGCCTGGCTCGTGCGGAAGACCTCGGCCGGATCGACGCCCTCAAAGGCGCCGACCAGGGCCGCGTCGGCCACCGAAACTTCCGGCGCGGCTTCCAGCGCCGAGCCGATCCGCTTCTCGCGCCGTTCGCCTTCGAGCGCGCCCGTCACCACGGCCAGCACCGAGTTGATCTTGCCCCAGCGTTCGGCCTCGGCGGGGTTCTCCCACTCGGCCGGCGTTTCCGGGATCACCCGATAGAGGTTGGCCTTGTCGCCCGGATGCCGCGAGGCCCAGGCCTCCTCGATGGTGAAGGGCGCGATCGGACCCAGCCACGCGGTCAGCCGCTCGAAGGCGTGGTTCATCACCGTGCGGCACGCCCGGCGGCGCAGGCTATCGGGCGCATCGCAATAGAGGGCGTCCTTGCGCACGTCGAAATACAGGGCTGACAGCTCCTGGGCGCAGAAGTCGGCGACGGGCCGCCAGACCTCGTCGAACTTGTAGCCCTCATAGGCGGCGCGAACTTGGGCGTCGAGCTCCCACAGCCGGTGCAGCACGAACCGCTCCAGCGGCGGCATGTCGGCGTAGGCGACGGCCTCCGAGGCCTCGAACCCGGCCAGGCCGCCCAGCAGATAGCGCAGGGTGTTGCGCAGCTTGCGATAGCTGTCGATCGCCGTCTGCAGGATGGTTTTGCCGATCCGCAGATCCTCGTCGTAGTTCGACAGGGCCACCCAAAGCCGCAGGATCTCGGCCCCGCTCTCCTTGGTCACCGATTGCGGCTCGGTGGTGTTGCCCTTGGACTTGGACATCTTCTCCCCGGACTCGTCGAGGACGAAGCCGTGGGTCAGGACGCCCTTGAACGGGGCGCGGCCGCGGGTGCCGGAGCTCTCGAGCAGGGACGACTGGAACCAGCCCCGCGCCTGATCGGAGCCCTCCAGATAGAGGTCGGCGGGCGAGCGGCTGTCGTTGCGCGGCTCCAGCGCGAAGGCGTGGGTCGAGCCAGAGTCGAACCAGACGTCGAGGATGTCCTCGATCTTCTCGTAATCGTCGGGGTTGCGGTCGCCCAGGAAGTCGGCGTCGGGCCGGGTGAACCAGGCGTCGGCGCCCTCGGCCGAGACGGCGGCCAGGATGCGGGCGTTGACCTCGGGGTCGCGCAAGGGCTCGCCGGTGACCTTGTCGACATACATGGCGAGCGGCGTGCCCCAGGCGCGCTGGCGCGAGATCAGCCAGTCAGGGCGGCCCTCGACCATGGCCCGGATCCGGTTGCGGCCGGTCTCCGGATAGAAGGCGGCCTCGTCGATCCCCTTCAGCGCGACCTCGCGCAGGGTCCGGCCGTCGGCCAGCGGCACGTCCATTCGGATGAACCACTGCGGCGTGTTGCGGAAGATCACCGGCGCCTTGGATCGCCAGCTGTGCGGATAGGAGTGTTCCAGCCGGCCGCGGGCGAGCAGGTTCCCGGCCTCGATCAGCTTGTCCATCACCGCCGGATTGGCGGGGCCGAAACGGCCCGACTTCTTGCCCTCGGTCTCCAGCACCTTCAGCCCCGCGAACAGGGGCACGGTCGGGTAATAGGCGCCGTCAGGATCGACCGTCTCGGGGATTTCGCGGCGGCCGGACTTGATCCAGAGCAGGTAGTCGTCGGCGCCGTGGCCGGGCGCGGTGTGGACAAAGCCGGTGCCCGCGTCGTCGGTGACGTGGTCGCCCGGCAGCAGCGGAACCTCGAAGCCATAGCCCGGGTCGAACTGGGCCAGCGGATGGGCGCAGATCAGTCCCGTCGGATCGACCGGCTCGGCCCGGCGCCATTTGGCGATCATGGCGGCGGCGCGAACATCCTCAGCCAGCTTGTCGGCGACGATCAGCCGGTCGCCCGGCTTGGCCCAGGGCTCGAAGGCCAGGTCCGTCTGCATCGCCTCGACCTCATAGAGGCCGTATTCGATGGCGGGATTGAAGGCGATCGCCCGGTTGGCCGGCAGGGTCCAGGGCGTTGTGGTCCAGATCACCACCGAGGCGTCGTTGGGCGGCAGGCGGAAGACATTCTCCCCCGCGGCGTTCGGCGACAGGGCGTAGTGGGCCTCGTCATAGGTCTTGACCGGGAACTTGACCCAGACGGTCGGCGAGGTGTGGTCGTGGTACTCGACCTCGGCGTCGGCCAGGGCGGTGCGCTCGACGGGGCTCCACATCACCGGCTTGGAGCCGCGATAGAGCTGGCCCGACATCAGGAACTTGTGGAACTCGGCGACGATCAGCGCCTCGGACTGATAGTCCATGGTGGCGTAGCGTTTGTCCCAGCGGCCGAGCACGCCCAGCCGCTTGAACTCGGTCTTCTGCGCCTCGATCCAGCGGGCGGCGTAGGTGCGGCAGGCCGAACGGAACTCGGCCTTGGAGACCTCGTCCTTGCGGCGGCCCTTGGAACGGAACTCCTCCTCGATCTTCCACTCGATCGGCAGGCCGTGGCAGTCCCAGCCGGGGATGTAGTCGACCTCGAACCCGAGCGCGAACCGCGACCGGACCACGAAGTCCTTCAGGATCTTGTTGAGCGCGTGGCCGATGTGGATGGCGCCGTTGGCGTAGGGCGGGCCGTCGTGCAGCACATAGAGCGGCGCGCCGTCGGCCTTGCGGGCCTGGCGCACGGCCTCATAGAGGTCGTCGGCCTCCCACTGGGCCAGCAGCTCGGGCTCAAGCTTGGGCAGGCCGGCCCGCATCGGAAAGGCGGTCTCGGGCAGGAAGACGGTGTCGCGGTAATCGCGTGCGGTGGGGGCGTCGTCGGACATGCCGCCCTCTTAGCCGCGCGCGGGCCGGGAGGCTAGGCCAGCAGCGTGAACCGCAACCTGATCCCCGCCTCGTCCAGCACCTCCTCGGCCTGGCTGTAGAAGTCCTTGGCCGGCTTGGTCAGGGAATGCTGGGCCGCGACCTCGATGGTGACAGGCTCCTCGCCGCTCCAATCTGGCCAGACCTTCTCGATCTGGCCGGACGAGACGAAGACGATCTGGCTGTTCAGCTTCTGCCGCAGCAGTTCGATGTGCTCGCGCTCGTCGTCGGCCTTCCAGCCGAGCGGGTCGGAAACCACCAGCACGGGCCGGTGGGTCAGCTCCTCCAGATAGATGTAGTCGATCTCTTCGGTCTCGCGAACGGACATGACGCCCTCCTCAAACCTTTGAGACCGAGCCTAGAGGGGTTCGCCTGAACCCAAGCCTGAACGGGCGTGCAGCAACCGTTCAGCTTTCCATTGCCTGAAACTTAGGCGCCCCTCGCGACCCCGACCTCTCGGCTTCAAGAGTGAAACCGGACGGGCTAACGCGGCGTTAACCATACCGACCGGGCCTGGGGACGATCGATGCTTAAACCTTGGATGACGGCCGCGCCGCTGATCTGGCTGGCGACGGGGCCCCTCGCCCTGGCCCAACCGCCCCACCCGCCCGTCCACGCCGCCCGCTCCGCCCTGCCGCCCTACGGCAAGCCGGGCGAGTGCTACGCCCGCACGATCCGGCCGGCGGAGTACCGCACCGAGACCCGCCAGGTGATCGACAGGCCGGCCTGGACCGAGACCCGTGTCGTTCCGGCCCAGACCGAGACCCTGGTCGAGCAGGTCGTGGTCACGCCCGAAGTGGTCGAACGGGTCTGGCGCGAGCCGGTCTACCGCGAGGAGATTCAGTGGGAGACCGTCCCCGGCCCCAGCCGCCGAGTGCACGAGCCCCCGCGGTATCGGCGCGTGCGGGAGACGGTCGTGCTCGAGCCCGGCCGCTACGTCTGGCAAAAGCAGTTCGACGGTCGCACCGAGATCTACTGCAAGGTCTGGATCCCGCCTCGTCAGGGCGTGGTCGAGCGCGAGGTCCTGGTCAGCCCGGGCCGAGACTATGAGGTCCGCGACCCGCCGCTCAAACGCAAGATCGTGGTCCGCTCCCTGGTCAGCGAAGGCGGCTGGAGCGAGACCCGCCGCCCCGCCGTCTATCGTTCCGAAACCCGCGTACGGGTGATCGCCCCCGAGCGCACGACCGCTATCCAGCACGCCGCCGTCTATCGCACCGAAGCGACCCCGGTTCTCGTGTCGCCCGAGCATGAGGAATGGGTGCGGGTGACCTGCCAACACCCCGTGCCGCCGGTCCGCCTGCCGCCGCCGCCTCCCCCGCCGCCGCGCGAACAGGGCGAGCGCGGCTAGGACCGGCCCAATCCGCCTTGGCAGCGCCACGCGTCCCAGACAAAGTGCCGCGCGACATGGCCGACCCTCAGACACCCCAGCCGGGCGACGGCGTGGCCGCCCTGCTGCTGACGGCGGTGGAGCATCACAACGCCGGCCGCCTGCCCGAGGCCGAGGCCCTCTACCGTCAGATTCTCGCGATCGACCCCAACCACGTCGACGCCCTGCACAACCTCGGCTACCTGGCCTCACAGGTCGGCCGCGACGACATCGCGGTGGAGCTGATCGGCCGGGCGACCACTATCGACCCGACCCAGGCCGTGGCCTTCAACAATCTCGGCAATGCGCTTGCGGCCAAAGGCGCCTTCGCCGAAGCCTTGGCGGCCTTCCATCGGGCCATCGCCCTCCAGCCCGCCCTGGCCATGGCCCACAGCAACCTCGGCAACGTCCTGCGCAATCAGGGCCGCCCGGATGAAGCGGCCGCGGCCCACCGCCGCGCCCTGGCGCTCGACCCCGACTTCACCCTGGCCCACAACAACCTGGGCGCCGCATTGCTCGATCTCGGCGAGGCGGAGGCGGCCGTCGCATCCTTCCGGCAAGCTCTGGCCCGGCAACCGGACTATCCCGAGGCGCTCAGCAATCTCGGCAACGCCCTAACCGAGGCCGGGGAGTTCGAGGCCGCCGTCGCCGCCTACAACCAGGCCCTGACCCTCTCGCCGGGGAACGCGGATATCCTATTCAACCTCGGCGGCGCCCGCGGCGCCCAGGGCCGCCTGGCGGAGGCCGAGGCGCACTACAGCCAGGCCCTGGCGATCCGCCCCGACCACTGGCGCGCCCACGATAACCGGCTGTTCAGCCTCAACTACGCCCCGACCCTGAGCGCCGGGGAGATCTACCAGGCCTACGCCGCCTATGAGGCCGATGTGGCCGCCCGGCATCGGCCCGACTGGCCCGCCCACGCCAACGACCGCACGCCGGTGCGCCGGCTGCGGATCGGCTATGTCTCGGGCGATTTC
>CANJKM010000105.1 GCA_947474805.1 Caulobacterales bacterium | reverse complement strand
GAAGCTCCTCGGCCGCGAGGGTGACGCTGACGCGCCGCGCCGCCGCCTCGAAGACGCGCAGGGCGTTCAGCGGCAGGCGCGCGCGCGGGCTCATGCCGGACCTACCGGCCGCTCGTAGCGGAAGACATAAAGATAGTGGACCCAGCGGTCGTCGACCTTCTCGAATCCGTTGGCCTCATAGACGGCGCGCAGCTTGGGCCGCGGAAAACAGTCGAGCCTCAGATACGGCCGGTCCAGGCGGCGCGCCTCACCCTCGGCCCAGTCGAACAGGGCCCGGGGCCACGCGCCCTTTTCGACGCCCGGCGCCGCGCAGATGCGATGCATATAGAGGGCCTGGCCCTGGGCGCGGTCGGGCCAGAAGTCCTCGTCCTCGTATTGAAGCAAGGCGACGCCGATCAACGCGCCCCCCGACCGCCCGACTACCAGCTAACCCAGGGTGTGCTTTGCGTCGATCCAGGCGGGGGTGAACTCGTCCGGCGGCCACAGGGGCTCCAGCCGCTCGACCAGCCGCTCGGCCGTGGCCTTCAGCAGCAGGCGCGCGGGCTCGCGGTCGTCGGCGGTGGCGTAGCCGACCTCTATCAATGCGCCTCGTCCCAGTTCTTCGCCGCCCGGGCCTCGACCACCAGCGGCACCGACAGCGCGATGGCCGGCAGGGCCGCCTTCTCCATCACCCGGGCGACCAGAGCACAGGTCGCTTCAGCTTCGGCCTCGGGCGCCTCGAACACCAGTTCGTCGTGCACCTGCAGCAGCATCCGCGCCGACAGCCCCGCGCCCTTCAGCGCATCGGGCATCCGCGCCATCGCCCGGCGGATGATGTCGGCCGCGGCGCCCTGGATCGGGGCGTTGATCGCCGCCCGCTCGCCGAAACTCCGCTCGGCCGGCGACTTGCCGCGAATGGCGGGGATGTGGACCTTGCGCCCGAAGATGGTCGAGACATAGCCCTGCTCGCGCACCAGGGCCTTGGTTTCATTCATATAATGCTGAATGCCGGGGAAGCGTTCGAAATAGGTCTTGATGAAGGCCGCCGCCTCGCCCTGGGGAATGCCGAGCTGGTTGGCGAGGCCGAAGGCCGAGATTCCATAGACGATGCCGAAATTGATCGCCTTGGCCCGGCGGCGGATCTCGCCGGTCATCTCGTCCATGGGCACGCCGAACACCTCCGACGCCGTCAGGGCGTGGATGTCCTGGCCCGCCGCGAAGGCCGCCTTCAGCTGGGGAATGTCGGCGATATGGGCCAGGAGCCGCAGCTCGATCTGCGAATAGTCTGCCGAGATCAGCACGTTGCCCGGATCGGCGATGAAACAGGTGCGCAGCTTGCGCCCCTCCTCGGTCCGGATCGGAATGTTCTGCAGATTGGGGTCGGTCGAGGCGAGCCGCCCGGTCGCCGCCGCCGCCAGCGAGAAGCTGGTGTGGACCCGGTGGGTCTTCTCGTCCGCCGCCGCGACCAGGGCGTCGGTGTAGGTGTTCTTCAGCTTGGCCACCTGGCGCCAGTCGACGATCGTCCGGGGCATGGGGTGTCCCTGCTCGGCCAGATCCTCCAGCACCTTCACATCGGTGGCCCAGGCTCCGGTCGCGGTCTTCTTGGCCCCGCCCATGCCCATTTCGCCAAACAGGATGTCGCCGATCTGTTTGGGGCTGCCGAGGTTGAACGGCCTTCCGGCCTGGCGGTGCGCCTCGGCCTCCAGATCCACCATCTTCAGCGAAAATTCGTGCCCGAGTTGGCGCAGCCGCTCGGGGTCGACCCGGATGCCGGCGCACTCCATCGCGGCCAGCACCGGCGGCAACGGGCGCTCCAGCGTCTCATAGACGGTGGCCATCCCCTCACGGGCGACCCTGGGCTTGAGCACGCTCCAGAGCCTGAGGGTCACGTCGGCGTCCTCGGCCGCGTAGCAGGTCGCCGCCGGCAGCTCGACCTGGGCGAAACTGATCTCCTTCTTGCCGGTCCCGGCCACCTGTTTGAACGGGATCGGGACATGGCCGAGATGCAGTTGCGACAGCTCGTCCATCCCATGCCCATGCAGCCCGCCTTCGAGCACATAGGACATCAGCATGGTGTCGTCGGTCGGGGCGACCGCGACGCCGTAGCGGCTCATCACCGCGATGTCGTATTTGCCGTTCTGGCAGACCTTCAGCACCGCCGGGTCTTCCAGCAACGGTCGGAGCCGCTCGACGGCCTGCGTCAGCGAGATCTGCTTCCAATCGCCCGCCGCCATCAGGTCGAGCCCCTCGGAAGCGCAGTGGCCGACGGGGATATAGGCCGCCTCGCCCACCCCTACCGCCAGCGACAGTCCGCACAGGCCGGACGCCGCCGAGGACAGGCTGTCGGTCTCGGTGTCGAACCCGACCACCCCGGCCTCGCGCGCCCGGGCGATCCAGGCGTCGAGCGTCTCAAGGTCTTGAATACAGGCGTATTTCGTATGGTCTATAGCAATGGCGTCGGCCACGGCGACGGCCGGCGGCGGCGCGGCGGGCGCGCCGGCCGGGACGCCCGAGGGGGTCGCGCCTTCCGACACCCGGCGGGCGAGCGTCCTGAACTCCATCGCCTCCAGGAAGGCGGCCAGGGTCGGGGCGTGCGGGTCGCGAACCAGCAGATCCTCGATCGGCTCGGGCATAGGCGCGTCGGTCTTCAGCCGCACGAGTTCGCGCGAGAGCCGCACCTGATCGGCGAATTCGATCAGGGTCTCGCGCTTCTTCGGCTGTTTGATCTCGTGGGCGCGGGCCAAGAGGGTGTCGAGGTCGCCGAACTCGGTCAGCAGCGCCGCCGCCGTCTTCACCCCGATCCCCGGCGCGCCGGGCACATTGTCGACGCTGTCGCCGGCCAGAGCCTGGATGTCGATCACATGCTCGGGCCCCATGCCGAACTTCTCGATCACCTCGGCCCGGCAGAGTTTGATCTGCTTGACCGGGTCGAGCAGGCAGATCTGCTCATTGACCAGCTGCATCAGGTCCTTGTCGGAGGAGACGATGATCACCTCGCCCCCGGCCTGCGCCACCTTGGTCGCATAGGTGGCGATCAGGTCGTCGGCCTCGAACCCGGCCAGCTCGATCGCCGGCACGCCGAAGGCCCGCGTCGCCTCGCGCACCAGCGGAAACTGCGGGATCAGGTCCTCGGGAAGCGGCGGCCGGTGCGCCTTGTAGAGGGGGTAGAGGTCGTTCCTGAACGTCTTCTCCGAGGCGTCGAAGATCACCGCCAGATGGGTCGGCCTGTCGGCCTTCATCTCGCGAATCAGCTTCCACAGCATGTTGCAGAAACCCGCCACCGCCCCGACCGGCAGGCCGTCGGTTTTGCGCGTCAGCGGCGGCAGGGCGTGGAAGGCTCGGAAGATGTAGCCCGACCCGTCGACCAGATAGAGCCGCATCGGCGCGGCCGGATCGACCACCACGGGTGATTCGATGGCGAGGTCGGAATCGACCTCCTCTGGGTCGAGCATCTCAATGTCGGTCATGGCCGGAAGATAGGCCGTCCGACGCGGCCGAGTCAGTCATTTTCCGGCGACCACCCCGGAAACCGAGACGGGCTAACGCGCGCGGCGTGAACGAGGGTCGCGGGCGCGACCGCGAGACCTGCGTCAACCTGTCGCAGCTCGGGCCTCAAACCCCCGCCGGGCCACATTTTAAGACCCAGGTCATCTGTCGGCTGTAACCCTCGGTTTCCAGAGACTTTGTGCGGAAGTGGGGATGGCGGGCCAGGAGTCCGAAGCGCTTGAGGGAGCCGGGGCGGTTCGCCCGCGGCGGAGCGCGTTCGGATTCCAGCTGGCGACCCTCGCCGTTCTGCCCGCCCTGGCCGCCGCCGTCCTCGCCACCATCGCGCTCGGCTGGTCCCAGGCGGCCGAGGAGCTTGTCGCCCAGAGGGGGCGGCTCGCCGCCTCCGCCGGCATGGCCGCCGCCGCCGCCGCCCAGGCGGTCGCCGCCGGCGACAAGGTCGCCGCCCACGCCGCCCTCATCCCCGTGCTCAGCGTCCCAGGCGTAAACTACGCTCGGATTGAGCGCCCCGACGGCGCCATCCTGGTCGAGGCCGCCAGCACCCGCGCCGCCGAAGACAAGGGCCGGCTGGCCGCCGACGTGGTCCGCCCGACCCGGGGGCTGGAATGGAACGGCCGAGCCGCCGAAGTCTCCGCGCCCATCCCCTACGCCGGCCGCGCGATCGGTCAGGTGGTGCTCCTGACCGAGACCCCGGGCCTGGTCGACGCGCTTTCGGCCGGGCTTGGCCTCGCGCTCAGCGCCGCCGCCCCCGCCGCCCTTCTCGGCCTGGGCGCGGCACTGCTGATGCGGCGCCGGCAGTTCCAAACGATCGCCGGCATCGCCCGGACCCTCAACCCGGCCGAATCGATAGAGCCCGGCGCCGAGCTCGCGGCCCTGGCCAGCGGGATCGCCCGCCTGACCGACGCCGGCCGCCGGGCCACCGGCCGCGCGACGGCGCTCGACGCCGAGGTCCGCGGCCGCGCCGCCGCCTACGCCCGCGCCGAGGCCACCGTGGCCGGTCAGGCGCGGCTGCTGACGGCCATGTCGCAGGAGCTCAAGCCGGCCCTGGCCGGGGTCGAAGCCCTGGCCGACGCCCTGGCCGAGGGCGGCCCGGCCATCCGCCAGCGCCGCATGGCCCAGACCGCCGCGCGCGCCGGCACGGTCCTGTCGAGCGCCGTCGATGACTTCATGGGCCTGGCCGGCCTCGCGCCCGCCCCCAAGGCCGAACACGGCGAGATCGACCTCCTCGAAGCCGCCGAAGACACGGTCGAGCTGTTCTGGCGGCGCGCCGCCGCCGCCGGGATCGATCTGGCCGTCTATGTCGACCCGATCCTGCCGCGCGCCATCGCCGGCGATCCGGGGCGCCTGCGCCGGGCGCTGGCCAGCCTCACCGACCTGGCCTTGCGCGCCTGCGCCTCGGGCGGGGTACTGCTCGAAGCCGAGCCCGACTCGCCCGGCTGGGTCAGGGTCAGCGTCCGTGTCGCCGGCGTCCCGGCCCCCTTGCCCGCCAACGACCCCGTCCCGGTCATCTGCCGCCGCTTGGCCGAAACCATGGGCGGCGCCCTGCAGTTCGTCGGCAAGCCGGGTCAGCCGCTGGCCGCCATCCTGCGCCTGCCCTTCCGGAGCCAAACCGAGGCCCCCGCCTGGCCCGCCGCCCCGGTCAAGGGCGCCGGCGCCCGCCTGACCCACGAGGGCGTCGCCACCCGAAGGGCCCTGGCCCGCTACCTCGTCGGGGCCGGCTACCGGCTCGACATGGACGAAGAGGAGGGCCCGCCCGCCTTGATCGCCAGCGCCCCCTCGACGCTGGACCCGGACCGCCCTTCCAGCCTGCCTACCGTCGCCATCGGCGAGCTGGCCGAGGTCCAGGCCCTGGTGAAGTCCGGCGCCGCCCAGGCGGGCCTGGCCCAGCCCTTCCGGCGAATGGAGCTTGAGTCCCTGCTGCGCAGCCTCTCCAGCGGCGCGCCCCTGGCCGACCCCGCCGACCCCGCCCGCAAGGTGGAGATCGACGCGGAGAGCGAGCAGGAGAACGAAGCCCTGATGGCCGATCTCGATCAGGCCATCGCCCGCAACGAGCTGTCGCTCGTCTATCAGCCCCAGTTCGACCGCGACGGGCGTCAGATTCTCGGAGTCGAGAGCCTGATCCGCTGGAGCCACCCGCGCCGGGGCCTGGTCTCGCCCGCCCTCTTCATCCCTCTGGCCGAGCACTCGGGCCGGATCGAACCCCTGACCGACTGGGTGATCAACCGCGCCCTGATCGAGACCGCCGACTTCAAGGACCTGCAGGTCGCCTTCAACGTCTCGGCCATCGAGTTCGCCAAGGCGGGGGTGGTCGAGCGGATCATGAGCCTGATCGAAGTGCACGGGGCCGACCCCCGGACCCTGGAGGTGGAGATCACCGAGACCGCCATCCTCGACGCCGAGGAGCAGGTGAAGAAGAACATGGCCGCCCTGCGCGCCCGGGGCGTGAAGATGGCGCTCGACGATTTCGGGGCCGGCTACTCCAGCCTCGGCCATCTGCGCCGCTATCCGTTCGACAAGCTGAAGATCGACCGCGAGTTCGTCACCGACTGCACCGGCGACGTCCAGTCGGCCACCGTCGTCCACGCCGTGGTCTCGATCGGCCGCGCGCTCGGCATGGAGGTGATCGCCGAGGGCGTCGAGACCGAGTCCCAGCGCCAGTTCCTCAAAGTGGCCGGCGTGCACGCCATGCAGGGCTATCTCTTCGGCCGGCCGATGACCGCGGCCGCGCTCGGCGCCCTCCTGGCCGAGCACAAGGCCGAGGCCGAAAAGGCGCGGCTGAAGATGGTCGGAAAGCAGCTCGATGCGGCCCTGGCCCAGCAACAGATTCCGTCCGACCTGCGCCAGGGGATCGCCAGGGTGTTCAAGGAAGACGAGCCGGTCGCCCGCCACCGGGCCTAGACCTCCTTATCCGCCCCTGCGCAGCGGGGGAGCAGGAAAGCTACACCGCGATCCAGTCCCGCAGCCGGTCGAGCGCGAAGGCCAGGGCCATGAAGGCGCCGAGCAGCACCGCCGAAGCCAGCACCGCATAGCCGATCACGTCCAGCAGGCTGAGCGCCCGCCCCCGCAGCTGTCGCGGGAGCCTTTGGCGGATCTCGTCGGGACCGACATGGATCACCGTCTTCTCCCCGGGGCGGACCTGCGGGGATCCGGAAGACTCCTTAGGTGGCTCGGTTCGCATGGCCCCTATATTAGGGTAGGGCGCGTCAGGCGAAAGTGGTTGCGGTTTCGCGCCCGAACGCGCCCTGAACCTAGAACTCTAGAGCACGATTCAGCGGCTGAATTCCATTCAACCCCATCGTGCTCTAGGATCGCCCGCTTCACAGTCCCGCTTGCAGATTGCGCCCTTGACCTCCACTGACCGTCCCGCCCCGCGCCGCCGTCTCAACGCCGGCCACGCCCACGACCTCGGCCGGATGGGGTTGAAGGAGCTGGTCCCGGCTTTCGTCACCTATCCGACGGTGCAGATCTACGCCGTCCTGACCACGGCCGCCGTGATCGGCGCCTGGCAGACAGGCGCGGCCAACCATCCCGTCGGCGTGGCCGTTTCCGCGATCGTCGCCTTTCTGATCTATCCGCTCGTCTGGTACGGCCTGCACCGCTTTATCCTGCACAGCCGCTTCCTCTATCGCTTCCCCGCGACGGCCAAGCTGTGGAAACGGATTCATTTCGACCACCATCAAGACCCGAACCGGCTGGAGGTGCTTTTCGGCTCGCTGACCAACACCCTGCCGACCATCGCCATCGCCACCCTGCCGATCGGTTATCTCCTCGCCGGCTGGCCGGGCGCGCTCACCGCCTTGGCCTCAGGTCTGGCCACGACCCTGCTCTATGAGTTCTGCCACTGCATCCAGCACCTGAACTTCCTGCCCAACAATGCGTGGCTGAAGAAGATCAAGGCCCTGCACATGGCCCACCACTTCCACAATGAGCAGGGCAACTACGGCATCATCAGCTTCTGGCCCGACAAGCTCTTAGGGACCCAGTACGCCATCCAAAACATGCCGCGCAGCCCCACGGTCCACAACCTCGGCTACGACGCCGCGGAGGCCGAGCGATTCCCCTGGGTCGCCGCCCTCGCCGCGGAGGCCAAGGCCCGCCGCAAGGCCGAGGCCCAAGCCGACTAGGCCAGGCCTGTAACCACGCCGTTTTCGGAAACCTCTATCCCCCGCGCCGAGGGGAAGCGGGGCAGGCCGGGCATGGTCATGATGTCTCCGCACAGGGCGACCACGAACCCGGCGCCGGCCGAGAGCCTGACCTCGCGCACCGGCAGGGTGTGGCCGGTCGGCGCGCCGCGCAGCTTGGGATCGGCCGAGAAGCTATACTGGGTCTTGGCCATGCAGACCGGAAGGGCGCCGTAGCCCTCGGCCTCGAACCGCTCGAGCTTCGCCATGGCCTCGGGCGCGAACGCCACCCCGGCCGCGCCATAGATGTCCCGCGCCACGGTCTCGATCTTCGCCACGAGCGGCAGCGCGTCGGGATAGAGGGGCCGAAAGTCCGCCGTCCCGCCGTCGGCCAGGGCCAGCACCGCCTCGGCCAGACCGACCGCTCCAGCGCCGCCGTCCGACCAGTGGGTGCAGACATGCGCCTCGACCCCCAGGGCGCGGCAGGCGTCGATCACCGTGGACATCTCGGCCTTGGTGTCGCCCGAGAAGCGGTTGACCGCCACCACAGCCGGCACGCCGAAGCGGGCGATGTTGCTCAGGTGGCGCTCCAGATTGGCCATGCCGCGCGAGACGGCCGCGCAGTCCTCGGCGCCCAGATCGCTCTTCTCCACGCCGCCGTGGAACTTCAACGCCCGCGCGGTCGCCACCACCACCACGGCGGCGGGTCTCAGCCCCGACTGACGGCATTTGATGTCGAAGAACTTTTCGGCCCCGAGGTCCGCCCCGAACCCGGCCTCTGTCACCACATAGTCGGCCAGCCGCAAGCCGAGCTTGGTCGCCATCACAGAATTGCAGCCGTGCGCGATATTGGCGAAGGGGCCGCCGTGCACGATGGCCGGCGTATGCTCCAACGTCTGGACCAGGTTCGGCTTGATCGCCTGGCGGAGCAGGGCTGTCATCGCCCCCACCCCCTCGAAGGCCTCGGCCTTGATCCAGCCGCCATCGCGCTGCGCGGCCACCACCACCCGCGCGATCCGCCGCCGCAGATCGGCGAGCGAGGTGGCGAGGCAGAGGATGGCCATCATTTCGGAAGCCACGGTGATGTCGAAGCCGCCCTCGGCCGACGGTCCGCGCAGAGAGCGGTCGTTCATGTCCAGACAGCGCCGCCAGGTGACCGACTGGGGGTCGACCTCCAAGGGGTTGCCCCAGTAGATCGAATTGTCGATCAGGGCCGACAGCAGATTGTTGGCCGGAGTGACGGCGTGGAAGTCGCCGTTGAAATGCAGGTTGATCTCGTCCATCGGCACGACCTGAGCGTGACCGCCGCCGGCCGCTCCGCCCTTGGCCCCGAAGCAAGGGCCCAGGCTCGGCTCGCGCAGGGCCAAAGCCGCCTTGCGCCCTAGCCGGTTCATGGCGTCCGCGAGCCCGATCGAGGTGGTGGTCTTGCCTTCTCCCGCCGGCGTCGGGTTGATCGCCGTGACCAGGATGAGCTTGCCGTCCGGGCGGCCCTCGCCGGCGTGGGGGGCGATCTTGCCCATGTAGCGGCCGTGCGGTTCGAAATCGTCCTCGCCCAATCCAAGGCTGGCGGCGATCTGGGCGATCGGCAGCATGGGGGCGGAATTGGCGATGTCCCAGTCGCTCACTGGCGCTCCGTATCGACTTGATAGTGAAGATATAGCCTTCTCACAGTCGCCTGTGCGGATGAAAGGCTCAGGGCCGCTTGAAAACGAAATCGACCGGATTTGAACGCAAAAGGGGCGGAGACCCTCTCGGATCCCCGCCCCGGATGACTTGGTTCAGACGGCGCTTAGAGGGCGCGCAGATTGCCCGCCGACATCTTGCCCGACTTGCGGTCGCGCTCGAGTTCATAGTCGACCTTCTGGCCTTCGTTCAGCGAGCCGAGGCCGGCGCGCTCGACGGCCGAGATGTGCACGAACACGTCAGCGCCGCCGTCTTCCGGCTGGATGAAGCCATAACCCTTGGTCGGGTTGAACCATTTCACAGTGCCTTGGGCCATTCTCAGGTCTCCCAATAGTGTTACGTCGCCGGCCAATCCGGCGCCGATCGAAACCTGAGGTAGGCAGCTGCGTGACCGAGCCTGTCGGCGACGATATAGTTGGCAGAGCGCGACAGAGGTCGATCCAATCACGCTAACTCCAAGGTTCCGCCTTGTCGAGTCAGGGCAATTTGGTGCTGGAAGCCCCTTCCAGGTGCAGAGCGGCCTCCTTGAATTCATCGAGATTGATCCGGCCATTCTGATCGGAGTCGACCTGCGCGAAGACCGCCTCGTGCCGGCGATGAACGTCGTTGGAGGCTTGTTTCACCGCCGCCTCGCGCTCGGCCTTGGCCAAGCGTTCGGCGCGGAGCTCCTCGCGAGAGCGGGGTTGAAGGCCGCCCTTGGTCCGCAACGCCTGTTTGCGCTGCTGTTCCATCTTGGTCTGGAATTCGGCGGTCCGATCGGTTTTGGCCTGGACGGCGCCGGCCGAGGCGAGCGCGAAGAGGGCGGCGGCGAGGGCGAGCTTCATTTTCTAAAAACTCCGCAAAATCTGCTGATTTTGGAAGATTATCAGGCCGCATTGATCAAAACGATGCCAAAATATCAAAGTTATCGTCGTTTAATGGTTCATTTTGTGAATTTTGGGCCGAAT
>CANJKM010000104.1 GCA_947474805.1 Caulobacterales bacterium | reverse complement strand
CGACGCCCGATTGCCGGATATCCGAGTCAGGTTGGATCTTCTCGATGGCCAGGGTTCCGTCGAGGGTGAGCCCGCCCGATTTTCGGGTCAGCTGCAGTTTGGCCACCGCGCCGGCCGGTTTGCGGATGTAGCCCTTTACGCCGCTCTCCACCGCGCCGGTCAGACCGCCGCCCGGCTTCTTGACGACATTCACGATGATCTGCAGGCCCTGCATGTCGATGCCGGGCGCGCCGCCGCGGATCAGGTCGATCCGCTCCACCGCCCCGGTCGGGATGCGCGTCAGCAGGTTCTCCAGGGTCACCGATTTGGAGGAGGGGCGCTGTCCGTCGATCAGCACATTGCCGACGGCGCCGGCGAAACCGCGCACCTGGTCGCCAGCGCTGAAGCTGAACCCCGGAATCCGACTGATCATGTCGAAGGCGTTGGCAGGCTGGTACTGGGCGAACTCGGCCGGCGTGTAGGAGATCACGCCGCCCGCGGAGGCCTGCGGCTGCGCGGGGGCGGGCTGCTGCGCCATGGCGGCGCCTGCGACGGCCCAGGCCAGGGCTATGCCGACGGCTGTCCGCGCCAAGGTCTGAGTCCGGAAGTCAGTCAATTCGCCCCCACGTCGTGTCCGGTTGGCCCGCGCTTTCGCGTGCGTCCGGCTTCTCTGTCGGGAATCCGCCCGATCCCTGTCTAGCTATAGCAAGAGACGAAAGGGCGGGAGATTGCGCTACTGCAATCCTTCGCCCTTCGCCGGAACGACGCGCGCCTCCGTCAGAGGGTCAGGACCACCTTGCCGATATGCAGGCCCGCCTCCATCCGCTCGTGCGCCTTGGCGGCCTGCGCGAGGGGAAAGGTCGAGTCGATCATGGGCTTGAAAGCGCCGCTCTCGACCAGCGGCCAGCAGTGCTCACGGACGGCGGCCACGAGCCGCACCTTTTCGGCCAAGGGGCGGCCGCGAAGCGTCGAGCCGGTGATCCGCAGGCGTTTCATCATCATCCGGGCCAGGTCGAGCTGGCCCATCCGGCCGCCGTTCAGCGCGATCACCGCCATACGGCCGCCGGTGGCCAGCGAGCGGACGTTGCGCTCCAGGTATGAGCCGCCGACCACGTCGAGGATGACGTCGACGCCGCCCTTGGTCTCGGCCTTGATGATCTCGGCGAAGTCCTGGGTCTTGTGGTTGATCGCCTTGGCGCCGAGCGCCTCGCAGGCGGCGGCCTTGTCGTCGGAGCTGACGGTGGCGAAGACCGCGCCGCCGAAGGCCTTGGCCAGCTGAATCGCGGTCATGCCGATGCCGCTGGCGCCGCCATGGACCAGGAAGCTCTCGCCCTTTTTCAGGCCCGCGTCCTCAAAGACATTGGTCCAGACGGTGCAGAGGGTCTCCATCAGGGCCGCGCCCTCGACGAAGGAGACATTGGCGGGGAGGGGCAAGGTCTCGCCGGCCTCGGCGATACAGTAGCCGGCGTAGCCGCCGCCGGTCAGGAGGGCGCAGACCCGGTCGCCGACGCTAAGTCCGTTGGACTCGCCGCTGACCTCGGCCACGACGCCCGCGACCTCCATGCCGAGCAGATCAGACGCGCCGGGCGGGGGCGGATAGACGCCCTTGCGCTGGGCGAGGTCGGCGCCGTTGATGCCGGCCGCCTTCACTTCGATCAGGATCTGGCCCGGGCCGGGGGAGGGCCGCTCGCGGGTCGCGAGGGCCAGGACTTCGGGGCCGCCGGGGGCGGTGATTTCGATGACGGGAATCTGGTCTTTCATCCGGCCACCGATTGCACCACCAGCCAGCCGTTGACCAGTACGATCAGCCCCGCGACTACAGATCCGATGATGGTCACGAGGCGGCTGTTGACGAAATTGCCCATCAGGGTGCGGTCGCTGGTGAACATCACCAGCGGGATAACGGCGAAGCCGAGCTGCACGCTGAGGACGACCTGACTGAGGATCAGAAGCTCCGACACGCCCCGGTCGCCCGCGATAATCGCCACCGCCAGGGCCGGGACGATGGCGAGGCCCCTGCTGATCAGCCGCCGGGCCAGCGGGTTTATCTTCAGCCCGAGGAACCCCTCCATCACGATCTGGCCGGCGAGCGCGCCGGTCAGGCTGGAGTTCTGACCGGCGGCTAACAGGGCGACGCCGAACAGGATGCTGGCCAAGCCCGCGCCCAGCATGGGCTCGAGCAGATGATAGGCCTGTTCGATCTCGGTGACGTCGGTGCGCCCGGCGGCGTGGAAGGCGGCGGCCGCAAGGATCAGGATGGCAGCGTTGACCAGGAGGGCCAGGGTCAAGGCGAAGGCGCTGTCGATGCCGCCGAAGCGGATGGCCTCACGCTTGCCGGCCTCGGTCTGGTCGAAGCTGCGGGTCTGGGCCAGCGAGCTGTGCAGATAGAGGTTGTGAGGCATGACCGTGGCCCCGAAGATTCCCAGCGCCAGATAGAGGGCGGCGGGCTCGGTCAATAGGCCGGGGTCGGGCTTGAGGGCGCCCAGGATGGCGGCGAGCTCAGGGCGGGACCAAGCCATCTCCAGAACGAAGCAGGCGCCGATCAGGCCGATCAGCGCAACGACCAGGGCCTCGATGTAGCGGAATCCCCGGCTCTGCAGCAGGAGGATCAGGAAGACGTCGAGCACCGTCACCACCACCCCGAGCGTCATGGGCAGGCCGAACAGGAGCTTGAGCGCGATGGCCGCGCCGATCACCTCGGCCAGGTTGCAGGCGATGATGGCGACCTCGCAGGCGATCCAGAGCAGGAGGTTGATCACGCGCGGGAACTGCCTGCGGCAGGCCTGGGCCAGATCGAGGCCGCTGGCGACCCCCAGCCGCATCGCCATCCACTGCAGGAACATGGCGGTGACGCTGGAAAGAAGGATGACGGGCAGAAGCCGGTAGCCGAAGCGCGAGCCGCCCGCGAGATCCGTGGCCCAGTTGCCAGGGTCCATATAGCCGACGGCGACGAGGTATCCCGGACCGGCGAAGGCCAGCATCTTGCGCCAGAAGCCGGCGCCCCTGGGCACGGCCACGGTGCGGAAGGACTCCGGCAGGCTGGGCAGCGGCGGGGCGGGCGGTTCAGACACGATGACGAGATTGCCCGGCTGGGCGTCCAGATCAATAAGGGCGCTTGTCGCGACTGGACCCGTGAGCGGCGCCTAAGGGCTGTGCGTATTCTATTTTTGAATATGCTGCGGTGCAACTTCCGATAGACGGAAGCGGCGTTTTCGGCAAAGTCCTGCAGGCGCGACGGCCTGGTTCGGGCGTCCGCGCGGTCTTGTCAGGGCTGGAGCGCGTCCTTGTTGAAAATCAAACGCCTGCTGGTCGCCAACCGGTCCGAAATCGCCATCCGCGTCTTCCGCGCGGCAAGCGAAATGGGCATCGCGACCATCGCGATCTACGCCAACCAGGACAAGCTTTCGCTGCACCGGTTCAAGGCCGACGAGGCCTATGAGATCGGCGCCGGGCTCGGCCCCATCGAGGCCTATCTTTCGATCGAGGAGGTGATCCGGGTCGCCGTCGAGGCCAGGGCCGACGCCATCCACCCCGGCTATGGTTTCCTATCCGAGAGCCCCGAGTTCGCCGAGGCCTGCGCCGCCGCCGGGATCATCTTCCTGGGGCCCTCGCCCCAGACCATGCGGACGCTCGGCAACAAGGTCTCGGCCCGCAACGCCGCCATCGCCGCGGGCGCGCCCGTCATGCCCGCGACCGACCCGCTGCCGGACGATCCCGAGCTGGTCAAAAAGCTCGCCGCCGAGATCGGCTATCCGGTGATGCTCAAAGCCTCCTGGGGGGGCGGCGGGCGCGGCATGCGGCCGCTCGAGTCCGAGGACGAGCTGGTCGATGCTGTGGTCTCGGCCAAGCGCGAGGCCAAGTCGGCCTTCGGCAAGGACGAGGTCTATCTCGAAAAGCTGGTGCGCCACGCCCGCCATGTCGAGGTGCAGATCATCGGCGACCGGCACGGCAATCTCTTCCACCTGTTCGAGCGCGACTGCTCGATCCAGCGCCGCCACCAGAAGATCATCGAGCGGGCGCCCGCCCCCTATCTCGACGAGGCCACCCGGCTGGACCTGTGCCAGCAGGCGCTGAAGATCGGCCGCGCCACCGACTATTTCGGGGCCGGCACGGTCGAGTTCCTGATGGATGCCGAGACCGGCAAACTCTATTTCATCGAGGTCAATCCGCGCATCCAGGTCGAGCACACGGTGACCGAGGTCGTCACCGGGATCGACATCGTCAAGGCCCAGATCCGCATCGCCGAGGGCGGCCACCTGGGCGTGGTCGAGGAGACCGGCGTTCCGCCCCAGGCGGAGATCAGGCTAGGCGGCCACGCGCTGCAGTGCCGGGTCACGACCGAGAACCCCGACAACAACTTCATCCCCGACTATGGCCGGATCAGCGCCTATCGCGGCGCCTTCGGCTTCGGCGTGCGGGTGGATGGCGGCACGGCCTATTCGGGGGCGGTGGTCACCCGTTTTTACGACCCCTTGCTGGAGAAGATCACCTGCTGGGCGCCGACGCCGCAGGAGGCGATCGCGCGGATGGACCGGGTGCTGCGAGAGTACCGGATCCGGGGCGTGGCGACCAACCTCGCCTTCCTGGAGGCCGTGCTGGCCCACCCGAAGTTCCGCAGCAACAGCTACACCACCCGCT
The DNA here is from genome assembly GCA_947474805.1 of Caulobacterales bacterium. Classification (GTDB taxonomy): domain Bacteria; phylum Pseudomonadota; class Alphaproteobacteria; order Caulobacterales; family Caulobacteraceae; genus CANJKM01. The sequence continues at coordinate 5,643 of CANJKM010000104.1, read as the reverse complement.
TCATCGACGAGACGCCCGAGTTGTTCCAACTCAGCAAGCGCCGCGACCGGGCGACGCGCCTCCTGGGCTACATCGCCGATGTCACCATCAACGGCCACCCGGAGGTCCGCAACCGCCAGAAGCCGCTGCCGAACGCGCGCACGCCTTTGCCGCCCGTGTTCAGCCAAAAGCCGATCGGCGAGAGCCCGCGCGCGCGGCTGGAGCGGGCGGGCCCCAAGGCCTTCGCCGACTGGATGCTGGCGGAGACCCGGCCGCTGGTCACCGACACCACCATGCGCGACGCCCACCAGTCGCTGCTGGCCACCCGCTTCCGCACCGCCGACATCACCCGCATCACCGACGCCTACGCCACGGGTCTTCCCGACCTGCTGTCGCTGGAGTGCTGGGGCGGTGCGACCTTCGACGTGGCCATGCGCTTCCTGACCGAGGACCCGTGGGAGCGGCTGGCCCTGATCCGCGAGCGCTCGCCCAACGCGTTGCTGCAGATGCTCCTGCGGGGGGCCAACGGCGTCGGCTACACCAACTATCCCGACAACGTCGTGAAGTTCTTCGTCCAGCAGGCAGCCACGGCCGGGGTGGATCTCTTCCGCATCTTCGACTGCTTCAACTGGGTCGAGAACATGCGCGTCTCGATCGACGCGGTGCTGGAGACCGGCAAGATCGCCGAGGGCGCGCTCTGCTATACCGGCGACATGCTCGATCCGGACCGGGCCAAATACTCGCTGGGCTATTATGTGGACCTGGCCAAACAGCTTGAGAAGGCGGGCTGTCACGTCCTGGCGATCAAGGACATGGCGGGACTTCTTAAACCGGCCGCGGCGACCAAACTGGTCAAGACGCTGAAGTCGGAGACCGGCCTGCCGATCCACCTGCACACCCACGCTACTTCAGGCCTGGCGGCGGCGACCATCCTGGCGGCCGTCGAGGCGGGTGTGGACGCCTTCGACGCGGCGATGGACTCGATGTCGGGCACCACCTCCCAGCCGACGCTGGGCTCGATCGTCGAGGCGCTGAAGGGCGGGCCGTTCGATACGGGCCTCGACCCGGCGGTGATCCGCTCGATCAGCCTCTATTGGGAAGAGGTGAGGAACCAATACGTCGCCTTCGAGAGCGACCTGCGCTCGGGGGCTTCCGAGGTTTATCTGCACGAGATGCCGGGCGGCCAGTTCACCAACCTTAAGGAGCAGGCCCGCTCCATGGGGCTGGAGACCCGCTGGCACGACGTGGCCCAGGCCTATCGCGACGCCAACGACCTGTTCGGCGACATCGTGAAGGTGACGCCCTCGTCCAAGGTGGTCGGCGACATGGCGCTGATGATGGTCAGCCAGGGCCTGACGCCCGCCGACGTGGCCGACCCCAAGCGCGACATCGCCTTCCCGCAGTCGGTGGTCGAGATGATGCACGGCGACCTCGGCCAGCCCGTCCGCGGCTTCCCGCCGGAGCTGCAGAAGAAGGTGCTGAAGGAGGTGAAGCCCCTGACGCAGCGACCGGGCGCCCTGCTGCCCGCCGCTGACCTGGAGGCAGAACGCGCCAAGGCGGCGCACTCGGCCGGGCGCGCGCTAGACGACCGCTGGCTGGCCTCGGCCCTGATGTATCCGGCGGTGTTCAAAGACTTCGTCGGGATGCACCGCAAGTATGGTCCCCTCTCGGTGCTGCCGACCCCGACCTTCTTCTACGGCATGCAGGTCGGCGAGGAGATCACCGTCGAGCTGGAGAAGGGCAAGTCGCTGGTCGTGCGGCTGCAGGCGCTGGGGGAGACGGACGAGGACGGTTCGATCCGGGTCTTCTTCGAGCTGAACGGCCAGCCGCGCGTGATCAAGGTGCCCAACCGCAGCGCCACCGCCACCCGTCCGGCCAAGCGCAAGGCCGACGACGGAAACGACTGCCACGTCGCCGCCCCGATGCCCGGCGTGATCGCCGCCGTCTCAGTGCGCGAGGGCCAGGCGATCAAGGCCGGCGACGCGCTGCTGTCGATCGAGGCGATGAAGATGGAGACGGCCCTTCGCGCGCCGCGCGACGGCAAGGTGTCAGCGATCCATGTGACGGCCGGCGATGCGGTGGACGCCAAGGACCTCTTGGTGGAGCTGGAGCCGGTCTGACCCCCTCACCTAACCTCTCCCCACTGGGGAGAGGGATAGTGGCGCGTTTCCATCGCCTCGTTGGAGAGATGGAGGGGACCCGCGAAAGCGGGGAGGGTGAGGGAGCCTACGCCTCCGCGCTCGCCGCTTCGTCGGATTCGGTCTTGCGGCCCTTGGCGGGGGCTTCGCGCTTGAAGCCAGCCGCCGGCTTGGCCAGACGCAGGGCGGCGCTGGAGGCCGGCACCTGGTTGCGCTCGCTGAAGGCCTCGTGGTTCCGCTCGATATAGCGCAGGTCGTAGAGGTAGTTGACCATCATCCCGAGCCCGGTGCGCACGCCCTTGGACGAGGGGTCGGCCATGAAACGGATCAGCTCCAGCCGCGCGCCGTTGCCGAGGTGGAAGCGGGCGACCGGATCGACCACGCCGCCGGTCTTGGAGCGAGCCTGGGTGATGTAGCGGGCGGTGACCGAGGTCAAAACCTCCTTGAGCCCCGGATAGCGGTCGGGGTTGAGGTGCCAGTCGGGCGTGTCGAGCGCTTCGAGCACCGTGCGTTCGCCGGCGGTGAGGAGGCCGCCCTTGGCTTCGCGGACGGAGGCGACCCAGGCGGCGAGGCCCGGGACCGGCGACAGGGTGACGAAATTCTTCAGCCCCGGCAGTTCGCGCCGCAGGGATTCGACCACCCGCTTGATCAGATAGTTGCCGAAGGGCACGCCGCGCAGGCCCTCCTGGCAGTTGGAGATCGAATAGAAGACGGCGGTGTTGGCCGCGGACGCCGGGATGGCGGCGCGGTTCTCGCCCAGAAGCACGCTGATATTGTCCGGAATGCCGTTGGTCAGGGCGACCTCGACGAAGATCAGCGGCTCGTCGGGCATCTGCGGATGGAAGAAGGCGTAGCAGCGCCGGTCCTGCGGCTCGAGCCGCCGGCGCAGGTCGTCCCAATCCTTGATCGCGTGCACGGCCTCATAATCGATGACCTTGCGCAGGATGTTGGCCGGCGAGGTCCATTCGATGGTGCGCAGCGACAGGAAGCCGGCGTTGAACCAGGAGGAGAAGACGTGGGCGAAATCGGCGTCGAGCGCCGGGAAGTCGGGGATGTCCTTGGCGAAGCGGAACGCGTCCTGGCGCATGGCGACCAGGGAGGCGGTGCCGTTGACGCCGAGATTCAGCCGCCGGATCACCCGCTGCAGCTTGGGCTCGGAGGCCGAGTGCAGTTCGGCGATCGAGCGGGCGTCGCCGGTCTGTTTGTAGCGCGAGATCGCCGCGTCGAGCCGGCTCTTGTCGGGGCCGAAGCGGTCGGCCAGGGCGGCGAGGAACAGCTTCTTCTGCTCGTCTGGCAGGGCGGCGTAGCCGACCAGGACATCGTTGGCGATCGAGGCGGCCGAGGCGTCGCCGCGTGGCGAGGCCAGCGTCTCGCAGGCGCGGATCAGGCCCGTGAACGACAGCGGCTTTTGCCGCGCGTTCAGCAGGCCCGCGGCGCTCCGCTTGAGGTCTTCTAACCAGCTCATCGACGCCCACTAAACTATGATGGTCGCCCTTTTAGATAGGCGGCCTGTGCCAAGATTGCGGCCCCTTGCCTTACGGTTCGGTCAACGCCGGCGAACGGACCCTAAAGTAAGTCATATTCCACAATAGAAACAGCATGTTTCTGGGTTGTGACAAGTTCGGAACTGATCGCTGTTCAGGCTTCAAAAGGCTGTTTCTTCGTTGATTTTGGGCGGCTGCTGGATCATAAGCTGCCCTTATCGACGCCTAATTGGCGGCTTGGACTGTCGGGCGCGACTCGGCGGACGCGGACGTTCCCGCTTCTCCGGCGAGCCCTCGCAAAGATCGGCGTCTCGGCCGCGCCTGGACCTTAGAGAGAGCAATCATGTCAGAACCGCATATCCGCGACGGCGAATGGTGGACCAGTCCCTTCAACTTCAAGCCTGAAGTCCTCGCCAAGTACGACCTGCCCAAGGACGTCCAGATTCACGACGCGACCCTGCGCGACGGCGAACAGACCCCCGGCGTCGTCTTCTCGACCGCGGACAAGGTGGCAATCGCCGAGAAGCTCGGCGAGATCGGCGTCGAGCGCATCGAAGCCGGCATGCCTGCCGTCTCCGAGAGCGATTTCGAAGCCGTGAAGCAGATTTCCAAGCTCGGGCTGAAGTCGAAGATCTTCACCTTCGCCCGCGCCATGACCGTCGACATCGACAAGGCGCTGGAAGCCGGCTCGCACGGCGTCATCATCGAGGTGCCGATCGGCTATCCGAAGCTGAAGTACCAGTTCAAGTGGACCTGGGAAGACGTGCTGCGGAAGTCCGCCGACGTCATCAACTACGCCAAGAGCCGCGGCCTCTACGTCTGCTACTTCCCCTATGACACCACCCGGGCGATCGAGAGCGATTTCGACAACCTGATGACCCGCCTGATGGAAGTGGCGCCGCCGGACTCGCTCGGCATCGTCGACACCATGGGCTGCATCACGCCGGAAGCGATGAAGTACATGGTCCGCCGCGCCAAGAAGCTGACCAACGGTCTGCCGATCGAAGTCCACACCCATAACGACTTCGGCCTAGGCGTCGCCACCGAATTGGCTGGCGTCGAAGCGGGCGCCTCGGTCGTCCACTCCTGCGCCAACGGCCTGGGCGAGCGCACCGGCAACGCGGCGCTCGAAGAGCTGATCGTTTGCCTGCACGTCCTCTACGGCTATGAAGGCAAGTGGAACCTGAAGAAGCTACCGGAACTGGCCGAGTTGGTCTCGCGCCTGTCGGGCAAGCCGATCGCCGGCAACAAACCGATCCTGGGCTCGCTGAACTTCACCCGCGAGTCGGGCATCGGCGTCGACCTGGTGGTCAAGGAGCCCCTGGCCATGTTCGGCACCCATCCGGCCCTCACCGGCCGCGAGGGCGAAGTGGTGCTCGGCAAGAAGTCGGGCAAGGCCTCGATCACCTTCACTTTGGAGCGCCTGGGCCTGCAGGGCCTGAACGCCTCGGACGACGCTATCAACGAGATGCTGGCCAAGGTGAAGGCCGCCGGCATGGCCAAGCGCGGCCTGGTCTCCGATGAGGAGTTCATCGAGATCGCCAACAAGGTCGGCGTCCCGGCCGCGGCCGAATAGGCGCTGAGCGCATCGAGATTGGAGAGGGCCGGGGCGATGCTCCGGCCCTTTTCGTTTGGGCTGGAGCCGATTGCCTCTCCACCGTTATCCTGAGGCTTGGCCCGAGGATCCAGCTACGACGACTTATCCTGCAAATCCCCACGCTCTGGATGCTCGGATCAAGTCCGAGCATGACGGCCGGGGAGGGGAAGGTCGCCCAAATCAAAAGGGCCGCGGATCACTCCGCGGCCCTTGGCCTATCCGGCTCTGAAGCCCGGCGCCTAGGCCGACTTCTGGCCCTTCTTGACGGTGTCCCACCAGGGGCAGACGCCGTTCATGAGGTTGTAGTTGCCTTCCATCACCTGCACCGGGCGGCGCAGGCCGTTTTCAGCGTTCTTGATGCGCAGGGCGCGCGCGGCGACCCGCTTCTCCTCGGGCAGCCAATTGCGGTTGTGGCCCCAGAGGCTCGGGCCTTCCAGCCGCTCCT
>CANJKM010000103.1 GCA_947474805.1 Caulobacterales bacterium | reverse complement strand
TCATCGCCGGGCGCGCCACCGGCACGCCCATCTCTCGGATCGTGCTCTTGATGCTGCCGGCCGCCTGCGTTGTGGCGCTGATCCACCTGGCGACCGCCGAGTTCCTGGCGCCGCCGGCCGAGCGGACCATGACCGCCTGGATGCGCGACACCCGCCCGGCCAGCCAGCCGGCTCCCGCTCTTAAGCCCGCCTGGTTCCGCATCGACGGCCAGGTCGTCGAGGTCGAGCGCTGGGCCGACGGCGGCAAGACGCTGACCGGCGTCCACCTCTACGACCGCAACCCCGCGCGCGCCCTCACCCTTCGGACCACCGCCGCCACGGCGCGGTGGAGCCCCCAGGGCTGGACCCTCGACAAGGTGGTTCGCACCCGGGTCGGGACCGACACCGCCAGCAATGAGGCGGCCGCATTCCAACCCTGGAAGACCACCCTTACGCCTGATGAGGTCGTCGGGGCCTTCTCGCCAAACCTGTCGATCTCGGCGGCGGACGCCTGGCCGCGGCTGCACGGCAAGGCCCCGGCGGTGAAGCCGCCCGCCTTCTATAAGACACGGCTGCAAAGATCGATCGCCGGCCCCCTGGCCGCCCTGGTCATGCTGATCCTGGCCGCCTGCGCCGGTCTCGGCGGCACCCGCAACGGGCAGGCCGGGCGGTTGATGGTCTATGGCCTGGCGACGGGCGTCCTGTTCCTCGTCGTCGACGGCTTCCTGACCACGCTCGGCCAGGTCAATTTCTTCCCAAGCGTCGTCGGCGCCTGGGCCGCGCCCCTGCTGTTCGCCGCCGGCGGCGCGATGGCGCTTCTCACCTTGGAGGGCTGATGGCCTCGATCGAGATCCTGCGCTGCGACACGCCCCAGCTGATGGAGCGGTTCATCCGCCTGCCGCTGCGGCTGAACAAGCATGACCCGGCCTGGCGGCCGCCCCTGCTGCAGGAGCGGCGCGAGGCCCTGTCGCCCAAGTCCAACCCCTTCTTCCAGCACGCCGAGGCAGTCTTCCTCTTGGCGGTGCGAGACGGCAAGGACGTGGGGCGGATTTCGGCGCAGATCGATCAGCTGGCTCAGCCGGACCCGCGCGGCCCGGCCGGCTGGTTCGGCATGATCGCCGGCGAGAACGACGATGCCATCTACAAGGCCCTGTTCGCGGCGGCCGAGGCCTGGCTGAAGGAGCGGGGATGCGTCTGGTCGCTCGGCCCCTTCAACCTCTCGGTCAATGAAGAGGTCGGGCTTCTGATCGACGGTTTCGACACCCCGCCGATGGTGATGATGGGCCACGACCAGCCCTATGTCGCGGGACGGGTCGAGGCCCAGGGCTATAAGAAGGCCAAGGATGTCTTCGCCTGGCTCTACGACATCCGCATCGACGTTCCCTCAGCCGTCCGCCGCCGGATAGAGCGGACCCGGCGCCCCGGCATCACCGTGCGCCACCTGAACTTCAAGCAGTATGACAAGGAGGTCGCCGACCTCACTTCGATCGTCAACGATGCTTGGTCGGACAACTGGGGCTTCACCCCCCTGACGGTGGAAGAGACGCGCCACCTAGCCAAGTCGCTGAAGCCCTTGATCTCCGAGCGGCTGATCTGGTTCGTCGATGTCGACGGCGAGGCGGCGGGCTTCATCGTCGGCCTGCCCAACCTGAACGAGGCCATCCGCGACTTGGGTGGAAAGCTGTTGCCGTTCGGCTGGCTGAAGCTGCTCTGGCGGCTGAAGGTCACGGGCGTGAAGAGCGGCCGGGTGCCGCTGATGGGCGTGCGCAAGAAATATCACGGCGAATTCGGCGGGGCGCTGCTGCCCTTCCTCCTGATCGACGCCCTGCGGCGCGAGGCGCTGAAGGGCGGCTACACCACGGTCGAGCTCAGCTGGATCCTCGAGGACAACGAGGGGATGAACCGGATCAACGAGGCGTTGGGCGGCTCCAAATACAAGACCTACCGCATCTATGAGCGGAAGATCGGGTGACCCCGAAGCCTGGAACCGGCCTCGCGGCCCTGGTGCTGGCCGGCACTAGGGCCGGCGCCGACGATCCGATGGCCAAGGCGGCGAGCGTCAGCCACAAGGCCATCCTGCCGGTCGGCGGCGTCCCCATGCTGGCGCGGGTGATCCAGGCCCTGGTGGACACGCCCGAGATCGGCTCCATCGCCGTGACCATCGAACGGCCCGATCTGGTGGAGGCCCTGCCCGGGCTGGCGGCCTGGCGCGAACTTAAGCCCGTGCGGGTCTTTCCCGCGGCGGCGGGGCCCAGCGAGAGCGTTTCGGACGGCCTGAAACGGCTCGGGTCGCCGCTGCTGATCACCACCGCCGACCACGCGCTGTTGCAGCCGCAGTGGATCAGCTGGTTCCTGGCCCATGTGCCCGCGGACGCCGACGTGGCCGCCGCCGTGGCCGAGGCGGCCTCGGTCGAGGCGGCCGCGCCCGGGACCAAGCGGACCTATCTGCGCTTCAGCGACGCCTCGGTGTCGGGGTGCAACCTGTTCCTGATGGGCACGCCCAAGGCCGATGGGGTCGTGCGGCTCTGGAAGACCGTCGAGAGCTATCGCAAGAAGCCGGTGCGGCTGGCCTGGCTGCTCGGGCCCGGGGCGATCCTGAAGTTCATCACCGGAAGGCTGACCCTGGCCGAGGCCGGGGCACGGCTTGGCCGTCTCGCGGGCGCCAAGGCGGCGGTGGTGGTGGTGCCCTTCGGGCGGGCGGCTGTGGATGTCGATAAGCCGGCGGACCTGGAGCTGGTCGAGCGCCTGCTGGCGAGCGACGCCTAGGCTGCGCGCTCACTCCAGCTGGCGGTCAGCACCTCGTTGCGGTGCAGGTCGTTGGGGAAGTCCATTTCGCCCCATTCCAACCCCTCGATCGACGCAATCTCGACACCAACGCCGGCCTTGGCCAGGGCGTCGATCACCGAGAGGTACCAGAGGTTCAGACCCTGCGACTGGCGCATCTCCTGCTCCAGCGCCTCGACGAAGCGGTGGCCGCCGGCGGCCGAGAAGCGCAGGAATCCGATCGACTCGGCCGAGACGACTTCGAGCGGCAGCGACTTGCCGATCGCCTGCAGGCGCGAGCCCTCGGCCTTCACCTTCATGTCGTCGTCGTCGTAGGTCGGCTTGCGGTCGACCGCGAGGGTGATGGGGGCTGGCGGAGCTTGCAGCAGGCGGCAGGCGACCTGGGGCTCAAACAAGGTGTCGCCGTTCAGGATCAGGAACTCGCCTTCCATCTCGCCGCGCGCCATCCAGCAGGAAGCGAGGTTGTCGGCGACCGAATAGAAGGGGTTGAACAGGGTGCGCACGGTCATGCCGCGCGGGGTGACGGCGGCGATTTCCGCCTCGACCTGATCGGCGCCGAAGCCGGTGACGACCACCGCCTCGCCGATGCCGGCCGCGTGCAGGCCCTCGAGCTGCCAGGCCAGCAGGCTGCGACCTGACAGAGGCGCCAGGCACTTGGGCCGGGTCTCCGTCAGAGGGAGCAGTCTCCGGCCCTGGCCGGCGCTGAGCACAATCGCCTTCATAAAATCGCCATATCAGGAACCTGCAAACCCTTCCAGATTTGTCTCACAAAACCGTTATCAAACTGAGGTATCAGCCGTGTTTCCGGGCGGTGAAAAACTCTCAACCAAATAAAGCGGCCTGCCCTTCACTTCGTTGAATACGCGGCCCAGGTACTCTCCGATCACTCCGAGCGTGACCAACTGCACGCCCCCCAGAAAAAGCACCACCGTCATCAGGCTCGGGTAGCCCGCGACCGGGTTGCCGTACATCAGGGTGTCGAACACCAATTTGGCCCCGAAAATCGCCGCCGCAAGGGCCACCAGCAGACCGACATAGGTCGCCAGTCGAAGCGGCAGGTCGGTGAAGCCGGTGATCCCCTCCAGAGCAAAGTTCCACAGCCGCCAATAGTTCCACTTGCTCGTGCCGGCGTGACGCGGCGCCCGGTCATAGAGCACGGCCTTGGACGGGTAGCCGACCCAGGCGAAAAGGCCCTTCATGAAGCGGTGGCGCTCACGCAGCGTGCCCAGGGCCACGACCACGCGCCGGCTGATCAGGCGGAAGTCGCCGGTGTCGCGCGGGATTTCCACCCGGGTCGCGGCGCCCATCAGCCGGTAGAAGCCAAAAGCGGTCAGCCGCTTCATCCAGCTTTCGCCGGCGCGGGCCCGGCGCTGGGCGTAGACCACATCGAAACCCTCGCGCCAGACAGCGGCCAGTTCGGGGATCACCTCGGGCGGATCCTGCAGGTCGGCGTCGATCACGATCACCGCCTCGCCGCGCGTGTGGTCGAGGCCGGCGGTGGTGGCGACCTCCTTGCCGAAGTTGCGCGAGAAGTTGAGCAGGGCGACGCAGGGGTCTTCGGCTTGGAAGGTCTTGAGCAGCCCCAGCGAAGCGTCACGACTGCCGTCGTTGACAAAGATCAGCTCGTAAGGCTCGCCCATGCCGGCCATGACGGCGCTCAGCCGCAGGTGCAGTTCCCTCAATCCCTCGGCCTCGTTATAGACGGGGACCACCACCGAATAGACGGGGCTACCGCTCGCGGCGGAGCGGGGACGGGGCGAGGCTTTGATGGCTTTCTCGGTGCGGCCGCCGGCAGTCCGGCTGGGGCCTTTTTCCTTAGCGGCGGTCATGCTGGCGAGTCTCGCCCTCGGGCTGTTGATGTTCGCCCATGTGGTGGGCCTGCAGACGCTGTCGCCGAGCGCGCCGGTCTGGCGCAATCCCCCCAACGACATGACGACGATGATGGCCGGGTACGAGGCCGTCGTCCACGAACCCTGGCGCTTCCCCCCCACGGTCACAAGCCGGCTGCTGTCGCCCGATGCGATCTCCATCGTCTACACCGACTCGATCCCCTGGCTCACCCTGGGCCTGAAGGCGCTGGGCCTGGGCGAGGCGGTCAATCCGCTCGGCTTCTTCTACCTGCTGTCCTACCTGCTGCAGCCGGTGGGCATGGTCTGGCTGCTCGACGCCTGCGGGGTGCGCCGGCGGGGAGTCTTGCTGGCCGGGGCCGCGCTCGCGCTCCTGGTTCCCACCTGGTACGTGCGCCAGTTCGGTCACGTCGCCCTGACCGGCCATTTCATCATTCTGTTCGCCCTCGCGCTGTCGGCGGCCAGCGCGCGTCTCGGCCTGACGTGGGGACGGACCGCCGGCTTCTGCGCTCTGGCGGCTCTAGCGGCGGGCGTCCACGCCTATCACCTGCTGCCCGTTGCCGCGGCCTTCGGCGCCGTGCTGCTGTCGGAAATCCTGCAACGGCGGCCGAAAGCCTGGACCCGATGCGCCGTCGCCGCCGTCCTGGTCCTAGGCTGCCTGGGAGCCTCGGTGGTTCTGCTGGGCTATGGGCTGGGCCAAGGCCGCGCGAGCAGGGCCGAGACCCTGGGCTTCTGGTCGATGAATCTCGCGGCGCCGGTCTGGCCGCAGGCCTCGGCCCTGGCCGGTCAGAACTGGAACGGAAACTGGTTCCCGGGCGGCCTGGACGCCACGGGCGGGCAGGCGGTGGCCGGCTTCGCCTATCTCGGAGCGGGCGTCCTGCTGCTGATCGGCGTCGCCCTCATCGTGGGCGCGAAACAACCCGGTCCGGAGGCCGAGTCGGCCGCCTGGGGCAGGCGCTGGGCGCCGCTCGTTCTGGCGATACTGGCGCTGACCGCCCTCGCCGTCGGGCCGAAGATCTATTTCGGTATGACCCGCTTGGCCGAGCTGCCGGTCCCGCGCGGGAAGCTGGGCGACGCGATCAGCCTGTTCCGCGCGCACGGCCGCTTTATCTGGGCGCCCGGCTATATGGCGCTCGCGGCCGCCCTGGTGGTCCTGGATCGCCGGGCCCGCCCCGCCGTCCTGGCCACGGCGCTGGTCCTCGCCGTCGCCCTGCAGGCCTACGACGTCAAGGAACTTCAGCAAGGGGTGCGGGCGACCTACGCGCACCCGGCGCCGGCCCGCTATCCGGCGGCCCTGACCGCGCCGGTCCTGAGCGGACGGCCCTGGCGCATCTACCCGACCTATTTCTGCAGCGAGGATCTCGGGATCCAGGCGACGGCCGGCGAGCTGTCGCTGGTCGCCATCCGCTCGGGCGGCTCGACCAACACGGCCAATACGGCCCGGCCGCCGCTGACAGGCTGCGAGATTCCCCCCGCCGCCCTGCGCGCGCCGCCCCCCGGCGACCGGACGGTGACCGTGGCGCTGGACGGGGGCGACATCTCCTCGCCTTTGCCGGGACGGTTCGCCGGGCGGGATGACTGCTGGCGGTTCCGACTGGGCATGGTCTGCGGCCGGGGGCTGGAGACGCTGGGGCTGACGCGCGTCGATCCGGCCGAGCTGGCCCTGGCCGCTCATATCCGCACCCCCGACGCCGTCTATCGTTTCGACGGCGTCCGGTCGCCGCTGCTGAAGGACGGCTGGTCGGCGACCGAGCCGACCGGGACCTGGTCGGACGGCCCGCGCGCGGTGATCGCCCTCCCCCTCCCCAAAGGCCTCCCCGCAGACGCCCGGCTGGTGATCCAGTTGGAGGGCCTGAGCTACGCCCCGCCGCCCAAGGACGGCCAGCGCGTGACGGTCAGCCTGGAAGGCCGGCCGGTGGCGACCTGGCAGGTCTCATCGGGCCCCTGGGGCGTCTATCACCTGATCATCCCGCGCAGCGCGGCGACGGGTGATGCCGTGCGGCTCGCCTTCGACTTCCCAGAAGCGACCTCGCCGGGCGAACCGGACGAGCGATTGCTGGGCATGGGTGTTAGGAAGCTTACTGTCTCGCACTAGCGGGATGGGCAAAGCCGATCTAGCTTCGCCTTAGCTAAAAACAGAACCAGAGGGACGCCCGTTCTATGAAAGCCTCAGTGACCGTTCTCGCCTTGGCTGCGGGCCTCGTCATCGCCAGCCAGGCGGCAGCCGCCCCCGCGCCGCCGGCCTTCCCCGCCGCGGCTCCTAACTCCATCGTCACGGCGACCGCCACGGTCGCGCCGATGCAGATCAAGCAGGTGTCCGATCGCATCTATATGATCACCGGCCAGGGCGGCAACGCGACCATCCATGTCGGCTTCTCCGAGGTGATCCTGGTCGACACCAAGAACGCCGGGACGGCCAATTTCAACGACCTAGTCGGCCGCGTTCGTTGGGCGACCCAGCTGCCGATCCATACGGTGATCATCACCCACCAGCATGGCGACCACTCGGGCAACATCGGCCAGTTCACCGCCCAGAAGGTGCCCGTCATCGCTCATGAAGCGCTCGCGGCCGGGCTGGCGCGCCAACCGGTGGCCGCGGGCGCCGCGCCCCCCGCCTTGCCGAGCGTGAGCTACGCCGGACCGTTCTATACGGTGCGCAACTCCTTCGGCGGGACCGAGGCCATCGTCCACCACTTCGCCCCCGGCCACACCGCCGGCGACAGTGTGGTCTATTTCCCCAACCAGAAGGTGGTCGCCTTGGGCGATGAGCTGGTCGCGACCACCCCCAATATCGACAGCCCCAACGGCGGCAGCGCCAAGGGCTTCCGCGACTCCCTCGCCAAGGTCCTGGAGCTGGATTTCGTCTGGGCCATCCCCGGCCATGGCGACAATCCGATGACCAAGGCTGAGGTCGCCGCCTACAAGGCCAAGTGGGACACCTTCATCGCGCGCGGCCAGGCGGCGGTGAAGTCCGGCGTGACCAAGGACAAGCTGATGGCCTCGATCAAGGCCGACGACCTCGGCTGGAACGTCACCACGCCGATCTGGGCCAACCCGGCCCGGGTCGACGCCCTCTACGCCGAGTTCTCCAACTAGGCTCCGCGACCGCCGCAATAAGCAGAACCCCCGGAGATCGCTCTCCGGGGGTTCTTTCGTTTCAGGGCTCTGGCCGAGGTTATTTGGCGGGAGCCGCCGGGGCGTTCGGCTTCACGAACTCGACGTCCATTTCCAGGATCACCTCGTCGCCCACCGGGCCGATCAGCGCCTTGTAGCCGAAGTCCGAGCGCTTGAACTTGCCGATGGCGTGGAAGCCGATGTTCTTGGACCGCGCGCCCGCAGAGGTCCCGACCAGCTCGACGTCGAAAGTGATCGGATGGGTCTGGCCGTAGAAGGTCAGATCGCCGGTCAGCTTGCCCTTGCCCGGCGCGGTCTGCACCGCCTTGGTCGAGACGAACTTGGCCTCGGGGTATTTGCCGGTGTTCAGGAAATACTCGTCGGCCAGCTCCGGCCCGAACTCGGGCGTCGCCGCCTGGATGGTCTTGGGATCGACGGTGACGGTGATCTTCGACGCCGCGGGCTTGGCCGCGTTCCAGTCCAGCGTGCCGCTCACCTTGTCGAAGCGGAACACCGACCAGGAGACCCCGTTGTTGTGGCCGATCTTGGCGACCAGGCCGACGTGGCGGCTGTCGAGGTTATAGGTCCCGCTTTCGGTGGCGGCCGGGTCGCGCCCAACGACAGGGGCCGGCGCGGCGAAGGCGGGGGCGGCGCTGAGGACGGCGCCGGCGGCGAGAAGGCTGAGGGTCAAGCGGCGCATGGCGTTTTCTCGAATGATCATGGGTCTTACTTCACCGGGGCGGCGGGAGCAGCGGGGGCGCCGCCGATCGGCGGGCGCGGCCGGGGCATGGCGAACTCAGTGTCCATGGTCAGGGTCACTTCATCCCCGATCGGGCCGAGCGCGGCGGTGAAGCCGAAGTCGGAGCGCTTGATCTTGCCCACAGCGGTGAAGCCGAGGTTCATCAAGGCTGCGGCGCTCTGGTTGCCGCCCACATAGGTGACGTCGAAGGTCACCGGCTTGGTCACGCCCATCAGCGTCAGATCGCCGGTCATCTTGCCGGTCTGCGGGCCGGTGCGGACGGCCGAGGTGGTGACGAAGGTGGCGGTCGGATACTGGGCCGTTTTCAGGAAGCCGTCGCCGATCAGCTCCTCGGCGAAGTTCGGCACATTGGTGGCCAGCGATTTGACGTCCACGGTCAGATTGAGCTTGGACTTGGTCAGATCATTGGGGACCCAGTCGAGCGTGCCGCTCATCTTGTTGAAGCGGAAAAGGGAATAGGACACGCCGCCGCCGTGCGGGACCCGGACGAACAGGGCCGCATGGGGAGGCGAAAGCCGGTAGCTGCCGGCCGGGGTCTTGGACGGATCCTTGGAGAAGAACTTGTTGAAGTCGCCCGACAGGCTCGAGCCGGGGGCCGTGTTGGGCGCCCTGTAGGCCGCCTGAGCCAACAGCGGTGTCGCCAGGAGGGCTCCGGCGGCTAGAAGCGAGAAGGTCAGTCGGCGCATGGCGTGTCCCTGGTGGAATATTGAGTCTCTGGTCGAACGCCGCCTCTATAGCCGCGCCCCGCCAGTCCAATAGATCGGGGACAGGTTTCACCAATATTGCGGCGAAACCGAGATAGACTGTTTCAGCCGTTAAGACTTGAACGCTTGACTTTCAGGGGCCCGGAGCCCACATCCCCCTCAGCCGCGGGGCTTGTCTCCGCGCTTCCGGCGCTCCAGCCGCGTGAAGGAAGGCCTCTTTCGCCTTCCAGCCTGTAGAGCGCCAGACCCTTCCCATAGAGACGCCCAGGGCACGCGGGGCGACTTCAGATACGCCCCGGCGACGGGACGGACCGATGCGTTCGGCCGTCTCGCGCGCCTTTGCATAAGAGACCTATTTTGACCGTTCAATTCAACGACCTTGGCCTGGCCAAGCCCCTGCTGCAGGCGCTTGAGGCCGAGGGCTACACCACGCCCACCCCGATCCAGGCGCAGGCCATCCCCGGCGTCATGCTGGGCCGAGACCTCCTGGGCATCGCCCAGACCGGCACCGGCAAGACCGCCGCCTTCGCCCTGCCGATCCTGCATCGTCTTCAGGCCAACCGCATCCCGACCCCGCGCCGCGGCTGCCGCGTCCTGGTCCTGTCCCCCACACGCGAGCTGGCCAGCCAGATCGCCGAAAGCTTCCGCACCTACGGCGCCCGTATGGGCGTCACCGTCGCGGTGGTGTTCGGCGGCGTGAAGCACAGCCCGCAAGTCAAGGCGCTGGCCAACGGCGTAGACGTACTGGTGGCCACCCCCGGCCGCCTGCTCGACCATATCGCCGGCCACACCATCCACCTCGGCCTGACCGAGATCCTGGTGCTGGACGAAGCCGACCAGATGCTGGACCTCGGCTTTGTCATCCCGATCCGCCGCATCGTGTCGAACCTGCCCAAGGAACGGCAGAACCTGTTCTTCTCGGCCACTATGCCGACCGAAATCGGCAAGCTGGCCGGCGAGCTGCTGCGTGATCCGCTGAAGGTGCAGGTCACCCCGGCCGCCACCACGGTCGACCGCGTCAACCAGAAGATCCTCTTCGTCGAGGCCGACAAGAAGCGCGAGCTGCTGGCCGAGCTGATCGAAGACGGCAAGTGGAACCGCACCATCGTCTTCACCCGCACCAAGCGCGGCGCCGACCGGGTGGCC
>CANJKM010000102.1 GCA_947474805.1 Caulobacterales bacterium | reverse complement strand
TAGCCGGCGCTGATCTGTTGGTTCAGCTTGAAGTCGTTGAGGATGTCGTTCTGCAGGCTAGTCGTCGCGTTCTTGACGAACTGCGGGCCGTTCAGATTGGCGTCGGTGTAGGGGATGACCGCCTGCCCGATCGCGTAGTCGATCGTATAGCTGCGGCCCTTGAACTCGACCCGCTCCTGCGGCCCGAGCAGGTTGAAGTCCGCCAGGGTGAAGCGGTTAGCCCCGGCCGCCGCACGGTCCCACACCGTTAGCCGGCCGTCGAACTTCTTGGTCTGCTCGCGAAGCTTCAGCCCGGCCTTCACATTGCTTTCGTCGCCGATCGACAGCTCCCGGCGGACGTTTAGCTTGGCGGCGTAGTTGATCTCATTGCCGTTTTCGTCCTGCTCCTGGTACTGGCGGAAACCGAGGTTGGAGACTGACAGGTTGCGGGGCGTGGCCGTGATCAGCAGCGGCCGCGTGTCAAAATCGACCGTGGTGTTGGCCGACACGCTGCGGAACTGCCACAGGCGGTTGGGCTCGATCACCTCGTCGAAACCGTAGGACAGGTCGTAGTCGAGCCGCCACGGGCCGCGCTCGTGGTCGCCGCCGAGTGAAAACGATGAGATCGACTTTTCCTTGTATTCTTCCCGCAGGTCCTGTCGCACATCGACCGAGTTCGCGACCCCGGCATAGCCGTCGGCGTTGAAGGCGACATTGGCGAGGTTGGCGCCGAAATCGAGCCGGAAGCGCTGGCGGTGCTCTGTCTCGGTGAATTTCGAATAGAGTCCGCGCAGGTAGAATTTGTCGGTGTCAGAGGGGCGGAATTCGAGGGTTCCGGAAGCGCCGAGTCGTTCTCGCTTGATAAAGTAGTTGGTGAATTTCTGGGTCGTCGGCAGCCCGCCCCGCGCCGCCCCCGCCACGGCGCGCCAGTCGTCGGGAAAAGCTCCGTTGGAGTGGAAGTCGCGGACGGAGGCGTTGACGCCCAGCATGGCGCCCCACTTCCCGCCCCCGAACAGGCCCCCAAGAGTCGCGTCGCCCTGAAGCGGGTGCTTCTTTCTGTTGAACTCCTGATAGCCGACCTGGGCCGAGCCCCGCAGGAAGACGTCCTGCTTGAAGTCGAAGGGCGACTGGGTGACCAGATTGACCGCGCCGCCGATGCCCTGGGCGTCCATGTCGGGGGTGACCACCTTGACCACCTCGAGCCGGCCGACCAGTTGGCCGCCGACCACATCCAGCGGCACCCGCGCGTCGTTGCCGTCGGGGTTGCCGACCTCGACCCCGTTCAGGGTGACGTTGTTGAACTGAGAATCCATGCCCCGGACCGAGACATAGCGCCCCTCGCCCTGGTCGTAGAACAGGCCCACACCCGGCAGCCGCTCCAGGTTCTCGGCCACGTTCTTGTCGGCGAGCCG
Organism: Caulobacterales bacterium; assembly: GCA_947474805.1. Classification (GTDB taxonomy): domain Bacteria; phylum Pseudomonadota; class Alphaproteobacteria; order Caulobacterales; family Caulobacteraceae; genus CANJKM01. The sequence continues at coordinate 8,950 of CANJKM010000102.1, read as the reverse complement.
GCCGATATCGTCGGCCGATATGGCGTCAATCACACCCGCGGCGCTCCGCTTGGCGTCTATGGCCTTGAGCTGCGACAGCCTTTGACCGGTGATCACCACCGACTCGACGGTTTCGCCTGTCTGCGCCAGGGCCGGAGACGCGGCGACGGACGCGGCGATGAGCGCCGCGAGGCTTACGGCATTTTTGAAGCGTGACATCAAGGCCCCCGTTTGATCGGGGTTGGCTAGGGCGGCCTGATGTCAGAGGGGTAACGGTTTGACGTAGACTGCATGACAATAGCGCCCAGGGCGTTTGCCCGAGAGCCCAAACAAAAAGCCCCCGCCGTTTCGGGCGGGGGCTGATGTCTTTGTCAGTGGTCCGTCTCGCTAGTTGGCGATGCGGAACACCACCGGGATGCGGACCACGCCCCCGTCGACGGCGGCGCCGTCGGCGGTTTGCGGCTTCATCTTGAAGAACCGGGCCAGCTTCAGCGCCGCGTCCCCGAACCCGTAGTCGGCCGGGTCCTCGGACGTCACCGAACAGCCCGAGACCGCGCCCTTGGCCGTCACCGTGCACTGGATCGTCGCCGAGCCGGATTTCTCCAGACGCTGCGCCCGTTCCGGGTAGTAGCGCGCCACGTCGTCGCCCGAGGGCTTCTGCAACCAGTCCGGACGGGTGATCACCCGAGGAGCAGGCGGCGCGGCCGGGGCCGGCGGCGGCGGCGGCGGTTCCGGGCGCGCTTCCGGGATCTGGATCGGAGGCGGCGTCGGAATGCCGATCGGCGGAGCCGTCGCAATGTGCGGCGTGATCGCAGGCGGCGGCGGCGGAGGCGGCAGGTTCTTCGGCGGCGGCGGCGGCGGAGGCGGCGGCGGAGGCGGCTTCTGCTGCGGCTTGACCAGGTCCACCTTCACCGCCTCGTCCGAGTACTGGACGTAGCGCGGCTCGATCTTGGTCTTCCACAGATAGAAGATCAGAGCGATGTGGGCGACCACCGAGATGGTGATCCCGATCGTGGCCCCCATCCCCTTCTTCTTCTTGCCCTCGTCCCACAGCGGGTCGTAGTGCCGCGGAGCCGGTTCGGTTTGCGGTTCAGCCATCGCTAGACCTCCTTCCGATCTTCGCCGATCAGCGCGACGCTATAGAAGCCTTCGTCCTGCAGGCGGTTCATCACCTGCATGAAGTCCCCATAGATCATCGCCTTGTCGCCGCGAATGAAGATGCGCTCCTTGGTCGGATCCCGCGCGCCAATCTGCTTGCGCAGATCGTCGCCCAGGTCCGCGATCGAGGTGCGGTAGTCGCCGATGAAGATCGACGCATCCGGCTTGATCGAGATGTAGACGGGCTTGGGCGGGTTCGCCGACACCGGCGCGATCGCCGGCGGCAGATCGATCTTCACCGACACCGACGCCAACGGCGCCGCCACCATGAAGATGATCAGCAGGACCAACATCACGTCCACGAACGGCGTGACGTTGATCTCGCTGTTCGCCGGAACCTGGAACTTGCCGCCCCCCGAGCCTCCGAGTTTGGCTCCCATGGGGACTTACGCTCCCTTGTCGAGCTGGCGCGACACCGCGTTCATCAGTTCCGCCACAAAGCCTTCCGAACGGGTGCCGTAGGCGGCGATCCGGGTCTGGAAGTAGTTGTAGAAGATAACCGACGGAATAGCGGCGAACAGGCCGATACCCGTGGCCAGCAGCGCCTCGGCGATGCCGGGAGCCACGACGGCCAGGTTGGTCGTGTTCGTGTTCGCGATGCCGATGAACGAGTTCATGATCCCGTAAACCGTGCCGAACAGCCCGATGAACGGACCAGAGGCGCCGACCGAGGCCAGGAACTGCATCCCGCCCGACAGGCGCTTGGCAAGGCCCGACTGGACCGCCGAAACCGCGGCCGAGGCCCGGTCCAGCGTCGAGTGACGGTGCTCGCCCGTGACCGACAGGCCGGCTTGCTTGGAAAGCTCGACTTCGCCCGAGGCCGCCGCCGCCATGTCCGACAGCGGGTTGCCTTCGAACTCTTCAGAGGTCGACAGACGGTTGATGTCGGTGATCGAGCGCGCCCCGCGGAAGGCTTCCACGAAACGGTCCGACGCTTTGTTCAGCGAAGCGAACTCAAGGATCTTCACCACCAGCATGGTCCAGGACAGGATCGAGGCCAGCAGCAGGCCCACCATCACCGTCTTAACCACCGGGGTGGCGTCGATGAACATCTGAACCGGGGTCAGCTTGCCCGCGTTCTTGATCTGCACCGGAGCGTCCGCCGTGGCGTTCGCCTCGGGGGCCGGAGCCACCGCGTTCGCGTCAACCGCGTTCTCCGCGACAGGAGCCGCGACGTTCGCTTCTTGAGCAAACGACGGCGAAGACAGCAGGAGCGCAGCCGCGCCCATTACCGCCAGAAAAGTAGTCCGCTTGGTGTCCCGCATCTTTCGCCAGTTCCTAGTTGTCACGTTGTTGACCCGAAGGGTCATCGCGCGAGCGACTTTACCCCCACTAATCTTCTGCGATTTGGAGCCCGTCCCATAGGGCGCGCCCCAATCCCGCTCCGCTGCGCCATCTGGCGAAACTCGACGGATCTTCGCTTCTCTCCGAACCCTGAAAGCAGACGCCCCCCGATTTAGGAGGCGCGATCCGCTTCTATAGAACGGTGATCGTGGCCTTTCTGCAACCCTGCCCGACCTTGCGTCAAGCGCTTCTTTTTAAGCTTGCAGCGGGGAGCAAACGGCGCCGCACCGCACAATTGGAGCCGGCGACCAAGGGTTCGCGCGGCAGGCGAGACTGACTCGCTCGTTGGGGGAAAAGTTGGGGCCCGAGGTAGGCTCTTGGCGCCGTCGCTCTCCGGATAGGGAGCGGCGCCTAAGGCTGGCGCTCTCTGGAACGGGAGTGGTGCCTGGGGGCGGATTCGAACCACCGACACGCGGATTTTCAATCCGCTGCTCTACCAACTGAGCTACCCAGGCACGTCGAGGACCGGCTCTATAGGTGAGGCGCTCGGGGCTGTCCAGCGCCTGCGCCGACGCAAGCGCGCGCGACCGTTCCTTTCTAACAGCCCCTCCTTGCGGCGACGCGAGGAAGGGCCTCAGCCTTCTTCTTCATCACCGCCCGGATTGTCCTCGTCGTTCTCCGGCTTGCCGGGAACCACATAGGTTCCCGAGAACCAGCGCTGAAGGTCGACATCGGCGCAGCGCCGCGAGCAGAAGGGTGAAAAGTCCTTAGAGGAGGGCTTACGGCATATTGGACAGGGCGCGGCCGTCATAGGGTTCCTACTCTAATATCCGCACGGGTCAGAGACGGGTCGGCTTGGATCGTGAACCGCCGCCCCAGCGTCTCGGCCAGCGCCGGCTCCAGGATCAGCGCCGCCTCGGCCACCTCGGGGGCGCATCGGGCGACGAGACGCCCGCCGGGATCCGCCCTTCCCTCGGCCAGGAGCCGACGGGCGAGGCCTTGCGCGATGGTGCGCGCAGAGGGGCGGCCATCGGGGTCGCACAGCCGCTCGGCCAGCGGCGTCTCACGATGGGGCTTGGCGATCTCCAGCACGCCCGAGCGGCTGATCTCGCCATAGACGACGCCGGGCTCGTCAGGCGCGAAGGCCCGACGCGCCGCCTGCTTGACCTGGGCCGGATCACCCGGCCGACCGATCAGATCGATGACGATCACACCGCCGAGACCCTTGAGGCGCAACAGCCGTGCGGTCTCGCGCACGGCGTCGAGGTTGGCGGCGCCCACGGCGGTGCGGGGTCCGCTCCCCTCCCCTATGTCGACGTCAACCGCCACCAGGGCGCGGGTCCGCTCGATGGTCAGGAGGGCGCCGCGCGCGATGCGGACGCTGGGCGACAGCACCCCCTCCTCGGCCATATCGGCGGCTTCGCGGGCCGCGTCGCCCTCGGCCAGCGGGGATTGGGGGGCGAAGGCCCGCAGACGGTCCTCCAGCGACGCGCCGGGGCTGAGCCGCGCGGGCGGGCCCGCGGCCTGGGCCCGATAAACGGCGGCGGGGCCCTTGCCCGAGCGGGCCTCGGCGGTGATCTCGACCTCGACGGCGGCGCCCTCGGGGAGGTTGGCCGCGCCCTTTAGCAGGGCGTCGGGACCGGCGCCGAGGTCCAGGAAGGCGCCGCCCATGTGCGGCAATCGACGACGGATGCGTCCGCGCCAGCGCTCGCCGAGCCGCGGTAGGAGCGGCTCGCCTTCCCGCTCGATCAGGAGACGCTCGGGCCGTCCGTCGAGGGTGACCACGCCGCGCAACTCGCCCGGCGAACGGTCGAGATAGAGCCGGCGAACCTCATGGTTCAGGGCCGACGCCATCCTAGCCCCTCCAGCAGGCACAGGGTCTCATAGAGGGGCAGGCCGACCACGGCCGAATAGGAGCCATGCATCTCGATGACGAAGGCCTGGGCCCGGCCCTGGACCGCATAGCCGCCGGCCTTGCCGCGCCACTCGCCCGAGGCGATGTAGGCCTCGACCTCGGCGGGGGTCAGCCGTTTCAGTTGCAGCCGGCTCTCGGCCAAGCGGACGGCGACCCGGCCGTCCGGCGCCTGGGCGGCGACGGCGGTAAAGACCCGGTGAGCACGGCCGGAGATCAGCCTCAGGCAGGCGCGCGCCTCGGCTTCGGTTTCGGCCTTGGGCAGGATGCGGCGGCCGACCGCCACCACCGTGTCGGCGGCGAGGACGAAAGCGCCTGGGTTGCGGGCGGCGGCGGCGGCGAGCTTTTCGCGGGCCAGCCGGTCGGCGTGCCGGCGCGGCAGTTCTTCCTTCAGCGGCGTCTCATCGAGTTCGGCGGGATCGACCCTGTCGGGCGCGATCCCGGCCTGGGCCAGGAGATCGAGCCGCCGGGGGCTGGCGCTGGCCAGCACCAGCGTCATGGAAACAGGGCCTCAAGTTCACGACGGAGCCTGTCCCGGGTTGCGCGGTAGGCGTCCAGCCGTTGTTCGCGGTTGCCCGTGATGAGGGTGGGGTCTGGGACTTGCCAATAGAGCACGCGCGCGCCCAGCCGGGCGGCGAGCGCGCCGGCCTTAGCCTTGGCCTCGGGGGTTAGGATGACCAGGAGGTCAAAGCCCCCCTCGATCTCGGCGTGGGCCAGGTCGCCAAAGCCTTGCGGCTCATGGGTTTCAAGGTCGAGGCCCGCCTCGGCCATCACCGCGACGGCGAACGGATCGACCGCGTCGGCGGCCTGCAGCCCGCAGCTTTCCACCCTAACCGAGGGGCCGAGCTTGGCCCGCGCCAGGGCGGCGGCCATGGGCGAGCGGACCTTGTTCATATTGCAGGCGAACAGCACCGCGCGGATCGGCTTGGTCGACATCAGCTCCGCCGGTGCAGTGCGCAAATAAGGGTAAAGAGTCGCCGGGCGGTGTCGAGGTCGGTCTCGACCTTGCCGGCCAGCCGCTCTCGCAGAAGCTCGGAGCCCTCGTTGTGCAGGCCGCGTCGGCCCATATCGACCGCCTCGATCTGACCAGGGGATGAGGTGCGGATCGCCTCATTATAGCTTTCGCAAATCAGGAAGTAGTCGCGGATGATCCCCTTGAACGGGGTCAGCGAAAGCAGGTGCCGGCGCTCATAGGTCGGTCCGGTGATGTCGAAAGCCAGCCGCTGTTCGATCAAGGCCAAGCGCAGGTCATAGGGTCCGCCCTCACCGCCCTCGGGCCGGAACAGGTTTTCTTCCAGTAGATCCGTGATCGCCTGCTGGCGCTCGTCGTGGACCGCCTTGCCCACCGGCGGCAGGGAGGCCTCGTCGAGGACCACCGAGCGGAGGCGAGCGCTGGCGACGACGGTCATTGGCCCGCCAGACGGATGGCGGCCGACCGCGCGTGAGCCGGCAACCCCTCGGCGTCGGCAAGCGCGACCGTGGCGGGGCCGAGCGCGGCGAAGGCGCGGGCGTCGCACTTCACGATCGAAGTGCGCTTGAGGAAGTCATAGATCGACAGCCCCGACGAGAAGCGCGCCGCGCGGCTGGTGGGCAGCACGTGATTGGAGCCGGCCACATAGTCGCCGATGGCTTCGGGGGTCAGGCGGCCGAGAAAGATGGCCCCGGCGTGACGCACCCGGTCGGCCAGCCGCTCAGGCTCATCGAGCGCGAACTCGACGTGTTCGGGGGCGATCCGGTCGACCAGACTGGGCGAGCTGTCCAGCGGGGCGATGATGACCGCGCCGTGGTCGCGCCAGGACAGGGTCGCGTCCTCGCCGGTGGCCAGCGTCTTCAGCTGGGCCTCCACCTCGTCGACCACCGCCTGCGCATAGGCCCGGTCTTCGGCGATCAGGATCGATTGCGCGGCGGGGTCGTGTTCGGCCTGGGACAGGAGGTCGGCGGCGATCCAGGCCGGGTTGGTCTTGCTGTCGGCCACCACCACGATCTCGGATGGACCGGCCAGGGCGTCGATACCGACAATCCCATAGAGGCGGCGCTTGGCGGCGGTGACATAGGCGTTGCCGGGGCCGACGATCTTATCGACCGGCTTGATCGGCCCCGCGCCAAAAGCGAGCGCCGCGCAGGCCTGGGCTCCACCGAGGCGCCAGATCTCGGTGACCCCGGCTTCCTTGGCGGCGGCCAGCACCGCCGGCTCCAGCCGCCCAGGGGGCGTGACCATGGCGATCCGCTCGACCCCGGCCACAGCGGCGGGAACGGCGTTCATCAGCACGGTCGAGGGATAGGCGGCCCGGCCGCCAGGCACATACACGCCCACGGCCTCCAGCGGCGTCCAGCGCCAGCCGAGTTCGGTCCCGACGTCATCGATGAACCGAGCGTCCGCCGGGCGCTGGCGGGCGTGGTAGCTACGGATACGCCCGGCGGCGAGCGCGATCGCCTCGCGCACCGGCGCGGGACAGGCGGCGGCGCCGACTTCGATCTCCTGAGCGGTGACGCGGATCGTCTCCTCGGTCAGCTCGACCTTGTCGAAACGGCGGGCGTAATCGAGCACCGCCGCGATCCCGCCCTTACGCACGCCCTCGATGATCTCGGCCACGGCGGCGTCCACATCGGCGGGCTGGCCGCGCCGTTCATCAAGAAAGGCGGAGAACTGGGCTTCAAAGCCCGGATCTGAGGAGTCGAACCAGCGCATGGTCGAGCGTCTAGCCCAAACGGGCTAGATGGAGAAGCTGACGCCGCAGCCGCAGCTGGATTTGGCGTTCGGATTGCGGATCTTGAACTCGGCCCCGGCCAGGGCGTCGATGAAGTCGATCTCGGCGCCGAGCAGGAAGGGCAAGGACACTTCGTCGACCAGGGCGGCGGCGCCCTCGGCCTCGATGCGGACGTCCTCGGGTTCGCCGGCCTCGACCAGATCGAAGCGGTACTGGAAGCCGGAACAGCCGCCGCCGTCGACCGCGACCCGCAGCATCAGGGCGCGGCCCTCGGTCTGGCCGATCTCACGGATCCGCTTCGCGGCCGAGGCGGTCAGCACCACCGGCGCGGCGGCGGGGCGAGTGAGGGTGTTCGTCTCCAGAGCCATTGGCCCTATATGGAGGCTCGGGTCCTCAATGACCAGCGCCCCAACCGGAGAGCCGCTTGATCGCCGCCCCCTACGCCTGCGACCCCAAGGCCTCTCTGGGACGCCAGTTCCCCGAGAAGGAAAGCCGGACCCGGACCCCCTTCGCCCGTGACCGCGACCGGATCATCCACTGCACGGCCTTCCGCCGGCTGAAGGAGAAGACCCAGGTCTTCGTGGCCCACGAGGGCGACTACTACCGCACCCGCCTGACCCATTCGCTGGAGGTCGCCCAGATCGCCCGTTCGCTGGCTGTGGCTCTGGGGCTGGATTCCGACCTGGCCGAAGCCATCGCCCTGGCCCACGACCTCGGCCACCCGCCCTTCGGCCACGCCGGCGAGGACGAGCTCGCCGAATGCATGAAGCCGTTCGGCGGCTTTGATCACAACGTCCAGACCTTCCGCGTCGTCACCGAACTGGAGCGCCGCTATCCGGGCTTTCTCGGGTTGAACCTGACATGGGAGACGCTGGAGGGCGTGGTCAAACACAACGGCCCGGTAATCGGGAAGCTGAAGGAGCCGTCCTGGGCGGCCCTGGTCGCCTTCAATAAACACTACGACCTGCGGCTCGACACCTACGCCTCGGCCGAGGCCCAGGTCGCAGCCATCGCCGACGACATCGCCTACAACAACCACGACGTCGATGACGGAGTTCAGGCCGAGCTGTTCGGGCTGGCCGACCTTGAAAACATTCCCTTGATCGGCCCGGCCATCGCCTCAGTGCGCAAGGACTGGCCCAAGATCGACGACCGGATGCTGCGGCTTGAGGCCGTCCGCCGGATGATCGGGCTGATGATCGACGATGTGCTGCAGGAGACCCGCGCCCGGGTGGCGGCCGGCAAGGTCCAGACCGCCGAAGACGTTCGCACCCTCGGTCACACCCTGGTGCAGTTCACCGACGGCATGCAGGAGGATCTTTCGCGCCTGCGCCTCTTCCTGCACGAGCGGATGTACCGCCATTACCGGGTCAACCGCACCCGCAGCCAGGCCCGCCGGATTCTCTCGGAGATGTTCCACCTTTTCACGGCCGAACCCGAGGTGCTGCCGCCCGAATGGTCGAACGCCGCCGAAGGCATGGACAAGACCGCCCTCGCCCGCCACGTCTGCGACTATATCGCCGGCATGACCGACCGCTTCGCGATCGAGGAACACCGCCGTCTGTTCCATCTGGAGTTCGGCCACTAAATTATTTGGGCGCTGGGGCATGATGTCGCCCGATTGCCGCCCACACTTTCGGGATCATGCTCGGGGGGCGAGCCGGGTTAGACTGCGGGTCGAATCGCCGGACGATTCGCCAATCCCGCCCGGCGTTGACGGAGTGCGCACTTCCATGTCCGACCACGATCGCGGCGCCTACACGCCTCAGACCGATGCGCCCCTGGCCTTCGACGCCCGCGCCCCGCGCGGCGGCCGCAAGCCCCTGCCCATTGCCCTGATCGGCTCGGGGGTGGTGCTGCTGGTGCTGGTGGCGGGAGTCGGCATGTATTACCGCTCAGGCGTCCGCCC
>CANJKM010000101.1 GCA_947474805.1 Caulobacterales bacterium | reverse complement strand
GAATCTTGATCGCTTCATCCGTCCGTCCCTTTCCTGGGGCGGACTCTAATTATTCCTGGCTGAGTTTCAGGGGGTCACGTCAGCCGCAGCCATGATCGGCGCGGCGGTGATCCTCAGCGATCCAATCTTCCAGGGCCTGGCGATCTCGCTGCTGTTCGGCCTGGCCTCTTCAACCCTGCTGACGGTGCTGGTGATTCCGGCCATCTATGTCGTGCTGCGCGACGATGGTCGTCCGCCCGCGCCCAAGGAGGCCCGATGAACGCTCCCGCCCGCTCCGCCTCCAAGGGGGCTCCTAGGTTGGAGGATTGCGCCCAGTCGGCCGCACGCCTGCTCAAGCTCCTGGCCAGCGAGCCGCGGTTGCTGCTGCTGTGCCGGTTGATCGAGGGTGAGGCTTCGGTGACCGAACTGGCCGAGCATGCCGGTGCGGCGCCGTCGGCGACCTCCCAGCATCTGGCCAAGATGCGGGCCGAGGGCTTGGTCGCCACACGGCGGGAGGCTCAGACCATCTACTACCGGCTGGCCGACCCCGCGGCGGCGCGGGTTCTTGAAACCCTCTCCGACATCTATCGCGGCGCCGCGTCCTAGCAGGCGGATGGCGCAGTAAAAAGCCGCCGCCCAAGAGCCTCCAAACACTCCGTAGAACTACGGATGTTGGTAATCATATTACTAATAATACTATGTAACTTAGCCATTATGATGACGCCTTAGTCGATGATTGTCATTCGCATCTAAATCACTTTCATGCGCCTTTGCGTGAAAGCAGGGCTCCTCGGAGGGATTTGGCCGCGCCCGACCTCAGGAGCAGGGTTCCAGATCGAAAGGCCGCCCCGATCGAAGCGGCCGCGCCAAGGGAAGAGACCAGTGCCCAACATCCAGGAACGACTCGATTTCTCGCGGGAATTGGTGGTCGCGGGTCGCCATTGGCGCACCCGTTTGGACGAGCGGCTGAAGCCATTCGGCATGAGCCACGCCCGTTGGACGGCCCTCTATTGGCTGTCCGAAGCCAAGGTCGGGGTCAGCCAGACCGACCTCGCCGAACTCGCTGGCATCGAGTCCCCCGCCCTGGTCCGGACGATCGACCTGCTCGAAAAAGAGGGGCTGGTGAAACGGTGCCCCTCGCCGACCGACCGAAGGGTCAATCTGCTGCATCTGACCGACGCCGCCCGCGCGACCGTCGCCAATATCGAGCCCCTGGCGGACGCGTTGCGCCGCGAGGTGTTGAACGGCATCCCGGCCGAAGACGTCAGGAAGGCCATGCAGGTTCTAAAGCAGGTCCGGCTGCGGCTGGATTCGGCCGGCCACGCCCCCTCGCCCAAGGCCGCCGCCCTGACCGCCGGGGTCTGATCCCCAGTCGCCATCGCGATGGTTGCGGGGGCCGATCAGATAACGTGGAAGCCGTGGCTCTGGTCGCGCTCCAGCTGGGCGACCAGGCCGTATTCCCAGTCCAGATAGGCCTGCATGGCCTCGACCGGATTGTCCGAACCTTCGTAGGGACGGCGGTAGACGTCGTCGACCGGAATGGCCGCGCGCAGCCCGGCCTCAAGCGGACGCCCCTCCTCCGCCCAGGCCTCGGTCCCACCGCGCAGCACGCGCACCGGTCGGTCGGTCAGGGCCTCGAGCTCCTGGGCCGCGAACGCCGCCGCCACGCCGTCGGGCGAGGTCAGGACCACGACATCGGTCTCAGGCGCCCCCTTCAGCGCCCGCGCCAGCCCTTCGCGGGTGGCGAACCAGGCGCCCGGCACATGGCCCCGCGCGAAGGCCGGGCTCTGGGCCAGATCGAGCACCAGCGCCTCGCCCTTTTCCAGCAGGGCCTCCAGCTCGCCCGCCGTAATCGTCTCATGGCTTGGCGGGGGCGGCAGGGACGCACGCCAGGGGCCGGTCTCCAAAGGTCCCTCGAACCCGTCGAGCACATAGACCTCCCACCCCATCTGGGCGAGCCAGGAGGCGGTCATGTCGGCGCGCGCGCCCCGATCGTCGGCGAGCACGATGCGGGCCCCGCGCACCGGGGCGAAGACGTCCGTCTCCTGCACCAGCTGGCCGCCCGGCGCGCTGCGGAATCCCTTCAGATGACCGGCGGCGAACTCCTCGGGCGTGCGGACGTCGAAGCGATAGAGGGTGCGGTCGCTGGCCCGGCCGAGCAGAGCGAGCTCCCTGGCCGTCAGCCGGATGACGCCCGCGCGATAGGCGACATCGCGCGCCCGCGCCCGCGCCTCAGCCGCCCTCTGCGGCGTCGGCTCCCTGAACCGCCGCTCCTGGCCGTGGTCGAGCGTCTGGCCCGCCAGCGACCAGCCGATCGTGCCGTTGCGCAGCGCCATGACCGGGTTGGGCACCCCCGCGTTGATAAGCGACTGGGCCCCGATGATGCTGCGGGTCCGCCCGGCGCAATTGATGACGATGGTGGTCGAAGGATCGGGCGCCAGTTCGGCGGCGCGCAGGACGAGCTCGGCCCCCGGCACGCTGACGCCGCGGGGGATGCTCATGGTCCGGTATTCCTCGAACCGGCGGGCGTCGAGGACAACGAGGTTGGGCTCGGTCTCGATCAGGGCCCGGGCCTCGGGCGCCGGGATGGAGGGGGTGTGGCGGCGCGCATCGACTAGTTCGCCGAACGCCTTGCTGGCCGAATTGACGTCGCGGAACAGCTCGAACCCCGCCGCGCGCCAGCCGTCCAAACCGCCCTCGAGCGCGCGGACATCGATATAGCCCAGCCGCGCCAGCCGTTCGGCGGCCGGGGCGACCAGCCCTTCTCCCGCGTCGTAGAGGACGATGGGCGTGCCGGGGCGCGGGATGCGGTCGAGCGCCTCCAGCTCCAGCCGGCCGAGCGGTAGGGAGGCGGCGAACAGGGGGTGGGCCTGGGCGTAGGCGTCCTCCCCGCGCAGGTCGAGGATGGCGACCTCGCGCCGCACGAGCAGGGCCAGGCGTACGTCCTGGGGAGAGACGGTGGGAAGGGTCATTGGGCTCGCCTAGGATCAGCCGCCGACGATGGCCCGCAGCGCCAGATAGAGCACCGAGGGGGCCAGGAGGCAGCCGAGGCCGGAGTGGAAGGTGGCGGTCAGGGCGCCGTAGGGGACAAGCTTGGGGTCGGTCGCGGCGAGGCCGCCGGTGACCCCGCTGACCGTGCCCATCAGCCCGCCGAAGATCATCGCCGTGCGCGGATTGTCGAGCCCGATGAAGCGGGCCACGAAGGGCGTGCCGACCATCACAAGCACCGCCTTGAACACGCCCGTCGCGATCGACAGTGCCATGACCGGCGAACTGGCGCCGAGCGCCGCCCCGGTCACGGGGCCGACGATATAGGTGGTGGCCCCGGCGCCGATCGTCGCCATCGACACCGCGTCGGTATAGCCGAACGCCCGCGCCACCAGGGCGCCGACGACGAAGGGAATGACGGTGCCGAGCAGGAGGGCGATGGCCCCGATCCCGCCGGCCTTCTTCGCCTCCTTCACATTGACCTCGAAGGCGGTGGCGACGATGGCGAAGTCGCGCAGCATGCCGCCGCCCATCAGCCCGATCCCGGCGAACAGCGGCAGGTCGGCCAGCCCCTTCTGGCCCCCGGTCAGGCGGCCGCCGACATAGGCCAGAGCAAGCCCGATCACGATGGCGATGGCCGAGCCGTGGATGCGGCCGAAGGTCAGGCGCTTGGACAGGACATAGGAGAACCACATCACCACGCCGACCATGGCGAAGGCGGCGACGAGGCCGTTCTCGACGAACAGATGGGTGAAGATCTTTTCCATCGGCCGCTAGCTCGGGTCGCCGGAGAGGGTGCGTTCGGCGTGATCCTCATTGGCCGAGGGAAGGCCTCGCCGTCCTCCGCCCAGCCGGCCCAGCAGAGCGACCGAGGCGAGGCAGAGCAGCGCGGTCGCGACCGCCGCGATCACCACGATCGGGCCGCCGGAGATGGCGCCGATGACGTTCTGCTGCGCGGCCATCGCCACCACGATGGGGATGTAGAGCGAGCCCCAGAATTCGACCCCGAGCTTGACCCCGCCCGAAAGCTTTCCGGTCCGGTCGAGCCAGATGCGGGCGGCGATCAGGAGGGCCATGGCCAAACCGACGCCGCCGACGTTGGACTTCACATGCAGGGCAGCGCCCAGGAGGTCCCCGAGCAGGACCCCCGCGAGAGTGCAGATCGCCAGCAGGGCGACACCGAAAATGGTCATGGCCTTCCCTTCCCTATTCTGCCCGTCGCCAACCGGGCCAATCGGAGCCGGTCTCCTAGAGCCCGACGACCCGCGTTCCGACCGGCGCCAGCGAGATCATCGCCAGCTTGAAATGCTGAATCGCGAACGGAATGCCGATGATGGTGCAGATCAGCAGGAAAGCCAGGACCAGGTGGTGAAGGGCCAGCCACCAGCCCGCGAGCAGAAACCACACGACGTTCAGCAGGCCATCGATCGCCTCGCCCCCGCTCCGCCCGCCCGGCGCCAGCTGGCTCGGAACCACGTGGCGTCCAAAGGGGACGGCGGAAAAGCCGGCGATCCGGAACGCCGCCCGCGTCCAGGGCAGGCCGACGATGGTGATCGCCAGCAGGACCCCGGCCAGCCCCCAGAGCAGCATGGACACCCACCCGCCCAGAACGAACCACAGGATATTGAGCAGCAGCCTCATGCCGTCCGGTATCTCACCCCTGGAAGCCTTTAGGAAGGGACCGCTCGGGGCCCGGCGGCGGCGCCATGGCGCTTTGCCGGAGGTGACGAACGGGCCGGCGGCGCTTACAGTCCGCGTGTAAGGATGTGTAGGGTTCAAAAAGCAGACTTCGCGCTTCCGGCGCGCTCTGGCTGGGAGTAGTCGGCATATGGCGGATGACATCGCAGCGGCCCGACGCTCGGGCGCCTCGGCGTCGAGCGAGCGGCCTTTGGACATGGCCGGGCTTGAGAACACACTCGGCTTCCGCCTGCGGCTGGCCCAACAATATGTCTTTCGGGACTTCGTCACGCGCTTCAGCGCGATCGAGATCAATCCGGTGCTCTATTCGGCCCTGATCCTGATCGAGAAGAACCGGCGCTGCCGGCAGTCGGAGCTGGCCATGGCGCTCGGCGTCCAGCAGCCCAACCTGGTCGACCGGATCGATTCCCTGGTTCAGCGCGGCCTTGTTTCGCGCACGCCCGACCCTCAGGACCGCCGGGCCAATGTCCTGATGCTCACCGCCACCGGCAAGGGCTTCATGGTCGGGCTGCACGCCATCCACGACCAGCACACGGCCCATCTCAAACGCCAGCTCGGCGAGGACGAATACGCGGTCCTGATCGGGTTGCTGGATAAGCTGCGCTAGAGCGCGTCAGCGGGGTTTTGGAACCCCGGCTTCCTTGACGCCGGCCGGCTTCAACCCGGATGTTCGGGGGCGGGCCGAGAGACGGCGGCCCGGCCTAATCACCGTAAAAAGTTATATCACATAGCCATATTGGCAGCGCTGCGCCCATGTGGTAAGGGAGTCAGATGGCGCGTTAGGCCAGCGGAGCTGGATCGGCTTCGAGGCCTTTACCGGGCCTGCCGATCGGCGGCCGCCTTGAACGCCCCCGGATTTTACCGTCTTGCTAAAAGCAACAATAAGACCAGACGAGGAACCTAGGATGATGCGACGCTCCTGCGACCCACTCGCGAGACTGTTGGTCGCGGCCCCAAGCCTGGCCGCCCCGCTGCTGGCGAACGCCCCGAACTGCGTGGTCCGCGCCCGGTGAAGAAAGAGCAGAACATGACCGAAACCGCCGGCGCGCCTAGCGTCTCCAAGACCTCCGTCCTCACCATGGCCCTGTGCTTCATGGTCGCCGTATTCGAGGGCTTCGACCTTCAGGCCGCCGGTGTGGCCGCGCCCAAGCTGGGACCGGCGTTCCACATGGAGCCCGAGCAGCTCGGGCTCTTTTTCAGCATGAGCACCTTCGGCCTACTGATCGGCGCCGGGATCGGCGGGCGGCTATCGGACCGGTTCGGCCGTAAGGCCGTGCTGATCGCCTCGATCGCCATCTTCGGCCTGATGTCGATCGGCAACGCCCTGGCGCCGAGCATCTCGGCGCTGATGCTCTTCCGCTTCCTGACCGGCGTCGGTCTGGGCGGCGCCCTGCCCAATCTGCTCGCCCTGGTTTCCGAAAGCGCTAGCCCCAAGGTGAAGAACACCATGCTGGGGCTCCTTTACGCGGGCATGCCCACCGGCGGATCCCTGGTCAGCCTGATGAGCCTCGTCGGCGCGGTGGACAACTGGCAGCTGGTCTTCGCCATCGGCGGCATCGCGCCGCTGGTCACCGTGCCGCTGATGGTCCTTTTCCTGAAGGAGTCGGCGCAGTTGAAGGCCGCCAAGGCCGTCAAGGCCTCGACCGATCGGCAGGGCTTCGTGTTCGCCCTGTTCCAGGAAGGCCGCATGGCCCGCACCCTGATCCTCTGGACCGCTTTCTTCCTGTCGCTGCTGACCATGTATATCCTGCTCAACTGGCTCCCCACCCTGCTGGTCGGCCGCGGCCTCAGCCGTCCGGAAGCCTCGCTGGTGCAGATGTCCTTCAATGTGTTCGGCGCGGTCGCCAGCCTGATGACCGGGGTGCTGATGGACAGGATGCGCCTGCGGACCGTGGTGCTGATCTCCTTCGTCACCGCCGCCCTCGGCCTGGTTCTGCTCGCCCTCGCCCCGGCGGTGATCGGCATCTCGCTGATCGTCGGCGGCGTCGTCGGCTGGACCATGTCGATGACCCAGGCCCTGCTCTACGCCCTGGCCCCCGCCAACTATCCCACCGCCGTGCGCGGGACCGGCGTGGGCAGCGCCGTCGCGGCGGGCCGGATCGGGTCCGCCGTGGGCCCCCTCTTGGCCGGCGCCCTGCTCGCCGGCGGGGCCGCGCCCGAAACCGTGCTTCTGGTGCTCATTCCGCTCATCTCGCTGGCGGGCATCGGCGCCGTCTTCCTCTCGAACCTGATGGGCGCAGGACGCCCCGCACGGGCGGACGGTTAACCCCCCGCGTCCGACTCGCCCGCCCTCCAAGGATCGACCATGACTTCCACCGTCAAATTCCACGTCGAAGACCGCATCGCCTGGGTCAGCTTCAACCGGCCCGATAAGCGCAATGCGATGAGCCCAGCTCTGAACCGTCGTATGTTGGAAGTCCTGGACGAGCTGGAGTTTCGACCGGACGTCGGCGTTCTAGTCCTTTCCGGCGAGGGCGACGCCTGGTCGGCCGGCATGGACCTGAAGGAATACTTCCGCGAGAACGAGGCCAAGGGTCTGGGCGCCACCCGCGCGGCCCAGCGCGAAGCCTACGCTTGGTGGAAGCGGCTGCGCTGGTACCAGAAGCCGACCATCGCCATGGTCAACGGCTGGTGCTTCGGCGGCGGCTACGGCCCGCTCTACGCCTGCGACCTCGCCATCGCGGCCGAGGAGGCCAAGTTCGGGCTGTCGGAGATCAATTGGGGCATCCTGCCGGGCGGCGGCGCCACCAAGGTGGTCGCCGACCTCGTCCCCATGCGGGACGCCATGTACCACGCCCTGACAGGCGAGATGATCGGCGGCGCCAAGGCCGCCGAGTGGCGGCTGGTCAACGAAGCCGTTCCGCTGGCGGGGCTGAAGGCGCGCGTCACCGAACTCGCCAAGGTGCTGCTCACCAAGAACCCGGTCGCGCTCAAGGCCACCAAGGACGCGGTGCGCCGCGTGCGCGAGATGACCTATGAGAACGCCGAGGACTATCTGGTCCGCGCCCAGGAGGCCGCAAACAGCTTCGACAACGACGGCCGCAAGGAAGGCATCCGCCAGTTCATCGACGAGAAGAGCTCCGAGCAAACGGGTTGACCTTGGACCCCATCGACAATCTCGGCTTCCACGCACGGTACCGCCCAGAGAAGCTGGCGATCCGCGATCTGACGCACGGGGGCTCTTGGTCCTACGCCGCGTTCGACGACACCGTGGCCCGCTGCGCCGGCATGTTGCTGGCCCGTGGCGCGATAGCCGGCGCCCGCGTGGCGGCTTTGTCGAAGAACAGGGCGGAGCTGATCATCCTGCATCTGGCCTGCTCCCGGATCGGCGCGATCTTCGTTCCCCTCAACTGGCGGCTGTCCGCCGGGGAGATCGAGGCTCTGATGGAGGACGCCGAACCGGCGCTGGCCTTCACCGATGGGGTGGTCCCGAGCGTGCGAGGACCGTTCGAGGCCATCGACGAGCTGCTGGACGCCATCGCGCGCGCCGAGCCGGCGCCGGCCGTCGCGATCGACCCGGACCCCCCCGCCCTCATCCTTTACACGTCGGGAACCTCTGGCCGGCCGAAGGGCGTGCAGCTCAGCGAGCGCAACCTCTCCGCTAGCGGCGCTGCGTCGGTCCTCCTCTACGACGTCAACCAGGACTCCGCAGTCCTGGGCGACGCGCCGATGTTTCATACCCTCGGCATCGTGGCCAACGTCCGCCCCTATCTCCAGGCGGGCGGGACCATCCTGGTATCGGATGGCTTCGTTCCGGAGCGGACGCTCGACCGGCTTACCGATCCCGCGCTCGGCGTGACTCACTATTTCTGCGTGCCGCAGATGGCCACCTCGCTCCGAGCGGCGTCCAACTTCGACCCTGCGAGCCTCCGCAAGCTGACGGGACTCTTCACCGGCGGCGCCCCGAACCCGGCCGAGGCCATCAAGGCCTGGATCGACGACGGGGTCGTGCTGGTGAACGGCTTTGGCATGACCGAGGCCGGCACCATCTTCGGCATGCCGGCGCGGCGCGAGACCAACCCTGGCCGGCTGGGGTCCGTCGGCTTCGCCTCCCCCCTGATGCAGGGACGCGTCGCCGATCTGCAGGACCGGCCCTGTCCGGACGGGACCGCCGGCGAGCTCCAACTCAAGGGCCACGGCGTCACCTCAGGCTACTGGCGACGCCCCGTCGAGACCGCAGACGCCTTCACCGCCGACGGCTGGTTCCGGACGGGCGACATCGCTCGCGTCGACGCCCAGGGCTATTACTGGCTGATCGACCGCCGCAAGGACATGTTCATTTCGGGTGGGGAGAACGTCTATCCGGCCGAAGTGGAAGCCGTTCTCGCGGGCCATCCGCTGATCGCCGAACACGCCGTAGTGGGGGTCCCTGACGACACCTGGGGCGAGGTCGGTCACCTGGCTGTCGTGGCGCGGCCGGGCGAGACCCTCGACCCCGAAACGGTCCTCGCCGCGTTCAACGGCGTATTGGCCCGCTACAAGCATCCGCGCCGGTTCTCCCAACTGGAGGCGCTGCCGCGCAACGGCGCGGGAAAGGTGCTCAAGCACGAGCTCCGGGCCCTGCTGATCAGAGACGCCGGCGCCAAGGAAAAATAGCGCTTGTGGCTTCTTTGTTATGTCGCATAACAATGCTCAACAAAGAAGAACAAAGGGCAGGAAGATGGCGCCTCCCGACCGCCGGTCGCCAACGGCGGCCGAGGGGACGGTGGACCTAAGCGGCTTCTCCGGCGCTCGTTTCCCCGGCTCGCGACTCGGCTGCGCACCAGCCCGCCGCGGGCGAGGAAGCCTGGGACCTGGAACGCTCCGACGCTGATGGGCCCGCCGATCGCCCCTGAATGCCCCCGAATTCATATGACCGTCGGTCAGGAGGAGATGGGATGACACACCGATATGAGGCCTGGGCAGGAAAGCTTCTGTTGGCGGCCGCCGTTCTGGCCGCCTCTCCCGCTCTCGCCCAGGCGCAGAACAGAGGCCCCGCCGATCCGGAGGGCACTGTCCTGACCGGAGACCCCGCGCGCCGCGACATCACGGTGCCGGACACCGTGCCGAACATCTCCGGCGTCTGGAGCCCGCAGACCTTTTTCCGGACCATCCGTCCGCTCGACGGAAGCGAGACGCCCTTCCTGCCCTGGGCGAAGGAGTTCTTCCTGAACCGCTCGGCGGCGGAAGCCCGCGGCGATCCCCTCTTTGATCCGAACGCCAACTGTCTGGCCTCGGGCGTGCCGCGCGTTCTGCCGACGCCCTACCCGCTCGACATCGTCCAGACGCCGAACGAGATCGTCATCGGGATCGAGGTGATGCACAGCTTCCGCGTAATCCACCTGGACGACCGACCCATGCCGGCCGACTTCAAGCCGAGCTACCTCGGCTACTCGCGCGGCCACTGGGAAGGCGATGTGCTGGTCGTCGAGACCACGGGCCTGAACGGCTACACCATGGTGGATGAGGAAGGCAGGCCGAAGTCGAGTTCAATGCGGGTCATCGAACGCATCGTTAAACGCGCCCCGGACCTGATCGAGAACACCTACACCCTGTTCGACGACCGGACCTACTCCAAGCCTTATACCGCGCGCTCTCAGTATAAGTGGGACCCGAACCTGCGCTTCGCCGAGTATGTCTGCGAGGAGAACAACCGGAACAAGCCGGACGCCTCCGGCAAACTTCGGCACATGTGAGAACAAGATGATG
>CANJKM010000100.1 GCA_947474805.1 Caulobacterales bacterium | reverse complement strand
GGACCGGACGTCGCTGTAGCCCGCCTGGCGCGCGGCCAGGGCGGTGGTGTCGCCGACCGTGAAGACGGGCTTACCGCGCTCGGGGTCCCGGCGGGCGAAGGCGGCGGCGCCGTTGGCGCTGGTGAAGGCCAGGGCGGCGAAGGGCGGCGGCGAGGCGCTCTCGACATCACGGACGAAGAGCAGCGGGCCGACCAGAGGTTGGTGGCCAAGGGCCTTCAGGCGGGCGGAGGTGCGCGCGGCGCCCGGCTCCGCGCGTGTGACCCAGATCCGCATCACACCACCAACTTGTCGCCGGCCTCGTCGCGGATGGCCTGGCCGAGCTGCAGGCCGAGGCCGCGGACCTTCTCTTCGCTGGTGGCGGGGGCCAGGCCCTCGCGGCGCCAGCGTAGGGCGCCGTCCGGCGTCAGGGCTTCGACGACCAGGGCCAGCCGTCCGCCCTCGATGCGGGCGTGGGCGCCGATGGCGGTGCGGCAGGAGCCCTCCAGCGCCGCCATCGCCCCGCGCTCGGCGGCGATGCAGAGGCGGGTGTCCTGGTGATCGAGCGATTTCAGCCAGTCCTGACCGGCGTCGCCAACACGGGTCTGCAGGGCCAGCGCGCCCTGGCCGGGGGCGGGCGGGCACTCGTAAGGGTCGATCGCTTCGGCGGCGCGGCCTTCCAGCCCCAGCCGCTTCAGGCCGGACATGGCCAGCATAATGGCGTCGGCCTCGCCCTCTTCGAGCTTGCGTAGACGGGTGTCGACATTGCCCCGCATCATGACGATCTCGAGGTCGGAGCGGCGGTGCAGAGATTGCGCTTGGCGGCGCAGGCTGGCGGTGCCGAGCCGGGCCCCGGGCGGCAGGTCCTCGAACCGTTCGCAGGTCAGCGAGACGATCACGTCGCGCACGTCCTCGCGCTCTGGGAAACAGGCCAGGGTCAGGCCGGGCGGATCCTCGGCGGGCACGTCCTTCAGCGAATGGATGGCGACGTCGACGCGGCCGTCGGCCAGCGCTTCCTCGATCTCCTTGGTGAAGAGGCCCTTGCCGCCGGCCTCCATCAGGCGGCGGTCCTGGATGCGGTCGCCGGTGGTGGTGATCAGGATCAGGGGTGCGACCTCCTCGGCCTGCTCAGGCGCATAGCCGAGGGTGGCGACGATCTGGGCCTGCATCAGGCGCGACTGGGCCTGGGACAGTTTGGAGGCGCGCGCGCCGATGCGAACGATAGGCTTCATCCTGTGCCGTATAGGGCTCTGCTTCTTTTCGGGGAAGGCGACGTGTTAGAGACGAAGCCATGAACGGCGCCCTCACCGTCCTCGGCATCGAGACCAGCTGCGACGAGACCGCCGCCGCCGTGGTGCGTCTGACGGACGGCCGGGCCGAGGTTCTATCCTCCGTCGTCGCCAGCCAGACGGCCGAGCACGCCCCCTATGGCGGGGTGGTGCCGGAGATCGCGGCCAGGAGCCATGTCGAGACCATAGACGCGACCATCGAACAGGCGCTTGCCGAAGCAGGGCTGGGTTTCGCGGGGGTTTCGGGCGTCGCCGCCACCGCCGGGCCGGGCCTGGTGGGCGGAGTCATGGTCGGATTGTCGGCGGCCAAGGCGATCTCGTTGGCGCGGGGCCTCCCGCTGGTCGCGGTCAATCATCTTGAGGGCCACGCCCTGTCGGTGCGGCTCACCGAGGACGCGCCCTATCCCTTCCTCCTGCTGCTGGTCTCGGGCGGCCATTGCCAGCTCCTTGCCGTCGAAGGTGTGGGCGCCTGCACCAGGCTCGGGACCACCATCGACGACGCCGCCGGCGAGGCTTTCGACAAGATCGCCAAGACCCTGGGCTTGCCCTACCCCGGCGGCCCGGCGCTGGAGAAATTGGCGCGGGACGGCGACGCCTCGAACTTCACCCTTCCCCGGATGCTCCTCGGGCGGAAGGACTGCGACTTCTCCTTCTCCGGCCTGAAGACCGCCGCCGCGCGGCTGGCCGAAGGGATCACGAGCGAGCAGCAGCGGCGCGACCTCGCCGCCGCGGTCCAGACCGCCATCGCCGACCAGCTCTCCGACCGCGCCGAGCGGGCGATGGGGCTGTACGCCGCCGGCCGTCCCGCCTCGGCCCGGCTGTTCGTTGTCGCCGGCGGGGTCGCCGCCAACGGGACGGTGCGGGCCCGGTTGCAGGCTGCTGCCACCCGGCAAGGCTTCGCTTTCAAGGCCCCGCCCCTGGCCTATTGCACCGACAATGCGGCGATGATCGCCCTGGCCGGCGCTGAGCGCCTGGCGCTGGGTCTAACCGACGGGCTGAACGCTCCCGCCCGCCCGCGCTGGCCGCTGGACCAGGCTTCGGCCGACGCAAACCCCACCCACAAGATCGGCCGCAAGGGCGCCAAGGCATGAGCGAAATCGAGACGGTCGGGGTGTTGGGCTCGGGGGCCTGGGGCACGGCCCTGGCCCAGGTCTGCGCGCGGGCCGGGCGCAAGGTGACCCTCTGGTCGCACGAACCGGACGTGGCCGAGGCGGTCAACCGCGAACACGCCAATCCGAGCTTCCTACCGGGGATCAAGCTCGATCCCTCGATCCGCGCCTCGACCGACATGGCCGCGTTGAAGGGGTTGGACCTGATCCTGGCCGTACCGCCGGCCCAGCATATGCGGGGGGTGCTGACCGCCTTCGCCCCCTTTTCGCGGCCCGGTCTGCCAGTGACCCTGTGCGCCAAGGGGGTTGAGCAGGGCTCCCTCAAGCTGATGACCGCCGTCCTGGCCGAGACTCTTCCCCAGGTACAACCCTCGGTGCTGTCTGGCCCGAGCTTCGCCGGCGAGGCGGCGCGCGGCCTTCCGGTGGCGGTGACCCTGGCCTGCGGCGATCAGGAATGCGCCGAGCGGATCGCCCGCGCCATCGCCACCCCAAGCTTCCGCCCCTATTTCGGCGATGACCTGATCGGGGCCGAGGCCGGCGGGGCGGTGAAGAATGTACTGGCCATCGCCTGCGGCGTGGTCGAGGGACGGGGCCTCGGACGCTCTGCCCATGCGGCCGTCATCACCCGCGGTTTCGCCGAGATGACCCGTCTGGCGGTAGCGCTTGGCGCCCGGCAGGAGACGCTGGCGGGCCTGTGCGGCCTCGGCGACCTTGTGCTCACCTGCTCCAGCCCGCAGTCGCGCAACATGAGCGTCGGCCTGGCGTTGGGGCGGGGCGAGAGCCTGGCCTCGGCCCTGGCCGGCAAGCTCAGTGTGGCCGAAGGCGTAGCCTCCGCGCCGGCGGTCGAGACCCTGGCCCGCCGCCTCGGCGTCGAAACCCCCATCTGCTCAGCGGTGGCGGCCATGCTGTCCGGCCGCGCCGGCGTTGACCAAGCCATCGAAGGGCTCCTGGCCCGCCCTCTCAAAACGGAACGATAAGATGCCGCTCTTTGTGCTGACCTGCCTCGACAAGCCCGACAATCTGGAGCTGCGGTTGAAGACGCGGCCTGCGCACCAGGCCCATATCGCCGCCAACCGGAGCATCGTGCGGCTCGGCGGCCCCTTCCTCGACGAGGCGGGCGGCATGGTCGGCTCGATGTTGATCCTGGAGACCCAGACCCTGGCCGAGGCCCAGGCCTTCGCCGACGCAGATCCCTACCAGACCGAGGGGGTGTTCGAGAGCTCGACCGTGCGAGCCTTCACCCTGGTCGTGGGGTCAATCGGCGAATGAGCGGGCGGTGACAGACGAGATTGGCCGGCCCGCGCCGGGGACCCCGCTCTGCCGGCTGGAGGAGATCGCGGATCCGGGCGCCAAGGGCTTCGACTACCGCGAGGGCGACCGGTTGTGGTCGGGTTTCGTGGTCAGGAATGGCGAGTGTGTGCGCGGCTATCTCGACCAGTGCCCTCACGCCGGCTCTCCGCTCGGCGACATGATCGGCCGCTATCTGACCCGGGCGGGCGACCTGATCATCTGCTCGGCCCACGGGGCGCTGTTCAGGATTGAGGACGGCGCCTGCATCGCCGGCCCCTGCGCAGGCGACCGGCTTCAGCCCTGGCCGGTGACGGTCGAGGGCGGGATGGTTACGGCGGGCTAGGCCTCGCCGATCAGGTCAGCGCGAACCACTAAGCCGCGACGGCGACCTTGGCGGGCCCGGCGGGAGCGAGATCGTGCCGTCGCTCGATCAGTTCCAGGATTTCCTCGGTCCCGAACTCGGGGTCGTCCGCGTGCAGGGCTTGGAAGACGGCGCGGACGAAGGTGAAGTCCTCGGCCGTCCGCACCCGCCAATCGGGGAAGTCGCCCGGCAAGTGGGCCTCGGGCTTTTTCAGGTCCTTGACGAAGGCCTCGACCGAGACAACCTCGACCTGGTCGCCGCCGAAGGTGATGGCCGCGCCGGCGCGCATGGCGAGAGCGGCGGTCTCGTCGATCATGTGCGGATCGATCAGCGGCTGGTCGGCGGTGAGCAGCGCGACGTGTGTCGAGCCCCAGAGGGCCGGGTCGTCGATCTGGTCGTCGCGGCGGACGGCGACGCCCCTGCCGAGGAGAAATCCGGCCAGGTTGTCGTCACGGGCCTGGTCGGTGAGCAGGACTTCAAGCTTGGAGACGGTGCGGGCGCGGCGAACGCGCTCGATCTGGCGCCAGATCATCGGCTCGCCCAGGATCGGGGAGAGCAGGGCGGCCGCGAGGCGAGGGCAGGCGGCGCGGGCGTCGAGGACGGCGAGGATCATCGGTTCTCCGAGGTCAGCCGTAAAACACTACAACTCACCCGTTAACGAAGACCCAAACCCTCTATTCAGTGGGCGTTCAGCTTATCCGCGAGGATCAGCAGCGCCTCTGCGTCGACCAGGTGCATCCGTTCGACCATTTTGCCGCCGAGCCTGATCGCGCCCTTGCCCTGGTTCTCCGGGGCCTGGAAGGCGGCGACCACCGCGCGGGCCTCCTCCAGCTCCGCCGCCGAGGGGGCGAAGGCGCGGTTGGCGGCTTCGAGCTGATCAGGATGGATGCAGGACTTGCCGTCGAAACCATGGTCGCGGCCCTGGATCGCCTCGGCCTCGAAGCCGGCCGTATCCTTGAAGGCGTTGTAGACGGAATCGATTGCGAAGAGGCCGTGGCTGCGGGCGGCGGCGACGGTAGTGAACAGAGCGGGGACCAGGACGGCGCGGCCGGGCGAGACGCGGGCCTTGAGCCCCGTGGCGAGGTCGTTGGTCCCCAGCACCAGGGCCGCAAGGCGTGAAGTGCGCGCGGCGCCGGCGAGGTCGTCGAGCCGCAGGATGGCGCGTGGGGTCTCGACCATGGTCCAGAGGGCGAGGGTATCCGGGGCATGGGAAAGGCGGGCGTCATAGCGGGCCACGTCGCCGCCGTCGTCGACCTTGGGGACGAGCACAGCGTCGAGACCCTTCGAGCCCGAGACGGCGGCGAGGTCGTCGGCGCCCCAGGGGGTGTCGAGGCGGTTGACCCGGATGACCACCTCGCGGCCCCCGAAGCCTTCCGCGGCGGCGGCCAGGGCGGCCTCCCGCGCGGCCTGTTTGTCGGCGGGGCCGACCGCGTCCTCCAGATCGAGGCAGACCACGTCGCAGGCCAGGGTGCGCGCCTTGTCGATCAGCTTGGGATTGGAAGCGGGCAGGAAGAGGACGCTGCGGCGCGGGCGGCGGGTGGGGGTCATGCGAGGCGATATTCCCGTTCGAGGTGATACTGTGAGCCCGAGGGGCTTAGGACACTGGAATAGAGGCCGAAGCGGTCGACCCGGAAGGGCGGTGATTTCAAGAGATTGTGCTCGGCGATCCAGGCCGCGACCTTCGGCTCCGGCGCCTGGCCCATATAGGCCAGGGTGACGTGGGGTGTGTAGCGGCGGCTGTCGGCCTTGATATGCACCTTGCGGGCGGCGGTCTCGCAGCGGGCGTGCAGCCGCTCCAGCGATTCCGAGGGCTCGACCCCGGCCCAGAGGGCGTCGATCCGCCAGCCCTCGCCGAAGGAGCCAGCCCCGGCGAGGACGAGGTCGAAGGGTTTGACGAAGATTCGCTGTAGCTCGAGGTCCAGATCCTCGGCGGTAACGGGCGGGACGTCGCCGAAGAAACGCAGAGTGATGTGTAGCTGGTCGACTGTTCGCCAGCGCGCGCCCGGCAGGCCAGTCTGGCGCCAGACCAGGCCCTGGGCGATCTCGGGAGGAATCGCCACGGCGGCGAACAGACGGATCATGGGGGCAGTGTGGCAAATCCGGATCGCGGAGGGGAGGGTCTAGCCTAAGGCCACGCTTCATGGCTTGTTGGCGAGCCGATCGCTGGCCCTGGAGACCTCCATGACCGCCGCCCACTGGTGCATTCTGATCGCGGCTCTCTTGCCCTATCCCTTCGCCGTCCTGGCCAAGGCGGGGGGCAACTATTCCAACCACAATCCGCGCAACGAAGCCGTCTGGGCTGAAGGCTTCAGGAAGCGGGCGCACGGCGCGCAGATGAACGCCTTCGAGGCCTTCCCGCCGTTCGCGGCGGCGGTGCTGATCGCTTGGCAGCTCGGTGGCGGGCGCGATTATCTGGACGGCCTGGCCATTGCCTGGGTCGTTTTGCGGGTTCTCTACGGCGCCGCCTATCTCGGTGACCTGCCGGCGCTGCGCTCGACGCTCTGGACCTTCGCCTTCGCGATCACCGTCGGCATCTTTTTGCTCGGCGCCTTCGTCTAGCTGATCGCGTTGCGCACCCCCGCCGCCATGGCGAAAGGGGCCAGGGCCACGGCGCAGAGGCAGTAGGCGAGGAGCAGCATCAGGCCGCCGGTCCAGTCGAGGCCGGAGTTGAGTGCGTCCACGGCGCCTGCCCCGAAGATCACCGGCGGCGTGAACAGCGGCAGGACGATCACCGCCACCAGCACTCCGCCCCGGCGCGCGCCGATGGCCAGCGCCGCGCCTACCCCTCCGACAAAGGCGAAGCCAAGCCCGGCCGCGAGCGAGGTCACAAGAATCAACGGAATCAAGGCGGGCGAGGCGCCGAGCGCCACCGCGATGACCGGCGACAACAGAGCCAGAGGCGCCCCGGCGGCGAGCCATTGAGCCAGGCACTTGATCGCCGCGACCAGCTCGAGCGGCGCTGAGCCCAGCGCCAGGAGGTCGAGCCCGCCATCCTCGAAATCCCGTTCGAAGAGACGCTCCAGCGAAAGCAGGGAGGAGAGGGCCAGTGCTACGAAGGCCGCGCCGGGGGCGACCGCGCCGAGCTTCTCCGGCGCGGGCCCGGAGGCCAGAGGCAGCAAGGTGGCAACTCCGGCGTAGAAGGCGCAGGCGTAGAGGGCGCCGCCGCCCTTGCCCCAGGCCAGGGCCAGCTCGCGCTTAAACAGGGCCGCCAACGGGTTCTTGCGCGCGCTCATGCGCCGACCCTCGCCTCACGGGCCGGAATCGGCAGGGGGTCGTGGACGGCGGCCAGGATCATCCCGCCGCCTTTGACGTGCGCCGTCATCAATTCGCCGAGCCGGGTACGCATGCGGGCGTCGAGCGGGGCCAGGGGCTCGTCGAGAAGCCAGAGCGCGCGGGGGCTGGCGACCAGCCGGGCCAGGGCGAGGCGGCGACGTTGCCCCGCGGAGAGTTTGCGCACCTCAAGTCCCAGGAGTGGAATCAGGTCTAGAGCCTCGAGCGCCGCTTCGGGCGCGCCGCCGGTCCAGGCCGACCAGAAGGACAGCTCCTCGCCGGCGGTGCGGCCGCCCTTCAGCCCGTCGTAGTGGCCGACCAGGTGCAGCCCCTCCGAGCGCGCCTCCTCGGGGTCGAGGACCCCGGAAGCGCCAAAGAAATCGATCAGGCCGGCCGATGGGCGCAACAGGCCCGCGACAGCGCGCAGCAGGCTGGTTTTGCCCGCGCCGTTGTCGCCGGTCAGGGCGACGGCCTCGCCGGCGGAAACCTGCAGGGACAGGCCCTCGAACAGCCGGCGACCGCCGCGGTCCAGCGCCAGGTTTTCGATCTCCAGCCGGCTAATCATCGGGATGCGCGGTCCGCGACAGCTTCGGCGCATGGACGCGCGGCGCGAGCGGGGCTAAAGACACCCAGCCGCGCGGGGTGATCGCGGCGCTTGGTCGGACGCTGTGTGTCCGGCCCGGCGCGCGCTCCCGTTCCCTGGGGTGGGGACCGACTGTAGGGCGGCGTATCCGGAGATCTTGATCCATGCCGTCCATCGACAGCCTCAACACCCGCCGCGAGCTTGCGGTCGGCAAAGCCAAGTATGTCTATTACAGCCTCCCGGCCGCTGAGGAAGCCAGTCTTTCCGGCATTTCGCGCCTGCCGGTGTCGATGAAGGTGCTCTTGGAGAACCTTCTGCGCAACGAAGGGCCGACGGTCAGCGCCGATGACCTGAAGGCCGTGGCCGCCTGGGCCGACAACCGCGGCTCGGTCGAGCATGAGATTTCCTTCCGCCCGGCGCGGGTTCTGATGCAGGACTTCACCGGCGTTCCGGCCGTGGTCGACTTGGCCGCCATGCGCGACGCCATGCAGGCGCTCGGCGCCGACCCGGCCAAGATCAATCCCTTGAACCCGGTCGATCTCGTGATCGACCACTCGGTGATGGTCGACGAGTTCGGCACCTCCAAATCGGCCGAGCAGAACGTCAACAAGGAATATGAGCGCAACGGCGAGCGTTACCGCTTCCTGCGCTGGGGCTCCTCGGCCTTTCAGGACTTCCGCGTCGTGCCCCCCGGCACCGGCATCTGCCACCAGGTGAACCTGGAGTATCTGGCCAAGACCGTCTGGACCAACAAGGAAGGCAAGGACAACGTCGCCTATCCCGACACCGTGGTCGGCACCGACAGCCACACCACCATGATCAACGGCCTGGCCGTGCTGGGCTGGGGCGTGGGCGGGATCGAGGCCGAGGCCGTGATGCTGGGCCAGCCGATCCCGATGCTGATCCCCGAGGTCATCGGCTTCAAACTGACCGGCAAGCTGCCGGAAGGCGTGACCGCCACCGACCTGGTGCTGACCGTCGTCCAGATGCTCCGCAAGAAGGGCGTCGTCGGCAAGTTCGTTGAATTCTTCGGCGCGGGCCTGCTGAACCTGACCCTGGAAGACCAGGCCACCATCGCCAATATGGCCCCCGAATACGGCGCCACCTGCGGCTTCTTCCCGGTTTCGCCGGCGACCATCTCCTACCTCAAGGACACCGGCCGCGACGCCGCCCAGGTCGCCCTGGTCGAGGCCTACGCCAAGGCCCAGGGCATGTGGGTCGGCGAGGACACTCCCGAGCCGGTCTTCACCGACACGCTCGAACTCGACATGTCGACTGTCCTGCCGTCGCTGGCCGGCCCCAAGCGTCCCCAGGACAAGGTGCTGCTGTCGGACGCCGCCTCGGCCTTCAAGACGGCGCTGGGCACGGAATTCGGCAAGGCCGGGTCCGAGAACGCCCGCCTGCCGGTCAAGGGCGCCAAATACGACCTCGGCCACGGCGATGTGGTCATCGCGGCCATCACCTCCTGCACCAACACCTCCAACCCCGGCGTGCTGATCGCCGCGGGCCTGGTGGCGCAGAAGGCCCGCGCCAAGGGCCTGAAGTCCAAGCCCTGGGTGAAGACCTCGCTGGCCCCCGGCTCGCAGGTGGTCACCGACTATCTGGTCAAGGCCAAGCTGCAGGGCGACCTGGACGCCATGGGCTTCAACCTGGTGGGTTACGGCTGCACCACCTGCATCGGCAACTCGGGCCCCGTGCCCCAGCCGATCGCCGACACCATCAACGCCGGCGACCTCGTGGCCTGCTCGGTCCTGTCGGGCAACCGCAACTTCGAAGGCCGGGTGAACCCCGACGTCCGGGCCAACTATCTGGCCTCGCCGCCGCTGGTCGTGGCCTACGCCATCGCCGGCACCATGCAGCTGGACATCACCACCGAGCCGCTCGGCGTCGGCAAGGACGGCCAGCCCGTCTATCTGCGCGACATCTGGCCGACCAATGAGGAAGTGGCCGCCATCCAGCGCAAGGTCATCACCGCCTCGCTGTTCTCCAAGCGCTATTCGGACGTCTTCACCGGCGACAAACACTGGCAGGGCGTCAAGACCGGCACGGGCCAGACCTTCGCCTGGGAAGACGACAGCACCTACGTCCAGAACCCGCCCTATTTCGAGGGCCTGACCATGACCCCGAAGGAAGTCACCGACATCCAGGGCGCGGCCATCCTCGGCATCTTCGGCGACTCGATCACCACCGACCACATCTCGCCCGCCGGCTCGATCCGCAAGACCAGCCCCGCCGGCCAGTATCTGATCGAGCACGGCGTCGACCCGCTCGACTTCAACTCCTACGGCGCGCGCCGCGGGAACCACGAAGTGATGATGCGCGGCACCTTCGCCAACATCCGCATCCGCAACAAGATGACGCCGGAGATCGAGGGCGGTGTGACAAAGCACTATCCCTCGGGCGACGTGATGGCGATCTATGACGCCGCCATGCGCTACCGCGCCGAGAGCCGCCCGCTGGTGATCTTCGCCGGCAAGGAATACG
>CANJKM010000099.1 GCA_947474805.1 Caulobacterales bacterium | reverse complement strand
ATAGGGGGCCTGGTCGCCGGAGACGGCGGCGGCGGTGAGCAGGGCGGAGGCGCCCTCGCCGAGATGCCGCTGGAAGAAGCCGGGCTCGCCAATCCCTTCCGGGCAGCGAATGATCGAGCAGGGGCGGCCCCTGATGTGGGGCAGGATCGCCTCGCCCATGGCCTCGTAATAGAGGGCGAGGTCGCGCTTGGTCGTTTCGGGCGCGCCGTCGGCGGCGGGCCACAGCACCTTGCCTGGGCTGGATAGGGAGACGCCAAGGATGACGCAGTCGTCCGGTCCCGCCGCGCGGCCCGAGCCCCCTGTCGACTTGTCGCGGCCAGGCCTGTTCTGAATGGTTCAACCCCGTTCGACAGCGGCGAGATTATCTTATAATCACCCGGCCATGACCAAGTTCCAGATGGATGCTGGTTGGCGTCCCTTCCACCCCAACCCGTCGAAGCCCAAGTTCCGGCCTCCGCCGGGCGCGGTCGACGCACACTGTCACGTTTTCGGCCCCGGGGACGTCTTTCCCTACGCGCCTGAGCGCAAATACACGCCGTGCGACGCGACCGCCGAGCAGCTGTTCGCCCTGCGCGACTTCATCGGGTTCGACAAGAACGTCATCGTCCAGGCGACCTGCCACGGCTCGGATAACCGCGCCCTGGTCGACGCGCTGAACAAGTCGAACGGTCGGGCCAAGGGCGTGGCGACGGTCCGCCCCGACACCTCGGACGCAGACCTGAAGGAAATGACCGAGGCGGGGGTTAAGGGCGCGCGATTCAACTTCGTCCGTCGCCTGGCCGACCCAAAGCCCAAGGACTATTACGACGCCATCATCGACCGGATCGCGCCGCTGGGCTGGCACCTCGTGATCTATTTCGAGCCGGCCGACCTCTATGAGCGCTGGGACTTCTTCAACAGCCTGACCCGCACCCCGGTGATCATCGACCATATGGGCACGCCCGACGTGACCAAGGGCGTGGACCATCCCGACTTCCAGAAGCTGGTCGAGCTGATGGACAAGAACCCCAACTACTGGTGCAAGACCACCTGCCCGGACCGGCTGTCCAAGCAGGGTCCCCCCTATGACGACGTGGTTCCCTACGCCAAATATCTGGTCGAGCGGTTCTCCGACCGGGTGATCTGGGGCACCGACTGGCCGCACCCGAACCTGAAGACCCATATGCCCGACGACGGGGTGGTCACAGACTTCGTGCCGCGCATCGCCGAAACCGAGGCGCTGCAGAAGAAGCTGCTGATCGACAACCCCATGCGCCTCTACTGGAGCTGAGATGGCCGAAGATTATGACATCCCGGGCACCTATGTGTTCGACGCCGACGCCTCGCGGCGCGGCTTCTGGCTGAACCAGTTCGCCATGTCGCTGATGAAACCGGAGAACCGCGAACGGTTCAAAGCCGACGAGCGGGCCTATCTGGCCGAATGGCAGATGACCGACGAACAGCGCGAGGCGGTGATCGCCCGCGACTACAACCGGATGCTGGAGCTTGGCGGCAATATCTTCTTCGTCTCCAAGATTGGCGCGAACGACGGCAAGTCCTTCCAGTTCCTGGCGGCGACCATGACCGGCATGACGCAGCCGGATTATGCCGAAATGATGCTCAAGGGCGGCCGCTCGCCTGTCGGCGCGCGGACAAAAGAAGAGTGGGAAATGCACCGTGGCTAGGATTACCGCAGGCGTGGCCACCAGCCACGTGCCCGCCATCGGCGCGGCCATCGACCTTGGCAAGACCAAGGAGCCCTACTGGGCGCCGATCTTCGAGGGCTATGAGTGGTCCAAGACATGGATCGCCGAGGAGAAGCCTGACGTCGTCATCCTGGTCTACAACGACCACGCCTCGGCCTTCTCGCTGGAGATGATCCCGACCTTCGTGCTGGGCACCGCCGCTGAGTTCAAGCCCGCCGACGAGGGCTGGGGCCCGCGTCCGGTTCCGGTGGTCAAGAACGATCCGGAGTTCGCGGCTCATCTGGCCCAGTCGCTGGTGCTCGACGAGTTCGACATGACGCTCGTCAACAAGATGGACGTCGACCACGGCCTCACCGTGCCCATGTCGCTGATGTTCGGCCAGCCGGACGAATGGCCGGTGAAGGTCGTGCCGCTGGCGGTGAATGTGCTGCAGTACCCGCCGCCGACCGCGCGCCGCTGCTTCAACCTCGGCAAGGCGATCCGCCGGGCGGTGGAGAGCTATCCCAAGGACCTGAAGGTGATGATCTTCGGGACCGGCGGCATGTCCCACCAGATTCACGGCCCGCGCGCCGGCCTGATCAACGCCGAGTTCGACAATAAATTCCTCGACCTGCTGGTCGAGGATCCCGAGCAGCTCGCCGCTAAGTCCCACCTCGAATATATGCGCGAGTGTGGGGCCGAGGGCGTGGAGCTGATCATGTGGCTGATCATGCGCGGCGCGCTGAACGACCACGTCACCCCGCTGCGCCGCTTCTACCATGTGCCCGCCTCGAACACCGCAGTCGGCCATATCGTGCTCGACAACGCTTAAGGACGACAGACCATGAAGATCGTAATGGCCGGCCAAGGCGCCTTTGGCCAAAAGCACCTCGACGCGATCAAGAACATCCCGGGGATCGAAGTGGTCTCGCTGGCGGGCGGCAGCCCCGGCACCACCGAGGAAGTCGCCAAGAAGTACGGCATTCCGCACTGGACCACCGACTTCGCCGAGGCCCTGGCCCAGCCGGGCGTCGAGGCGGTGATCCTGACCACCCCGACCCAGATCCACGCCAAACAGGCCACTCAGGCCATGGAGGCGGGCAAGCACGTTATGGTCGAGATCCCGATGGCCGACACCCTGGCCGATGCGGAATGGATCTGCGACGTGCAGAAGAAGACCGGCCTGGTGGCCATGGCCGGCCACACCCGGCGCTTCAACCCGAGCCACCAGTACGTTCACAACAAGATCAAGGCGGGCGAGTTCAACATCCAGCAGATGGATGTGCAGACCTACTTCTTCCGCCGCAGCAATATGAACGCCATGGGCCAGGCGCGCAGCTGGGTCGACCACCTGCTCTGGCACCACGCCTGCCACACCGTGGACCTGTTCCAGTACCAAACCGGCGAGATCTGTTCGGTGGCGCGCGGCGTTCAGGGGCCGATGCACCCCGAGCTCGGCATCGCCATGGACATGTCGATCCAGATGAAGACGCCGTCGGGGAAGATCTGCACCCTCAGCCTGTCGTTCAACAACAACGGGCCGCTCGGCTCCTTCTTCCGCTACATCGGCGACACCAACACCTACATCGCTCGCTACGACGATCTGGTTGACGGCTATGAGAAGGCGATCGACGTCTCCAAGGTCGACGTCTCGATGAACGGGATCGAGCTGCAGGACCGCGAGTTCTTCGCCGCCATCAAGGAAGGGCGTGAGCCCAACGCCTCGGTGCATCAGGCGCTGTCGGCAATGCAGACGCTCGACAAGATCGAGAAGAGCCTGCTGTGAGCCTGAAGCGCCGAAAGATCGGGCCGTTCGAGGTCTCGTCCATCGGCTTTGGCTGCATGAGCCTGAGCCACGCCTATAATCCGCCGGTCTCGGACGAGCAGGCGGACCGGGTGCTGAACCGGGCGCTCGATCTCGGCTGCGACTTCATCGACACCGCGGCCCTCTATGGCTTTGGCCACAACGAGACGACGCTCGGCAAATTCATCTCCTCCCGGCGCGGCGAGTTCACCCTGGCGTCGAAGTGCGGCATGACCGGCGTCAACGGCGTGCGGGTGATCGACGGGCGGCCCGAGACGATCAAGGCCACCTGCGATGACAGCCTGCAGCGGCTCAAGACCGACGTCATCGACCTCTATTCTCTACATCGCCTGGACCGGAAGGTTCCGATCGAGGACAGCGCCGGCGCGCTGGCGGACCTGGTGGGGGCCGGCAAGATCAGGACCATCGGTCTGTCGGAGGTCTCGGCCGACACCCTGCGCCGCGCCCACGCGGTGCATCCGGTCACGGCGGTGCAGAGCGAGTATTCGCTATGGACCCGCAATACGGAGGTGGCGGTGCTTGAGGCCTGCCGCGAGATCGGCGCCACGCTGGTGGCCTTCTCGCCCGTCGCCCGGGGCTTCCTGACCGGAAAGCTTGGGGCTCACTCACAGTTCGAGGGCAAGGACATCCGCAGCGCCATGCCGCGGTTCCAGGGCGAGAACTGGAAGCAGAACCTAGTCCTGCTCGGTGAGTTCGAGGATGTGGCGGCCGAAGTGGGTTGCACGCCGGCCCAACTGGCCCTGGCCTGGCTGCTGCACCGCGCGCCTCACATCGTGCCGATCCCGGGAACTAAGGAGCTGGATCACCTGGAGGAGAATGTCGGGGCGCTCGAGGTGTCGCTGACGCCCGAGGTGATGGCGACGCTGGACGCTCTGATCAATCCCAAGACGGTGGTGGGACCCCGTTACAACGCGGCTACCCAGGCCGAGATCGACACGGAAGAGTTGCCCGAGGCCGCCTAGAGCCTTTTAGGGTCAGACGGCGACTGACCGGCTAAAAGGGGGCTTTCGTCTATAGGCATAGAGCGCTCCCGGACGGCGAACCGCACACACTTGGCCCGACGCGCTCTAGGCTTTCGGCAGCGACTTCTTCAGGCCGACC
Source organism: Caulobacterales bacterium (assembly GCA_947474805.1). Lineage (GTDB taxonomy): Bacteria > Pseudomonadota > Alphaproteobacteria > Caulobacterales > Caulobacteraceae > CANJKM01. The sequence goes on along the minus strand of CANJKM010000099.1, from coordinate 5,834 downwards.
TGGGCGAACAGGGTCGGCAGGTCGACTGCCCTTTCCCAGCGCGCGACGACGATGGTCGCCAGGGTGTTGCCGACCAGGTTCACGAAGGTCATGCCCTCGGCCAGGATCCGGTGGATGCCGAGCACCAGGGCGATCGAAGCCAGCGGAATGGTCCCAAGCGAGGCCAGGGTCGCCGCGAGGACGATGAAGGCCGCGCCGGCCACGCCCGCCGCCCCTTTGGAGGTCAGGAGCAGGACGGCCAGGAGGCCGATCTGCTGGCCGACGTCGAGATGGGTGTTGGTCGCCTGGGCGAGGAAGACCGTAACGGTCGCCAGATAGATGCAGGTGCCGTCGAGGTTGAAGCTATAGCCCGTCGGAACGACCAGGCCGACGACCGACTCTTCGCACCCCAGCCGCTTCAACTTCTGGATGATCCGGGGCAGGACGGTTTCGGTCGAGGTGGTCGCGGCGACGACCACGACCTCGTCGCGGATGTAGGCGATCAGCCGCCAGAGGTTGACGCCCACGGCCCAGGCGATGCCGCCGAGCACCACGACGGTGAAGATTAGGCAGGCCACGAAGGCCTCGGCGATCAGATTGCCGAGCGACAGCAGGCTTGCGGCCCCGAACCGCCCGACGGTGAAGGCGATGGAGCCGAAGGCGCCCAGAGGCGCGGTCCACATGATAAAGCCGACGATCTTGAAGAATATCTGGCTGAGCTTCTCGACCCCCTCGAACACCGGCTTGGAGGCCGGGCCGATGGCGATCAGGGCGAAGGAGAAGAGCAGGGAGACGAACAGCACCTGCAGCACGTCGGGCTGGGTGAAGGCCGCGGCGAAGGTGGTCGGGATGATATGCAGCAGAAATTCGACCGGCGTCTGGTGCTTGGCCTGTTCGACATAGGTTCCGACCGCGCTGGCGTCGAGCGTGGCCAGGTCGACGTTCATGCCGGCGCCTGGCTTCCACAGGTTGACCAGAACGAGCGAGATGACGAGGGCGAGGGTGGTGACCCCCTCGAAATAGATCAGCGCTTTCAGCGCCACCCGCCCGACCTTCTTCATGTCGTTCATGCCGGCCACGCCGTGGACGACAGTGCAGAAGATGATCGGGGCGATGATCATCCGGACCAGGGCGATGAATGCGTCGCCGAGCGGCTTCATCTTGGCGCCGAGGTCGGGCTGGAAGTGGCCGAGCAGGATGCCGGCGATGGTCGCGGCCAGGACCTGGAACCAGAGCTGGCTGAGCAGCCGCATGGCCGGACCGCGTGTCGTCGCTGTCATGTCTTCCCCCATCCCGTCATCGCCTCGCGGGGCGAGCCGGTCTTTAGGCGACCTTACTCGGGCAGGGCGATCGGGCTCAAGCGGCTAGCTGGAAAGGAGCGTTGGAACAAAGGAGAACGGCGGGCGGCGTCTTCGGCCCCGGCCGTTGTCGCGCGCTTAGATGGACTGCTCAGACACTGAAGGGCGCCGGATCGGCCGCTCGTCGGGTTCATCCTCGGACGGATCTGGGTAGTCCGGGATGATCTGCGGCGCCACCACAACCGGATCAAGCGGTGTGAGCACGACATAGTGGATGTCCGCGTCACTAGCCGACAGGATGCGAAGCCGCGCGCCGCCTGCCTGGAGTTCCGCGCCGGTCGCCACGACTACGCTGGCGGTCTCGGTCCGCGCGGGGCGGACCATGTCGCCTTCGAACTCGCGCATCAGAAAGCCGGCCTTGCCGTCGCTCAGGCCGGTGAAGACGAGGTCCCGCTTGGTGCTGCCGAGGTTGTGGCGCTGGTAGACGGTCTCGGTGAAGGCGATGCCCGGCGCGTCGTAGAAGACCGGTCCGAGGATATCCATGCGGTAAAGCTGGGGCGGTTTGCCGGGATCGTTCGGCACGAAGACGCCGCCGACGACCAGGGTGGACTCTCCCGGCGGCGCGTCGCGGTGCAGCGAGCCGAAGGCCTGGAACAGCCGGCCGTCGGGATAGCGCCGCCACAGCGACAGCCGTCCCGGCGGCACGGTCAGGCCGCCGCCGGTATAGGCCTCCGTCGTCACAATCGCGTCGATCGTCTCCATCTCGCTTGTCGAGGCGATGGGTTCGCCCTTCCTGGCGACGGATTCGGTTCCGGCGGCCGGCGCTGTGACGATCTCGGTCCGCACCGGGGCGGCGGAGACCGCGCTGGCGGTCGCCAGGACGGTGAGGGCGGCGAGGAGGGGAAGGACATGGCTCATGCCGCCGCTCCGGCTTCGGCGGACAACATCCGCTTGAGGATGGCGCGGCCCTGATTGAGGGCGGCGTCGGCGGCGATGCCAACCATCTTCTCGTCCGGGTGAGCGTCGATCACCGCCTGCTGGGCCTGGATTATGAACTTATCTTCGGCGAAGGCGATGTCGGTCTGACGGTGAAGTTCGGCGGTGATCGAAGCATCGTCGAGATTGAAGCCGTTGGCCACGTGCCAGAAATAGTGGGTCGAGCCCTCGGTCTCGGGCGTCAGGGCCTGGACGGTCTGGAACACCAGGGCGTCCGGCGGCCGGTTCCCCTCCAGCGCGCCCTTGCCCGCGGGCGCTGAGCCGAAGTCCATGGTCAGGAGATTGCCCGCCAGCCGCCATTCATAGATCTGCCAGCGGTCGATCGGACCTTCGAATTTGGCGAGGTTCTTCAAATAGGCGGGAAGGGGCACGGCGCTGTAGAATCGCGAGACCCGCAGGCCCCAGTCGAACAGCTCGAGTTTTGGGATCACCTCGGCGCTGACGCGGCCGCCGCCGAGCGTGTTCTCGTGGACATAGCCGAGGTGGGAGAAGTCCAGCAAGTTATCCATAATCGTGACGTAGTTGGCCCGCTCGTAGTGGACATAGCCGGGCAGGGCGCGCCAGGCCGGGTCTTCCAGCCAGTGGGCGTCCGGGATCAGCGCGGGGTCGGCCAGGGCCGGGTCGCCCATCCAGATCCAGGCCAGCCTGTGGCGCTCGACGACGGGGAAGGGCTTGAGCTTCAGATTGGGCCCGATCCGCTCCTGGCCGGGCACGTCGACGCAACGGCCGGACGGCTCGAACAGCAGACCGTGGTACATGCAACGGAGCCGGTCGCCTTCGAGCCGCCCCGCCGACAGCGGCGCGAGGCGATGCACGCAGCGGTCGGGGAAGGCGACGGGCGCGCCGCTGGCGTCGCGATAGAGAACCAGATCCTCGCCGAGGAGTTTTCTGGCCAGCATTTTGTCTTGGGTGAGCTCGTGGGCCTGGGCCGCGACGTACCAGACGTTTCTCAGGAACATGACACTCTCGCGGCGCCTCAAATGACCGCCGAAGTCTTCCATTGAAGCCCCGCCGACGCCACCGCAATCGCGCGGTCAGGCGGCCGGGGCGCTGGTTCCTCAGTGGCGACAATCTCGGTAGTGGTGAGCCTGAGCACGGCAGAGGCGCGTGCCCGGACGCGAGGGGCTTAACGGGTTTCGCGCATCAGGCCGGAAAACTGATTACGCCCAGAGCGACCAGGCGGTCGATCTCCTCAAGGCGCAGCCCAAGCTCCTCGACCACAGCCAGGCTGTGCTCACCAGGTTCGGGCAGGTCGCGGCGCAGGCCTAATCGCTCGCCTTCGAGCTCCAGCGGCAGAGCGGGCAGAGGGAGGGGTACACCGCCTGGAAGGGTGAGGGTGAGCATCGCGCCGGGATGATTCAGATGCGGATCGTCGAACAGCTCGTCCGGTCTCCGGATCGGCGCGCAGGGCAGGCCGGCCGTTTCGCAGGCGGCTTCGATCTCGCTTCGCGGGCGCTGCAGGAACAGGGCGCGCAGGCGGGGGATCAGCCGGTCCCGCGCCGCGACCCTCCGGGTGTTGGTGGCGAGGCTCTCGTCGGCCAAGAGATCGCCGAGCGCGAAGGCCTCGCAGAACTTGACCCATTGAGTGTCGGAGACCACGGCCACGAAGATCTGGCTACCGTCGCTGGTGGCGAAGACGTCATAGATCGCCCAGGCTGAGACACGCACCGGCATGGGGGCGGCGGGCGTTCCGGTGACCACCGCCTGGGCCATGTGCTGGGCGACCAGGAAGGCGTTGTTTTCATAGAGGCCGCTGCGCACCGTCTGGCCCTGGCCGCTGCGGTCGCGTTCGTGCAGGGCGGCCAGGATGCCGATGACGGCGAACATGCCCCCCATCACGTCGTTGACCGAGGCGCCCGCCCGCAGCGGTTGGCCGGGCGGGCCGGTCATAAAGGCGAGGCCGCCCATCATCTGCACCACTTCGTCGAGCGCGGCGCGGTCCTGGTAGGGGCCGGTAAGGAAACCCTTCATTGAGCAATAGATGAGCCGCGGGTTCTCCGCCCTGAGCGCCGCGGCGCCGAGCCCGAGCCCTTCGAGCGCGCCCTGGCTGAAATTCTCGGTCACGATATCGGCGCTCAGCGCCAACCGACGCGCGAGCGCCTGGCCCTCGGGCGACTTCAGGTCGACGGCCAGCGAGCGCTTGTTGCGATTATAGGCCGGAAAGTAGCCGGCGCCGGACCCGCCAAGGCGGCGGGTCTTGTCGCCTTCGCCGACCGGTTCGACCTTGATCACGTCGGCGCCGAGATCGGCCAGGATCAGGCCGGCGGTCGGGCCCATCACCATGTGCGAGAACTCGACCACGCGCAGGCCGGCTAGCGGCAGGGATCGTCGCATCAGGTCGCTCCGCCGGCTGGGGTGAAGCCCTTGGGCAGACCAGCGTCGGGGATATGGCCGTAGAGCGGCTCGCCCGGCAGCGCTGCCTTCACCAGCTCGCGGGCGGCGACAAGTCCGGCGATGTCGATCCCGGTGCGCAGACCCATGGCCTCCAGCATAAAGACGAGGTCCTCGGTGACTATATTGCCCGTGGCGCCGGGGGCGTAGGGACAGCCGCCGAGCCCGCCCTGGGAGGCGTCGAAGGTGGTGACGCCCGCCTCCAGCGCGGCGACCACATTGGCCAGCCCCTGACCGCGGGTGTTATGGAAGTGGCCGGCCCCGGCGAGCGGCCCGATCTCGGCTTTCAGGCGCGTAAACAAACGCCGCACCTGGGCCGGGTTTCCGTAGCCCGAGGTGTCCGACAGGCCGATCGACTGCACGCCCGCCCTGGCCAGCGCGACCGCCAGGGTGAGAACCCGGTCCTCCGGCACGGCGCCCTCGAGGGTGCAGCCGAAGGCGGTGGATATGCCAACCTCGACGCCGGGGCGTGCGCCCGCCGGCAGGCTGTCGCGCAGGGCGCAGACTTCCGCCACCTTGGCCACGGCCTCCTCGGGCGTGACGCCGATGTTCTTCAGACTGTGCTCGCGGGAGGCCGAGACCGGCATGGTCAGGGTATGGGCGCCGGCGGCGATCGCGTCCTGGGCGCCGTGCAGGTTCGGGACCAGGGCCAGGATATCGACTCCGGCCAGGGCGCGGGTCGCCCGCACCACCTCGCCGGTGTCGGCCATCTGGGGCAGGCGTTTGGGCGAGACGAAGGAGCCGACCTCGATCTCGGACAGTCCGGCCGCGGCCAGGGCCTTGATCCAGCCGATCTTGGCGGCGGTCGGCATGATCCGGCTGATGCTCTGCAGCCCGTCGCGCGGGCCGACCTCGCTGACGACGATGTCGATGGAGTGCGGCTTGGGAGCCATCCGTTCGGGACCTCGGGTGGGCGGCGGCGCGCCGTCGCCGATGTCATAGCAAAAGAAAAGGCCGGCCGGGGCGAAACCCCGGCCGGCCCTGTCGCCTAGAAAGGGACGCGCCCTAGAAGGTGAAGCGGACGCCCGCGCGGTACAGGCGGCCGAAGGTGTCGTAGATGACCGGGTTGGTCTGGGACACCTGGGTCGGAACCACCGACGGCGCCTTGTCGAACATGTTTTGGACAATCCCGTAGAGCTGGGCCGTCTTGTTGCCCCGGCTGAGCAGGTT
>CANJKM010000098.1 GCA_947474805.1 Caulobacterales bacterium | reverse complement strand
GTAGCCGCCATGCCAGCCGCTGGAGCCAGCGCCACCGCCGCCGCTAACGCTATCGAGCCGAGCTTCATCGGGGACCTCCTGGCCAAGCTGGTGGCAGCCTAGCTGCCCGGAGCTAAATCCTAAGCCCATTTGTACGGCCGATATGTATGAATCCGGCACCCCGGGCGCCGGGATCGAAGGCCGGGTGGGGGTGCCGATAGTTGGCAATGGGACCGGCCGGAATAAACGCCGTGCTACCCCGGTGCTGCCCGAAGCCCACCGCTAAGGGTAATATTCGCCTTAAATCATTGAAAAGGCTGGCGCACCCGACACGATTCGAACGTGTGACCTTTGCCTTCGGAGGGCAACGCTCTATCCAGCTGAGCTACGGGTGCCTTAAGCGGGGCGGAACCTAACGGAAGGGCCCAGCGCCCGCAATCTCAATCCCGCGTCGGGTCGGCCGCGTTCGGATCGCCGTAGGTCAGGGCCAGGAAGACGTCCTCCAGATCCGGCTCCTCGGTCGACAGGTCCTTGATCCCGACCCCCGCGGCGCGCACCGCCGCCAGCACCGCCTCGACCTCGCCGCCGGCGCCCGACTTGAAGCTGACCGCCAGCCGTCCGTCAGGGCGAAGCCGGCCTTCGAACCCGACGAGGGAGGGGGCGTGGGCCAAGGGTTCCTGCGGCGTGACCACCACCGCGCGGGTGTCGAGCCGGCCGAGCAGGGTGCGGGTGGGCTCGCAGGCCACCACCTCGCCGCGGTTGACGATGGCGATGGTGTCGCACAGCGCCTCGGCCTCCTCCAGATAGTGGGTGGTCAGGACGATGGTGACGCCGAGCTGGTTCAGCTCCCGCACATACTCCCAGAGCTGGCGGCGCAGCTCGACGTCCACCCCGGCGGTCGGCTCGTCCAGGATCAGGATCGGCGGCGAATGGACCATGGCCTTGGCCACCATCAGCCGCCGCTTCATCCCGCCCGAGAGCTGGCGCACATAGGCGTCCGCCTTGTCGGTCAGCCCGAGCGCGGCCAGCAGTTGGTCGGTGCGGCGCTCGCCACGGGGAACGCCATAGAGGCCGCCCTGCACCTCCAGGCTTTCGCGCGGGGTGAAAAAGACGTCGGCGGCGATCTCCTGGGGCACCACGCCGATGGCGGCGCGGGCGGTGCGGGGATGTTGGTCGATGTCGACGCCCCACAGCTTCACCTCGCCGGAAGTCTTCTTCACCAGCCCGGCCAGAATGTTGATGAAAGTGGATTTCCCGGCGCCATTGGGACCAAGCAGGCCGAAGATCGACCCCCGGGCCACCTTCAGGTCGACGCCCTTCAGCGCCTGTTTGGCGGGCACGGCCTTGGTGGCGGGGTAGGTCTTGACGAGGGCTTTGGCCTCGATGGCGTAGGTCGGCAGGTCCATAAGGTCGCGCATCCAGCAGGCGGCGGCAACGCCCCTCGTTGACGCGCGCCCGACCCGGGCGATAGGTAGGGCCAGCCGCCCGTATTGCCAAGGATCAGCGTCCTTTGACCACTCTGTCTCCGCCCGAAATCATCCCGGTGCACGAGCATCGCGTCGCCTGCGACGGCGGCGGCGGCGCCCTGGGCCACCCCCGCGTGTTTCTTGAACTCGGCGAGGAGGGGGCGGTCGACTGCCCCTACTGCGGCCGCCGCTATCAGATGTCCGGTCACGACCAGGGATCGAGCGGCCACTAGCCCCTGCCGTCGATTTCGTTTTAGGTTTCCTTCCTAGGCGAGGCGCTCGAAGAAGCGCCCAAGGGGAGACCGGCATGACCAGACTGAATCTCAAGCATGGCGTCGGCGCCGCGATCGGCGTGGGGCTGCTCGCCCTGGCCCTTGGCTCCAGCCAGGCCGCGCCGGCCGTCCAGGCCCCGCGCTTCGAGGTCGATCCCCTCTGGCCCAAGCCGCTGCCCAATCACTGGGTGCTGGGCTCCTCGGTCGGGGTCTGGGTGGATTCCCGCGACCACGTCTGGATGATCCACCGGGCCAACAACCCCGACACCATCAAGGGGCTGGAGACCAACCCGCCCGTCAGCCCCGTCTGCTGCGCCAGCGCGCCGCGCGTCCTGGAGTTCGATGCGGCCGGCAATCTGCTTCAGGCCTGGAGCCCCAAACCCGGCGATCCCTGGATGGAGTCCGAGCACGGCATCACCGTCGACGACAAGGCCAACATCGTCTGGCTGGCCGGCGGCGGCGGCGGCGACAGCCAGATCCTGAAATACACGATGGACGGCAAGTTCCTGGCGCAGATCGGCAAGAAGGACGCCCGGATCCGCAAGTCGGGGCCAGATGAAAGCGCCGTCGGCCGCGACGTGGCCGGGACCACCCGCAAGATCGCCGACGCCAACAGCCTCGACATGGAGAGCTTTGGCCGGGCGACCAAGGTCTGGATCGATCAAGCCGCCAACGAAGCCTATGTCTCCGACGGCTACGTCAATCACCGCGTCGTGGTGCTAGACGCGACCACCGGCAAGTTCAAGCGCATCTGGGCCGCCTACGGAAACAAGCCGGACGATACCCTGCCGCCGGGCGCCTCCGATCCGAAACGGGGCGGCCCCAACGCCTCCCAGCCCTCCGACCGCGGCCCGCCGCACGACCCGAACGGGCCGCCGCTGCGGCAGTTCCGCAACCCGGTCCACTGCGTCAGCCTCTCCAACGACGGCCTCGTCTATGTCTGCGACCGCCAGGGCGACCGGCTGCAGGTCTTCACCAAGGACGGCAAGTTCGTGAAGGAGACCCACATCCTGAACAAGACGATGAACGCCGGTTCGGTCTGGGACGTCGCCTTCTCCAACGACCCGAAACAGACCTACATCTATGTCGCCGACGGCGAGAATTCGCTGATCCACATCCTGAGGCGCGACACGCTGGAGGAGCTGACCGCCTTCGGCGACGGCGGGCGTCAGCCGGGCCAATGGCACGGGGTGCACAACATCGCCACCGACTCCAAGGGCAACATCTACACGACCGAAACCTACGACGGGAAACGCATCCAAAAGTTCAACTTCAAGGGCCTCGCGCCGGTGACCAAGGCCTATCAGGGCACGCCCTGGCCGGCGGGGAAGTAGGGCTTAGCGCTTCACCGCCGCCGCCACGGTGGCGTAGCCGTTCTCCTGCAGGATGCCGCAGAGCTCGCGCTTGATCCGCTGCACGAGGCCCGGCCCGCCATAGACCATGGCGCTGTAGAGCTGCACCGCCGAGGCGCCCGCGCGGAGCTTGGCGTAGGCCTGGGCCCCGCTCGACACGCCGCCGCCGCCGATCAGGGCGAGCCGACCCTTGGCGCACTGCGCGGTCAGTTTCAGCACCTCGGTCGACCGCTCGAACAGGGGCGCGCCCGACAGGCCGCCGGTCTCGCGCGCGTGCTTGGACTGGAGCGTATCGGGCCGCGCGATGGTGGTGTTGGAGACGATCAGACCGTCGAAGCCGTGCTCGACGGCGGACTCGACGATGGCCTCGATCTCGAACGGCTCCAGATCGGGGGCGATCTTCAGGAAGATCGGCGTGGTTCCCTCAAGGCCCTCACGGGCGCGGGCGATGCGGCCTGACAGGGCGTCCAGCGCCTCCTTCGACTGCAGGGCGCGCAAGCCGGGCGTGTTCGGCGAGGAGACATTGATGGTGAAGTAGTCGCACAGCCCCCAGAGCCGCTTCAGGCAGATGATGTAATCGGCCACCCGGTCGTCGGAGTCCTTGTTGACCCCAAGGTTGGCGCCGACGATCCCCTTCCGCTCACGGCCCTGCAGTCGGGCGGCGAAGGCTTCGATGCCGTCGTTGTTCAGCCCCATCCGGTTGATCACCGCCCGGTCGGGGGTCAGGCGGAACAGACGCGGGCGCGGATTGCCCGCCTGCGGGATCGGCGTGACCGTCCCGCATTCCACGAAGCCGAAGCCTGCGGCCAGCATGGCGTCGGGGACCTCGGCGCTCTTATCGAAACCGGCGGCGAGGCCAATGGGGTTGGGCAGGTGCAGGCCCGCGACCACGGTGCGCAACATCGGATCGTCGAGCGGCGCCTTGGGGCCCCAGCCGCGTTTCAGCCCCCTGATCGCGGCGGTGTGCGCGTCCTCCGGATCGAGCAGGTGCAGCGCCCGGGCGCCGATGTCGTGCAGCATGCTCATGCCAGTTCTCCCAGGATCGGGACGCCGTCCTCGTCGAGGTCGAGCGGCCGGACCCAGAGGGCCAGCTTAGCAGGAAGCGGCGCGTGGAGGTGGGGGAAGAGGGCGCCGCCGCGCGAGGGCTCCCACTTCAGCCGCGATCCGAGCGCCTCCGCCTCGAAGGCGACCAGCAAAAGGCCCGTCTGGCCGACAAACCATTTGGCCGCCGTCTCGCGCGCCTGGGACGCATCGGAGAAATGGATATAGCCGTCGGCCAGATCGACCGCCGACCCCGTGAACACGCCAGCCGCCTCCGCCGCCGCCCACTCGGTCGCGGGCAGGATCTTGTAGATCAAGCTCAAGCCGTATCCCCTGGCAGGATCAGGGTGGGAAAGCGCGGCCGTCGGGCTTCAAAGCCGAACACAGCCGCCGTGCCAGGGGGAAAGTCGCGCGGCGCCGGCCGCGCCGCACGGGTCGAAAGGTTGTAGGCCAGCTGGTGCAGGCCGGGATTGTGGGCGATCAGCATCACCGTCTCGACGTCGATCTCGTCCTCGGCGGCGTCCATCAGGATATCGGCCGAGGCGTCGTAGAGGCGCAGCTGGGTCTCCATCCGCGCATTGGGAAACAGATCGGCCATCGTCTCCCAGGTTTCCTGGGTGCGGCGGGCCGGCGAGACCAGAACCACATCGGGATTGAGCCCGCGCGCGGCCAGGGCGCGGCCGGCGGCGGCGGCTTCGCGCACGCCCTGGGCGGTCAGGGTTCGGGCCAGGTCCTCGCCGAGCGAAGGGCCGGCGGTGGCGTGGCGCATGAGGATCAGGCGGCGCATGAAAGGTGGGCTAATGCCTCGGCCGCCGCGCCGCAAGCCGCCGCGTGTTTTGAAACGCAAGCTTCACTCGACCGCGCCCGACAGCGCGGGTTTGCCCAGAAATCCCGCCACCGTTTCGATCGCCTCGACCAGGCTGACGCGCTGCAGCTCGATCCCCTCGGGCAGGGCCGAGAACAGCCGAGTCGGCGCGGCGGCGTCGAGCATGACGAACACCCCCTTGTCGTCGGCCTTGCGGATCAGCCGGCCAAAAGCCTGGGAGATCCGGCCCCGGGCCAGGGCGTCGTCATAGCCGCGCCCGCCGAAGGTCTCGCGCCGTGCCTTGTGCAATATGTCCGGGCGCGGCCAGGGGATGCGGTCGAACACGATCAGCCGCAGCGCCCGGCCGGGCACGTCCACCCCGTCGCGCACCGCGTCCGTGCCGAGCAGGCAGGCGTCCTCCTCGGCGCGGAAGATGTCGACCAGGGCGCCCACCTCTAGCGGATCGACGTGCTGGGCGTAGAGGGCGAGGCCCTTCTCGGCCAGGGGTCCGGCGATCCTCTGATGCACGTCGCGCAACCGCCGGATGGCGGTGAAGAGGCCAAGACCCCCTCCCCCCGCCGCCAGGAACAGTTCGCGCATGGCGGCGGCGATCTGGCGCGGGTTCTCCTTGCCGACATCGGTCACCACCAGCGCCTTGGCGTTGTTGGCGTAGTCGAAGGGCGAGGCGAGTTTGAGCAGCTTGGGCGCGTCCTGCAGCCGGGCGGCGCCGGTGCGCATCTCCGCCAGGGCGAAGGGCGCCTCATGGCCGGGATCGGACAGGGTGGCGCTGGTCACCAGCACGCCGTGGGCGGGGCGCAGCACGGCGGCTTCCAGCGGCTCGGTCGGGTCGACCCAGTGGCGGCGATAGGCGGCGTCCGCCACCCGGCCGTGGTGGAAGGTGGCGTCGAACCAGTCGACGAACAGGGGATCGGCCGCGCCGTCGCCCGCGAGCCTGGCCAACATGGTGCGCCAGGCCGGCAGGGTCATGCGGGCCCGCCGATCGAGCCCGCGAATAGCCCCTTCGATCCTGGCCCGCTCGCCGGTCGAGAGCTCGGCCGTCTCGTCGTCGAGGATGTCCTCCAGCCCGCGCGCCAGGGCCAGCAGCGGCGCCTCGATCGCGGCGATGGCGGCGGCGGCGGCGGGCGCGGCCTCGCGCACGGCGTCGGTCGGAGGGGTGGCGGGGCATTCCAGCCCCACCTCGACCCGGCCCGACGGCCCCTCGGCCCGGGCACGGATCTGCTCCAGCACGGCGGCGAGGAAGACCTCGATCGGTCCATTCGGCTGGGCCGGGATCAGCTCGCCGTCATAGTCGGGCGGCGGGGCGATACGGCCCGACCACCCCTCGCCCGGAAGCTTGGAGCCCGCCTGAACTGCGGCGATCAGCGCGTCCTTGGCGTCCTCGCGGTCGGCGACCATGTCGGCCAGCCGCGCCTCCAGCCCCCGTCCTCGCCGCCGCCCCTCCGGCCCCCGGATCCAGCGGCGCAGCTCGGCCGCTTCCTGGCCGGAGAAACAGGCGGAGAAGGCGCTGTCGGCCGCCTCGAACAGATGGTGCCCCTCGTCGAACACCACCCGCTTCAGCGCCGTGGTCTCCCCGTCCGGCTTGGCGCCCCGCGCGGCCCGCGCGCCGTCGAAGGCGGCCTGGGTCATGACCAGGGCGTGGTTGGCGATCACCAGATCGGCGCGGCGCGAGGCCCGCACCGACTTCTCGATGAAACAGGTGCGGTAGTGGGCGCAGGCGGCGTGGACGCACTCGCCGCGCCGGTCGACCAGATTGATCGGATGGGCCTGTGCGGCGGACCCCACCGAGAACAGGCCCGGCAGCCAGGCCGGAAAGTCGCCGCCGGTCATGTCGCCGTCGCGGGTGTTGGCCAGCCAGCGCGAGGCCAGCGCCATCCCGATCAGATCGCCCGACCCCAGCATGGCCGCCTGCGCCTGCTCCTGGAAATTCAGCAGGCAAACGTAGTTCTCTCGTCCCTTGCGCACCACCGCCCGGCGCGCCCGGATGGCGGGGTCGGGATAGAGGGCGTGGCTCTCGCGCTCGATCTGCCGCTGCAGGGCGCGGGTATAGGTCGAGACCCAGGCCGTCCCGCCATTGGTCTCGGCCCAGAGAGAGGCGGGGGCGAGATAGCCCATGGTCTTGCCGACGCCCGTGCCCGCCTCGGCCAGCATCAACTGCGGCTGACCCTCGCGTTCGCGCGGCTGGAAGGCGAAGGCCGCCTCCCCGGCGTAGCGCGCCTGGGCGGTGCGGGCCTCGTCGAGCCCGGCCCGCGCCAGAAGCTCCACCAGCCGCGCCTCGGCCGCTTCGGCGGTGATCACCGTCGTCCCGGCGGGACCGGGCGGCGCCTCGTCCTCCCACTCGGTCAGGCGGGCCCAGGGGTCCATGCCCGAACCGCGCCACGGCCGCGTCGGCGGTCCCAGCGCTGCGCAGACCAGCGAGCCCCAGGCCCAGCCGGCCCGTCCCATGGTTTCGGCCTGGGCGACGGCGAGGTCGCGCTGGGTGTCGGAAAACTGCGGCAGCTCGGCGAGCAACCTGCGGCAGACCTCGCGCAGGGCCTGCGCCTGGGCGGGGGCTCCGACCGGCTCGGGCAGGCCCATGGCCCGGGCGAGGCCGGCGGCCGAGGGGGCGGTGAACTTGGCCGGGCGGACAAAGGCGTAGAGTTCGAGCGCGTCATAGAGGCGGCTCGATCGCGGCGGCGGCGGCAGGCCAAGCCGCGCGGCCGACAGCCCCGCGTGGGCGATCAGCGCCGGGCTTTCCCGCATCAGGGTCCGGGCGGCGTCTCTCCCCAGGTCCCGGGCGGGGCCGGCGTCGGCCACGCCGGCGCGGGGCCCGGGCAGGACGACGAGCGCCGGGGGAAGGGCGGGAGAATCCATGCATCCGTCATAGCCCGCGCCGAGGCGAAACGGAACGGGAACGCAGGTTTATTGCTCGGGCGCCGCCTGAACCTCGGCCAGGCGGTCGGCGACCGCGTCCAGCACCCGGAACAGCTCCTGCATCAGGGGCTTGCCCAGCGAGTCCTCAAGTTCCTGATAGATGACCGAGAGCTTGGGCAGGATCTGCTCGACCATCTCCGTGCCCTTGGGCGTCAGGGAGATGTTGGCGCGGCGGCGGTCGCCCGCCACCGGCTTGCGCACGACCAGGCCCATCGCCTCCATGCGCGGGATGATGCCGACGATGGACGGGGCCAGGATCAGGCAGGCGTCGGCGATCTGGGTCACGCCCATGTCGTGCCGTTCGTAAAGTTGCCTTAGAATTCGCCACTGTTGCTCGGTGATTCCGAACTGCCGAAATATCGGCTGAAAACCGTGGCGAACTTTCTCGCGAACGGAAAGCAAAAGCAGCGGCAGATTTCTTGTGTGTTTCTTCATTCGCCCGGCAGCTCACAGCCTCTGCTCGGTAGCCCAGAAGCGACGGGCCGACAAGTTGACGAACTGACCTAGCCGGCCAGGGCTCTCTGCGCCCCGCCCGTCCCCCAGGACTGGGCCGTCAGTCCGCCCTGGCTCAGGCCGAGGCTGTCCTCGAAATCGACGAAGATATCCATCAGCTCATCGTAGCTGAGCGCATGCACGCCGCTGTCGGCGCCACGGAACCTCAGGCTCCAGAAGCTGGAGACATGGTCGAGCACGCCCAGGCGCTCGCCGAGATTGATGAACATGGTCGGGGCTTCGAGGAGAAATTCGCGGAAGGCGCCCGGATCGCCGGCCTGGGTCAGCTTGGCGTAGGCGTCGTCATAGACCTTGATCGCGTCCTGGACCGAACGGCAGAAGGCGCGGATGGCCTTGATGATCCGGTCCCGCGCCTCGGCGATATAGGCCTTGACCGGGAGCTCGCCGAACCCGAGCGGCCTGATCTGGGCGATCTCGCTCAGCAGGCGGGGCTGATCCATCATGATCTCGACCAGCCGCCATTTGTAATAGAGGAAGCCCTTCCAGCAGAACAAACCCTCCAGGAAGTCCCGGCGGTCGAGCCTCAGCACCATGCGCAGCGGCTCCATGTCCTCTGGCGCGGCGTCCGACAGGATCTTCTGCACCAGGACCGCGGTTGAGGCGGTGAACCCCTCGCCCGAGCCCATCGACAGTTTCACCAGGGCGCCCAGCTCGTCGTTCATGAAGGCGAACATCCGGCGGGCGTCGCCGGGGGAGATGTCGAAATAGCAGGCCGCCGGGTGGAGGCTGTGGCGGCGGAGCTGCTCGCGCAGCAGGAAGGGGTCGAGCGAGGGGACGCGGTCCAGCACCTCCAGCGTCTTGCGGTCGTTCAGGCCCTCGGCGCCCGCCTCACCCACCAGATCGTGCAGGATGCCCTCATAGCCGCGCTGGCCGATGAAGGTCGAATGCCCGCCCGAGTTCAAATCCGCGCCGTCGATGGGCAGCAGGATCTTGGTGGCCGATGTGCGGTAGTTGGCGAACAGCTCGATCTCGTTCTCGCGCAGCCGGTGTTTGACGAACAGGGCGCGGTTCAAAATCGGGTTTCTGAACATGGGCTGGGCGCGGTATTCCGGCGCGTCGCTCGACAGCTTGTGCAGCCGCATGAGATTCAGCACGCGGCTGGATGAACCTGAGTTCTGCAAGCCCGCGAGGCTTCGTATCGAACGGTCGCGCAAAGCGGGTCCCCGGCAAGCTTTGCGACAACTTACGGGTCACTTCCTAAGAAACGCTTGTTTTGAAAGGGCTGATTCCCAATCACCGAAACGAACCGGGAACATGCTATAGGCGAAGCGATGGACGACGCTGGCCTTCCCCCGCTGGAGCTGCCGCCCCGGTTCGCCGACTGGTTCGCCGGACGGGGCTGGCGGCCGCGCCTGCATCAGCTGGAGATGGTGCGGACCGCCCGGCGCGGACGGGACGCCCTGCTGATCGCCCCGACCGGCGGCGGCAAGACACTGGCCGGGTTTCTGCCGAGCCTGATCGAACTTTCCGAGACGCCGGATCGCACCCCCGGCGTCCACACCCTCTACATCTCGCCGCTCAAGGCCCTGGCCGTCGATATCGAGCGGAATCTCGGCGCGCCGGTGTCCGAAATGGGGCTTCCGGTCAGCATCGAGAGCCGCACCGGCGACACCGGCGTCGCCAAGCGCCAACGGCAGAAACTGAAGCCTCCGGACATCCTTCTGACCACGCCCGAGCAGCTGGCCCTGTTCTGCGCCTGGGAGGGCTCGCGCGCCTATTTCGCCGGACTGAGGACGGTGATCATCGACGAGATCCACGCCATCCACGGCTCCAAGCGCGGCGACCTCCTTTGCCTCGGCCTCGCCCGCCTGCAGAGCTTCTCGCCCCAGCTTCGCCGAACCGGCCTCTCGGCCACGATCAATGAGCCGGACATCCTGCGCCGCTGGCTCACCTCCCAGCCCGGCGGCATGGCCGACCTCGTGCTGGGCGAACCCGGCCCCCGGCCGATCGTCGAGGTGCTGGCCTCGGAGGCCGAAGCGCCCTGGTCCGGCTGGACCGCCCGGCACGCCATGGCCGAGGTCTATGACCGGCTCAAACAGCACCGCACCACCCTGATCTTCGTCAACACCCGCTTCCAGGCCGAACTGGCCTTCCAGACCCTGTGGGAGATGAACGAAGACGGCCTGCCCATCGCCCTGCACCATGGCTCGCTCTCTGCCGAGCAGCGCCGGAAGGTCGAG